>NZ_JAQDGZ010000013.1:0-81664 GCF_027663865.1 Coprococcus sp. AF99-45
TTCAGAATATTCTGACATCAATTCAGCCATCCGTATAGTCAGACGGATTTCATGCTCGCATGAAAGGACGGCTGATTATACAATTATACATATACGGATGAGATGAGCGCCACTCTATGAGCAAAATAGCTGCGCAGTAGCGACAAGTGCCGCAGGCACGCTTTTGCGAATGGCGCGGCTGAACGTCCCTTATTCCATTTCAAAATATAGCCTCAGCAATCGTTCTCCAACTTTTCCAAGACTTTTATTACAAGCAATTTTCCGTTCTTCCTTTTTCATCAAACGAACATCCCGACTGAAAATCGCAGTTATCTTTTCCTGAAACTCTTTTATTGTCTCTGCTTTATATACCTGTTTTTCATCTTCAAGCCATCCTTCATACACAGGAATGTTTCTTACTATTGTCGGAATTTCACAGGCAAGAGCTTCTAAAACAACGATTCCTTCCGTTTCCTCATAACTCATAAACGAAAATACGTCTGCCCCACAATATGCATCACGCAGTTCATCAGACTTTACGAATCCTGCAAACAATACATTATCCGGTTTCTTTGATATCGCCTCTTTGATTTCTGCTGTCACCAGGCTTTCATTACCGCCTCCAAACCAGATAAACTGTACTTTCGGCATCATTCTGGCCAGTTCAAGAAAATCCAGAATTCCTTTTCTTCCAATCAAATGTCCCACAGATATCACAACCTTCTGCTCTTCCGTTAGCTGATATTTTGCGCGGAAGCGTATTCTCCCCTCTGGATCAGGTTTGAAAAATTCTGTATCCACACCATTAGTAATCGAATAAATTTTTCGTTTCAATCCATACCCTTCCAACAATTTTCTGGAATATTCGGTTGGCGTCACAACAACATCCCCCAAATTGTAACAAAAGCAGATCCATTTTTTAAAAATCGGCGCTGCAAGATTAGAACCAATAAAGGAATTTTTAAAATCTTCCATTGTAGAATGCCCATAATAAATCACTTTTTTCTTCTGCATTTTTGCTATAAAGGCCACAATCACCGAATCTGGAAAAACTGTATTCATATGAACCACGGTTGCTTCTTTCCACCTGGCTGCACGCGGTGCCTCTACTGCATTCAGCATTTTCTCCTGATGCTCGATTGCTTTTCCGACACCACTTTTTTCTACAATCGGAAACCCACCTCTGTATATATATGTTTTCATAATCTTTACCCTATTCCTTTTATAATGAAAATAACATCTTAAATGCTGTCGTAAGCCCCAGACTGTAAAGTGCAATAGAAAATGGTTTTCCAAGTACAATAACTGCTGTAAACTGTTTCCACGTCATTTTTGTAGTTCCCGCAAGATAGCACAAAAAATCATCCGGTGCCACCGGGAAAAAGATCGCCAGCGCAAATAATTTCAAAAACTTACCGTCCTTCTGGGTCCATCCATCATATTTTTCTATCATTTTTTCAGAAAACATTTTGTATAAAACCGGCCTTCCTATTGTCTTTGAAATTCCAAACACTGCAATTGATCCTATACAGATACCAATATAATTATAAAGAAATCCTAGCCACGGCCCAAAAAAGATCACACCCCCCAGGCAACTGACTCCACCCGGTAGGATTGGAATAATAACCTGCACAACCTGGATCAGAATAAAAACGAGCATTCCAGTATAACCGAATTTCCAGATAAATGTCTGCAAAGAATCTACCGAATTTAAAATGCCGTTCTTATATGCCAAGATTGCAAGAAGCGCACATCCGGCCAGTCCGGCTATCGAAAGCAGATTGAAAAATCCAGTCAGATTTCTCTGTTTCTTAGGCTGCATTTTCATATCGGTATTTTCGTATTTGCTGTTCATAGATTTTTTCCACTCTTTCGGCAAAATTTCCAGAAGAAAATTTTTCTGCTGAAATAGCAGCCTTGTTTTGCATCCTGCCTCTTGCATTTTCACCCATCCCCTTCCATTCTTGGATTCTCATAAGATAATCTTCTTTTTCATCATACTGCCATCCATTTTCCCCATCTGTCACAACTTGTTCCAGACATCCGTCTCTTCTGCAAAGGAGCGGAATACCACCTGCAAGCGCTTCTGCATAAGTCATTCCCTGTGTCTCGCTGGTAGAAGCACTGACAAAGAGATCTCCTGCCTGATAATAGCGTCCCACTTCTTCCGGTGTGATCATTCCCGTAAAAATCACATTTTTAGCAAGCTTTAGCTCTTCAACCTTTTTTTTCAGCTCCGGAAGATATGGTTCATCCCCTACAAGGACTAAAATCACCCCGGATTTTCCTGCATCTTGCTGATATTCCAGAAGCTCTTCAATGTTTTTTTCCTTTGCCATTCTGCCTACATATACCAACACCAGTGCATCCTGTAATATACCAAGCTGCATACGGATTTTTTTACGCCAGTCTTCTTTTTTACATAACTGATATTTTTCCAGATGGATTCCAGATGGAATAACTTCCACCGGACAAGACACCTGGTATCCTTCCAATATCTTACGGATCTTATCACTGGGTGCAATTAGGGTTTCTACCGCATTTGCAAGTTTCTTTGTCATCAACTGCACAATATTTCTTCCCCATACTTTCTGCGGTGAAAAATAATGGGTATAGTCCTCGTAAACTGTATGGTACGTATGTACAATCGGAACGTGAAGTTCAGATGCGATCCTTTTCGCTAAGAAAAATGTGGAAAATTCACACTGTGAATGCACAATATCCGGTTTCCACTCAAGCAACATTTCCATATAGTCACCTGCTGCCTTTGGAATTTTTAATCTTGCCTGCGGATAAATGCATCCAAGTCCAATTGATCCTGCATAAACCACATCGCCTTCTATATAAGAATGAAATGTTCTTGATAATGTAAGAATTTTTACTTCATGTCCTCTTTCTCTTAGCTGTCTGGAAAGATTCATAACTGAAGTAACAACACCGTTTATAACCGGTTCGTACCAATCTGTTGTAATCAATACTCTCATTTATTAATTCCTCCCGTTATCTTTTTATGAGCATAGTTTAACAGGAGATTGTTAAGATATGGAAAAGACATTTCTAAAGAATTTTTAAACAAATGCGAAATATTCAGTCAAGACAATATTTCAAAAAAAGTGTATCACTTTTTAGAACTCTCTAAAAAATGATACACTTTCTATTTACTCACTTAATACATCCAATGCACTCATTGCCAAGAGCTGAACAGAAGCATGCAGATTTCTTTTTCCTTCTTCTCCGCCTGCTGCTACTGCAAACTCTTTTGTATGTGTCCCTACATGCTCTTTCAATTTCACATAAAACTGAATTGCCGGTATTTCATGGGTTACATTTCCAACATCAGTCGAACCGATTCCCTGAGTCAGGTCACGCTCTATATACTCTTCACCAATAAAGTCCATGTTCTTACGAACATACTGAACCAGTTTCTTATCATTACGCACATCTTTGACAACTTCATCCACTTGTCTTTCTTCAACTTCTGTCCTGGTTGCAATTGCCGCTCCTTTCGCACAATCACGAATAGCATCAACCATTTCCATCATATAATCATATTCCAGTGAACGAATATTAAATACTGCTTTCGCTTCATCTGTTATAGTATTATGAGCTACTCCGCCTTCTGTAATAATTCCGTGTACTCTGCTGTAATCTTTAAAATGTAAACGCATCATATCAACCGCATGGAACATTAACTGAACTCCACTCAGTGCATTTGCTCCCTTCCATGGGCAAGCTGCCGCATGGGCCGGTTTTCCTTTAAAGGTGAATTCCAATGTAATTGCTGCAAAAGAAATATCATCTGGCATAGATTCATCACACGGATGCATCAGAAGTGCAGCATCAATTCCTTCAAATACTCCATGGCGAACCATAATCGCTTTGCCACTGCCCTTTTCTTCGGCCGGAGTACCTAATACTTTTAACACGCCACCTATCTCATGCTTTTCCATAACTTCCTTTAATACAATTCCTGCACCGGCTGCTGATGTTCCGATCAGATTATGTCCACAACCATGTCCGATTTCTGGAAGACAATCATATTCTCCCATAAGTGCTACTGTTTTCCCTGGTTTTCCAGAATCAAAAACTGCTTCAAAAGACGTCGGCATTTCTGCAATTCCGCGTTTAACAACAAAGCCATGGCTTTCCAACAGTTTGCAAAGTGCTTCCTGTGATTTATATTCTTTAAATGCCAGTTCAGGGTTTGCAAAAATATAATCACTTACTTTTTCAAATTCTTCCTTTTTCTCTTTTGCAAGATTACTGATTTCCTGTTTCATTAATTCTAAATTATCCATATTCTTCACCTCTTAATTTTATCTGTATGGTTTTAGATCATTCCTTTTAAAGATAAGATAATATTTGAAATTGCTGCTGATCCAAAATAAGTAGATGCCATAACCACAAAGGATACAATTACGATTTTCCAGCTGAGTTTTTTGAAAACCTCAAGCTGGTCTCCTACAGCAATTCCAGCAAAAGCAAGTAGCGGAAGTCCTACAAGTCCAAAACTATATGCACTCATTGCATTTACGATAAAATCTGAAATCGGAGATATCGGCAATGTCAAAACAAAGGATACCAGTGTAGCCCACGCAAATCCTGGAAGATTAGGTTTTTTCACAACATTTTTCAAGGTAATCGCAATCACTACCATTACAAAGCTTACCACTGTCGACTTTGCTAAATCCGGGAGTTTGCTTCCAATAGAAACCATATGTATAATTATGACAATTCCATAAATCACCAATACTATTTTAATTTGTTCTAAAATATTACTTAATGTCGATTTTTCTTGTGGAGTTTGTTTTGTATTTTCCATCTTATGCCTCCTCAGATGCTTTTTTAAATAATTTAGCCCTTAATTTTTCAATACCTGGATTAACACGATTATAATACCAGTTCGCTAATGGCAATGCCAAAAACATTTCCACATACACACCTGTTACTGCAGTTAAAAGTCCACTGGTTGCAGAATATGCAAGAATTTGTTCTGCATACATAGGTGCCGCTGCATTTGTCAACGCTGCAGTAGCCGCATTCATCATAGATGCACTTCCCATACCTGATGCCATCGCAAGTGCATAAGGATGAAATCCGATTGCTAACCCGATCGGTGCCAGGAAAGAATAGAAGAGAGTACCAAATACACTTCCGCTAATATAAGTTCCAAGTGTTCCCATTCCTTCTCTGGATTCCAGACCATATTTATCTCCGATAATACCAAGTGCCGTATCTCTGCAAAGAGAAAACGTTCCACCCACAGCACTTCTTCCTAATCCAAGGAGTAAGCCAAGTGGTAATGCAATCAGCATCGTCATCATATTTCCCGCTTCCTGAAACAGTAAAGCAGGACCTGCCTGTAAAACAATTCCAACCTTTGGACCTGCATTGATACCAAACATAATTCCAAGCGGATATAATGTAAGAGACAACAAAAACGGTGCCCGTTTAATTTCTGCGTTACTAATAAATTTCTTCAGTGGGGGAATCACTTTTCCTAATAATGTTGGAGATAAAAGAATTCCCATGATGATAACCCAAATCATCGTCAATATCTTCACGTCAATCCCCATCACCTTAAATTGAAGTGGACCAATCAGCTCCGCAATAATGCAAATAATAATAGTTGCGATCATGCAATTTACAGTCCCTGTTCTTTCTTTCACATTTTATTCCTCCGTTTCTTCCGAATTCTTATTTGACTACAGTATAACATTGACTTCTTAAAGTGTCGACGCTCTCCATGCACCATAATGTCCCTGTTTTTTATGCACTTTGCACATTTATTATTCTTCCAAAAATATAGCATGTGCATTTCGCCCAACTATTTTCTTTCTTTTTAGGCACGCACAATATCGACTTTCCTATTTAGTAATGCTAAACTTTGCTTGTCAATTAAAAAACTATTTTAGTTAGAAAGAGAGGATTTAAGATGTTATTCAAACAATTAATAGAAGCTTTCGACATTATAGACAGTAAGAACGTAAACGGCAACTCTGTCGCATCTTATTTAAAATCCATAAAACAAGATGCGGATATTCAGGTTTATCCTTTAGTTGGACCAAAAGGTTCTACAGATATGTTAAAAATTCGCATCCCGGGTCTTCACGGAAAGACTTCCGGAGGCGATGCTCCGACAATTGGACTTCTTGGGAGATTAGGCGGACTTGGTGCTCGTCCTGAGCGAATCGGGTATGTATCTGACGGTGATGGTGCCCTCGTTGCAATTGCTCTTGCTGCCAAATTATTAGATATGCAGAATAAAGGGGATTTTTTGGAAGGTGACGTATTCATTTCTACACATATTTGTCCGGATGCACCGACCGCGCCACATGTTCCGGTTCCATTTATGGGATCACCTGTAGAAATGGCACAGGTAAATGCCGAAGAGCTCACACCGGAACTTGACGCAGTTCTCTCTGTAGATACTACTAAAGGAAATCGCGTGATCAATCACAATGGATTTGCAATCTCACCTACAGTAAAAGAAGGCTACATCCTTCGTACTTCCGAAGATCTTCTTGATTTAATGCAGATTACTACGGGAAAACTTCCAAAAGTATTTCCATTAACACAGCAGGATATCACTCCTTATGGCAATGATCTTCATCATCTAAACAGTATTCTGCAACCGGCAACTGCTACTAATGCACCTGTAGTCGGGATTGCCATCACAACAGAAACAACTGTTCCCGGTTGTGCAACCGGAGCCAGTCATATGACTGATCTTGATGAAGCTGCACGCTTTATGTTAGAAGTTGCCAAATCCTTTGGCCGTCGTTCTCTTAAATTATACGACGAAGAAGAATTCGAAAAATTACAAAGTTTATACGGTTCAATGAATCATTTTCAAAAACTGAATCCTTTCTCGTAATAGATACATACTATTTTGAAATAAAAGATGCCCTGAAAAGGCATCTTTTATTTCAAAAATTTCTTTATTCGAAGCGCAAGCGCTATCTCAAGAATACTATTCGGATCTGACAAATCATATCCTGTCTGATTTTCAATTTTTTTAATTCTGTATATCAAAGTATTTCGATGCAAATGAAGTGCATTTGCTGTTACATTTCTTGCCCCTAAATTATTCACGAGAACTTCCAGCGTTTCTAAAAGTTCACTTTCATTTTTTTGATCATATTCAATAAATGCATTCAACTTGTCCTCCATAAACTCCTGACACATCTCATGCTTACTGATTTCTTTCATGATTCTCCAAAAGCCTGCATCTTCTATACAAAGTACTTTTGAATTGAATTCCTGGCACACTGCAATTTCTACTGCATCCCTTGCATCCTGATAAGCCTTTCCGAAACGTTGGTAGGAATTTTCTACTCTCGAAACACCTATCGCTGCAGTATATCCTGTCTTTTCCGAAATATTTTTCTGAATCTTCTCGAAATACTCTTTCGTTATAGTTTTCTCTTTTGTCCGTTTTAATATGCATTGAAAATTATCATTATTCGACAAAACAATTACTTTTTCCTCGCCAAAAGATTCTTTTATCATATTTTCGATTTTCTCAATTTTTTCATGAACAATCTCTTCCTGTAGTTCATGTAATTTTTGTTTAATTCCATCAATTTCAATATAAACGATCTGGTACGGAGGTGATGGCCATTTTTGTTCTTCGATCCGATAGTTTCCTTCTTCATTACATGTGATATTTCCTGTCAAAAGATCAATAAACAATCTTTTATCCATTTCCCGACGGTTATATTTTTCAATTCGAGAATAAATGGTATCCATCAAATTGTTCTGTGATTTTATCAATGCCTCCATCACAAGATAATTCATTTCTATGAAAGGCAGATCTTCCGGCCACAAAATGATTGGGAACTGTAATTCATTAGCCAGTTTGATCGCATCATCCAAAAAACAACCAATATATCTATATTTTGTCGCGAGCGCAGCTGCCTTTGCTTCATACAAATTTCTTATCAGATTCATTATTTCTTCTTTTGTGTCACTATATGCATATCCAGTTGTAATATACAAAACATTTGGGCGCATCCAAGCTTTCATATCTGGTATTTCCATACAATCCACAAAGCGAACAATCCTATCCATTCCACCTTCTCCGGCTGCTAATGTACATCCTTTCGACTGTGCCAGCTCTAATACCTCTTTTACTTTTATTGACACTTTCTATTCCACCCTTTTTTATTTGTATTATAGATAAATATAGAATATCATAAAACACTGTTTTTTCAAATATCATCTTACGCTTAACTTTATCCAGATTGCATTTCTGACCAAACGTCATTTTTTCTCATGGATTTTTTCCACACTTTTTGCTATACTATTCTCAATACTGGCACTATTAACGACATTACACAGGAGGTTCACATGAAGAAAGTGCTTCAAATATTTCAGAGAGATTTAAAGAGACTCTTACGTAGCCCTGCTGCTGCTCTCGTCATGGTGGGAGTCTGCATTCTCCCTTCTCTCTATGCATGGTTCAACATTGCCGCCAACATGGATCCCTACGGCAATACAAAAAATGTAAAAGTAGCAATTGCAAATTGTGACACCGGTGGACACACCGGTTCGATAGATCTGAATGCCGGAGACACCATCGTACAGAATCTGAAAAAAAATCACCAGCTTGGCTGGACCTTTGTTGATGAAAAGAAAGCCAAAAGCGGTGTCCGTTCCGGCAAATACTACGCTGCCATTGTAATCCCAGAGGATTTCAGCGAGTCTCTCCTCAGCATCCTTTCCGGGGATTTAAAACAGCCGCAGCTCGACTATTATATTAATGAAAAGAAAAACGCGATTGCTCCGAAGATCACCGCCACCGGCGCAAGCACGATCCAGCAGCAGATCAATGACACCTTTTCGTCCGTTGCCGCTGACTCCATTGCGAAGATCGTGCAGAAATCGGCCGGTACACTGACCGGCAAGCTTGACGGAACAAATTCTACGCTGATGCAGGCGCTTACCGATACCCGTAAGAATCTTGCTGACTATCAGAACGCCCTGAAGGATTTCCAGGCTACGGTAAAAGATTCCGGTTCTTTGATCGATGACACTCTGAAAACACTGGACTCTGTAAATGCTGTTGCCTCTTCCGGTTCTGCTGCCCTTGCAGATTCATCAGATCTGCTTGCCACCAGCCGGACAGCAATCGGAACCTTTTCCACAGAATTTTCTACCAGCCTGTCAGATGGCGAAACACTTTTAAATAATGTCTATACTTCCGCAGCCTTAAAGCTCGGAACTTTTGAGACAAAAGCCACACAGGTCAACACTGCGATCGGAGACAGTATTTCTTCTGCCAGCTCTTTAAATAAGAAAAATGCAGAAATTCTGGAAAAGCTTGCCGCCCTTCAGCAGCAGATCGGAAGTGATTCTTCTCTGTCCGGTATCGTCAGCGAAAAAATTGCAGAACTCCAGGCACAGAATGCTTCTCTTCAGGAACTCATTGATTCTCTTGGGAACAGCAATTCCAGCATAGGAAATGCACTGACTACAGCAAGTAATACCAGAAGTTCTCTTGAGACACTCACTGCCCAGAACCGACAGTCTCTGCAGAATTACAGAAGCAGTCTGAACCAGTCGCTTCTGCCACAGCTGAACCAGTCACTTGACGGGCTTGCCACATTAAGCGGAAGCCTTTCTTCTACTTTAACCGGGGTAAATCCGACGATCACACAGTTAAAGGTGATCCTTACCCAGTTAAAGAGCAGTTTAAACGAAAGTGCAGACGCACTTGGTCAGACCGGAGGAACTCTTGAAAGCGTAGATACTGCTCTGGAAAATATTACCGCTGACCTAAAAGCTCTGCAGAGCTCCGAAACCTACCAGCATCTGATCTCACTGGAAGGCATCGACTCAGATTCCATTTCTGATTTTATGTCCTCACCGGTTTCGATCAATTCAAAGGTACTTTATGATGTGGAAAATTACGGTTCCGGAATGACTCCGTTCTACACTAATCTGGCACTCTGGGTTGGCGGACTGATCCTGGTATCCATCCTGAAACAGGAAGTAGACAAAGACGAAACCATTTCCCGTTTTACTCCGACAACTGCTTATTTCGGACGTTGGATGCTCTTTGTCGTGGTCGGACTGATCCAGGGATTTATTGTGTGCATAGGAGATCTGCTGCTTCTGAAAGTACAGTGTGTCCACCCGGTTGCATTTGTGTGCGCTGGTATGCTCTGCTCCTTTGTGTATGTCAATCTGATCTATGCAATGGCGCTGACCTTCAAGCACATTGGAAAAGCGCTTGCCGTTGTCCTGGTCATCCTGCAGATCCCTGGTTCTTCCGGAACCTATCCGATCGAGATGACACCGGTCTTTTTCCAGAGACTGCATCCGCTTCTGCCGTTCTCTTACGGAATTGGCGCTATGCGTGAGTGTATTGCCGGATTTTACAAAAATAACTACGCAAAGGATCTGCTGACCCTGCTGCTTTTCCTTCTCCTTGCATTCTTCATCGGACTGGTACTGAGACCACTTCTGATGAATCTGAACCATCTGTTCGACAAACGTCTTGCCGAGACAGACCTGATGCTGGGAGAGACTGCAACCGGTGAGCTCTCCCGCCCACAGCTTACACTGATGATGAAAACCATGATGCAGGACGAAGACGGACGGGCTGATTTTATCCAACGTGCCAACCGGTTCGAAAAACGGTATCCAAAGCTGATCCGTACCGGTTTTATCCTGATTCTTGTAATTCCGCTGATCTTTCTTCTTCTGATGTTCGGCCTGGAATCCAAGATCGTATACCTGACACTGTGGATCATTTCCCTGATCGTACTCGCCGTCTATCTGATCTGTGTAGAATATATTCACGACAAGACCTCCAGACAGCTTTCCTATATCCATCTGTCTGAAGAAGAATTTCTTAAAAAAGTAAAGGAGGGAAAAGACGAATGAGAAATATGTGGACCATCTTCACAAGAGATATCCGGAAAATAAGAACAAATGTCATTGCGCTGATCGTCGTTCTCGGCGTCACAGTGGTTCCCTGCCTTTATGCATGGTTCAACATTGCGGCAAGCTGGGATCCCTATGGGAATACTGGGAATCTGAAGGTTGCCGTAGCAAGCGTAGATGAAGGCTATACCGGAAACCTGATCCCGCTCCAGCTGAATCTTGGCGATCAGGTATTGTCTGCTCTTCGGGAGAATACACAGCTCAACTGGGTATTTACGACCAAAAGCAAAGCAATGAAGGGTGTAAAATCCGGAGAATATTACGCAGCAATCGTAATCCCGGAAGATTTCAGTACGAACCTGATGAGTGTATTTTCCAGTGATATTAAAAAACCGGAGATTACCTATTACTCCAATGCAAAAGAAAATGCCATTGCGCCGAAGGTAACAGACAAAGGAGCAACCGCAGTCCAAACACAGGTCAACGAAGTATTTATCGAAACCATTTCCGATACGGTGCTGACCGCGCTCCAGACTGTTGCAAATACCGCAGACTCCAGGGATTCGGATGAGCTTGCAGGCACACTGATCACAAATCTGAATAAAATCGGTTCTGATCTGTCTGCCTCTTCGACTACCCTGCATTCCTTCTCACAGATGACCGATTCTGCGCAGCAGCTTCTGGACACAACTGCCGAATTCTTAAAAGCAACGAAAGAACAGGCTTCTGCAAATGCAGATACGCTTTCCGGTACACAGCAGTCCTTCTCCGGGATTCAGGAAACTCTGGACGGAGCTACAGACGGAATCAATGCTGCACTGACCTCTACCAAAAGCTTTTACGAACAGATGTCACAGACAGTCGATCAGGCATTCCAATCACAATCACAGGATGCGGGTGCTGTAGCAGATACCCTTGACCTTCTTGGCGGCCGCGTTAATGCGATCGTACAGTCTTACCAGGGAATCTGTGACAGCATTGCACAGATTGCAGATGCACACCCGGAGCTGTCTGATCTTACCGCATCGATTCTTGCTAAATTAGACGATTCCATTGCTGTTCAGGAAGAACTTCGTGATAAACTCACGAACGCTGCTTCCTCTCTGCGGGATACAGCAGGCAATGTAACAACCTCTAAAAAAGAGCTGGATGATCTGATCAGCTCCAGTATTTCCGGAATTGCAGCTGTCAAATCCGACTATGAAACCAATGTATCTGCTTCTTTAAAACAGCTGTCCGTCTCTCTTGGTTCCACCAAAAATGATCTGTCCGGACTGCTCTCCCAGCTCGGTGTAAGTGCAGATGGAATCTATACCCTTGCTTCTTCAGCTGGCTCTGATCTGTCGCAGATTCAGAAGGCTCTGGAAACCTCTTCTGAGCTTTTGAAAACGGCTGCCTCAAAGATCACAGATACCATCTCCAGACTTGGTCAAATGGAAGCAACCGGCGATTTCTCCGAACTGGAAGATCTGATTTCCGGCGATAAGGACAGTATCAGTTCTTTCCTCGCCGCACCGGTAGAGCTTAAGACCAACAAAGTGTACCCGATTGAAAATTACGGTTCTTCCATGGCCCCATTCTACTCTACACTTTCCATCTGGATCGGCGGAATTGTCCTGGTTGCCATGCTCAAGGTCACTGTATCCGAAAACGGCACCACCGGACTTAAACATCTGAAGCTCCATCAGATTTATCTTGGAAGATACCTTATCTTCCTGATCCTGGGGCTTTTGCAAAGCACCCTGATCTGCCTCGGTGATCTGTTCTATCTTGACATCCAGTGCAAGCACCCGTTCCTCTTCCTCCTTGCCGGATGGGTATCCAGCATCGTATATGTTAACATCATTTACACGCTGACTGTCTCCTTCGGAGATATCGGAAAAGCGGTCAGTGTCGTACTTCTGGTTATGCAGGTAGCCGGAACCGGCGGAACTTTCCCGATCGAGGTTGCCCCGGGATTCTTCAAAGCGGTATATCCGCTACTGCCGTTTACCCACAGTATGGCAGCCCTGCGTGAAGCTGTCGGTGGTCTTTACGGTATGGATTACTGGATCGATCTTGGAAAGCTTTGTATCTTCCTTATGGTGTCCCTGATCGTGGGACTGGTGCTTAGGAAGCCGATCATTAAGGTGAATGAAGCGTTCTCTGAGAAGCTGGAAGAGACGAAGATTATGTAAATATAGAAGTACTTGTCTTTTACATTTACATTAAAAAACTCTCTTATGAATGATTTAACGATCTTTCATAAGAGAGTTTTATTACCTATATGGTTCAAATATTTTACTCATAAAAATAGAATTCACATATACCAGAAGGCTTCCGCCTATACTACTCCAGAATATACTTCCATAAAAAAGTGTTCTGTAATTATAAAGTGTTCCTCCAATACACACAATATCAAATAATATAATAATTACTGCATACGGCAGTTGTGATATTGGTATTAAAAAAGCATTTTTTATCATATTCTTTATTGCATTTTCAAAACAAGCTATCAACGGAAATACAAATATCCATCCCCATAATAAAAATATGATGATTCCTGCTACCAGAATATTTATTATCTGTCGATTCAACTTGATATATGTTACTGCTATATACCAGTCATATCCAACAATACATCCTGTCCCAATTAACAGAAGCCAGATAATTGTACTTTGCTTAAAATTTTGACGAAATGCTTTTAAAAAGCTTTTTATAATATACCCTTCTTCCTTCTTTATAATTTTAAACATTACAGAATATAATGCAGTTGTGGATGCCCCTGCTGTAATAACAGGTACTGAACATACCAACCACAAAATATTCAAAATAAGGAAATCACATAATGTCGTGAGTATACGAATGATTCTATTATCTGTCATATTATTTGTTTAATATTCTACCTTCCACATATATCGACGAGTTGTGTAATCTATTCCTGTTGCTTCTGACAATGCTTTCATATAAACATTATTCAGAATAGGTGTAAACAAAAGATGATTAAAATATTCTGAAACTGAATCTTTTAGATTATCAAGACCAAGCTCTTTTGCATCCAGAATATATACTTTTTCACCTGCATATTTCTTTAAAAATGTAATTGCACGCTCATCAGCTTTTCTGGTTCTTCCATCTGCAACAAGGAGGAAAAATGCTCCATTTTTATCTGTAATTTCAAATGGTCCATGGAAAAAATCACAACTGTTAAATGTTGGAGATTGAATCTGTAGCATTTCGAGAATATTACAAGTTGAAAAAATATGACCAGAACCATAAGCTGGTCCACTTGCGATTACTGTAATTGTTTTTTCATCTTTAACCTGATCTGCCCATTTCTTCGCTAACGGTCTGCAATATTCTCTTGCTCTCACATAAGCCGGCTGAATTTTTTCAAAAGCATCCATTGCATCTGCATAATTTTTATATCCTTCTGTAACATCTACAATTGCCATTGCAATTCGCAGTGCATTTCCCGCATTCGTTCTTCCCTGATCCTCATCGTCTTCCCAGATACTTCCATACTGAACATTATAATCGCAAACTTCTGTAAGCCCTGATTCATCAACATATTGGCTGATTGTAACAGCTCCAAGTTCTTTTGCGACTTTTGCAGCCTCTATTGTTTCCTTCGTTCCCCTCATAGATGTGATAACTGCAATCGTATTTTCTCCTATACATTTCGGTGCTGCAAATTCAAATTCACTGCTTGTGATCATCTGCGAGCGTACTGCTGTAGATTCCCTGTCCATAAAATACTGCGCTGCATAATGTCCATCATTTGAGCCGCCAGCCGCAACCCATACAACATTTTTAAGACCACCTTTTTCTTCCATTTCTTTGACAATTTTTTCAATAAGCTCTCTGATTTCCATTTTCTTTTCCTCCTATTGGTCTATATATTTTTTTAACATTTCAAAAGATATTTGCATTGCTTCATGTGGTGTTCTCATATACTTATCATTTAAGATTTCCAGACTTAACATTCCCTGGTAATTTACCTCATCCAACTCATGCAACATTCCCCTGATATCCAATTCTCCTTCTCCAAGAATCAAATGCCCATTAGGGATTCCATCCGCAACATGCACATGTCTTAGATACTTTCCCAAATCTTGAACTGCCTGTTTCATTGTTTCTTTTGAAAACCCCAGAGTTGCCGTATCTATCATGCCTTTCACCGCAGGTGACCCTATTTCCTCAATCATTCGTACTGCTTCTTTTGCAGTATGAGTTGTTGTATATTCGCGCGGTGAAGTTTCCAATACCATTTCAATGTTATATGCTTCTGCCATATCACCAAGTATTCTCATTGAATCAACAGAACGTTTCCATACATCTTCATCCTTCTCATCAATTGTCCCATATCCGCATAAAGTAACGATTGTATCTGCTTCCAGTTCAGCTGCTGTTTCAATTGTTTTTTTGAAGACGTTAATGCTTCGATTTCTTGCCGCAATATCAAACGCTGCAATATTTACAGGATACAAACATTGTTCCGGTGTTACACACATTGCTTTTAATCCGAAGTCTTTCAGTTTTTTCTTCAAACTTTTAATATCTCTGTATGTAATATCATCCATATGAAAATGCGGAAAACATGCATAAAATTCAATTTGTTCCGCTCCCATCCTATGTAAAGAATCCAATGCATAGTTCAGGGAATATTTGTAATACGGATAGTTCGACGTTAAAATCTGAGATCTCTTTAAATTTTTCATGACTCTTATCCTTTCACACTACCTGCCGTTAATCCTCTTACAAATTGCTTCTGAAGCAACAGAAATGCGATAATCAGAGGAAGTGATGCTATAACCATGCTTGAAATCACAAGTGTCCAGTTTGTTGTTGTCATTCCCTGAAAATTCATCAGACCAACCGGTACTGTTTTTTTATCTGTACTCTGTAACAATACATTAGCAAACATCAATTCATTCCATACTGCTCTGAAGCTTACAATGGAACACGAAGCAATAATCGGTTTACTAAGTGGCAACATAATTTTTACAAATATCTGCCATGTAGTTGCTCCATCTATATATGCAGATTCATCCAGGCTATAACTAATACTTTTATAAAATGTCATAATCAAAAATGTAGCAAATGGAATTCTAAATGCTGCATCAATCAAAATCAAACTAATTCTCGTATCATACAATCCCGCAATTTTGACCATCTTAAACAAAGAGATTAGTGAAGATTGTGGTGCCAGCATTAATCCTCCTAATATTAGATAAATCCATAACTTTTTTGTTTTAAATTTTAATCTTGATAAAGGATATGCTGCAAGACAACTTAAAAATGTTGATAAAGCAGTTGCTGCTACTGTAATAATCACGCTATTGGATAAATATACTCCAATCCCTTTATTCCACGCATTTACATAGTTTTCCCAATGCCATGTCTCCGGCAGTGAAAATGGTGATAAAAATAATTCCTGATTTGTTTTAAATCCTGTAATTACCATCCATATAAGTGGAAAGATGATAATCAACGCAAACAAAATAAATAAAATATATGTAATAATATGAACGATTTTCTTTTTCATCTTCCCACCTCCTATTCGTCTAATTTATATCCTTTCATCTGCAATAACCCGATTGCGAATGTCACAATAAAGATAAAGAATGCTATTGCAGAGGCGTATCCCATCTGGTCGTTTCTAAATCCAACTTTATACAAATAAGTCGCTAAAGTTTCTGAGGCATATCCCGGTCCACCATTTGTTGTTACAAAAACTTCATCATATTCCCGGATAGATCCTGTAATCGTAATAATCATATTGATCAATATTGTATCTTTAATCTCCGGAAGTGTAATATAGAAAAACTTCTTTAACGCACTCGCGCCATCTATATCTGCTGCTTCATATAAATCAGCCGGTATATTCTGAATTGCAACCACAAAAAGAACTACTGTATAACCTATATATTGCCATTGTGACATTGCGGCAATAGAAAAAGTCGCACTTCCTGCATTTCCAAGCAAATCAATATTTTCTGTATTTATTCCGATCAGCTCTAACAGAGGATTTATAATTCCGATAGATGGACTGCAAATCATCTTAAATGCAATACCCACTACCGTCACCATAAGCAATGAAGGAATGAAATAAATTGACTGAAAAATGTTCTGTGTTTTTCGCATAAACTTGGATTCAAGCGTATTGGCAATAATTAAAGAAAGACCTATCTGAAAAATAACTGACATAATCATGAAAATCATATTATTTTTCAGTGCTGTATAAAACACTTCGTCTTTGAACATTTTCATATAATTGCCAATTCCTACAAATTTATGACTGGAACTCATTGCTCCCCAACTAAAGAAGCTTTCATACAAATTGATAAAAATTGGTAAATATAAAAGTACAACAATCATTAAAATCGCAGGAAACATATATAATGCAATTGTTCTTTTGTTATCTTTCCGCATATTTAATCTTCCTTTCAGAGGAGCAATATTATGCCCCTCTATTTATTTGCATCAGCAACTTCTTTTGCTGCTTTTTGCACATCTGCCATGACATCTTCTGCCGACTTTCCATCTAAAGCTTCCTGTAAGCTTGCCATATAGGTATTAGAAACATTTCCATCAACACACTGATCAAGCCATTCGGCAATCGCATTATAGTCTTCTGATGTTTTATAAGCCGCTGCAATTACAGCATCTGAATTATCTTCTGTAATACCTCCAATAATTGCATTCGGAAGTCCTGTCTCTTTGGTCTGTTTTTCAGCCTGTGCTTTCTTTGTTAAAAATTTAAGGAATTTAACTGCTTCATCCGGATGTTTTGTTTCAGCAGAAATTGCATAATTTTCTGATCCACCTGTTACAATTGTTGACGCCTCATCTCCTGTTGCGCCATCCGGAATCGGAATCTTAAAATAACCATATCCGTCTTCCCCCATTGCACCCGTATAAAATGAAAACTGGCTTGTCGCATCCAGGATCATCGCCTGTTTACCTGCGGCAAATTCTTCTCTTACCTGGTAATAATCTTTTGAATTTACATTTTTGCCAAGATATCCGGCATCATTCAAATCCAAAAATGTCTGGACAGCTTTTACATATCCTTCATCGGTAAACGTACCACTACTTGGGTTATAATCCGCGGTTCGAACATCCTTATTTACAAAATTTGCATTAAACTGACCAACATACCACATGGTATACCACTTGTCTGAATTACCAAATGCAATTGGTGTAATCTCTTTATTTTTCAAAGTATCGCATACATCAATAAATTCATCCCATGTAGTAGGAACATCTAAATTATTATCTGCAAATACCTGCTTATTATAAAGCATATATAATACAGAGCTCCTGTAAGGTACAGCATAGTTTTTTCCTTCATATACACTACTGCTAAGAAATGCCGGAAGAAAACTGTCTTTCCATTCCGCGTCTTCATCCATGTAAGAGGTAATATCTAAAGTTTTACCTGATCTTGAAAATCGATTTAAACATTCACCGCCCCAACAAAAGAAGATATCCGGAAGATCTCCCCCCGCTGCCAGAACACTCAACTTTTCTTTCATTGCCTGATCACTGATATTTTCATATTCAATTTCAATATCTGGATTTTCTTTTTCAAAATCTGCGATTGCTTCTTCAAAATATCCTTTATATTCGTCTTCCGGATGTTTATCAAGAAAAGTTAATTTAACTTTTCCACTATCCGATTCATCTGATTTGCTACCACAACCGGCAAATAACGCTACCGTCATTGATGCAACCATTAACATTGCTATCGTTTTTCTTTTCATAACCAACTACCTCCTTAAATGTTAATAATCTCTGACAGCTTTTTCGGATCGACGTCGTATCCGATTCCCAAAGCTCCCTCTTTTACCACTATCGTTGCTGCATATTCTGCTGCTTTTTCAAGTGCCTGTTTTATATTATTCCCAGATTTCATCGACTCGTCAGCCTTCATCTGTAAATAATTCATTAGAAATGCGCTAATATAAGAATCGCCTGCTCCCATCGTATCTATTGCTTTTACTTTTTTCACAGGTTGCATATAAAATTCTTTACCATCATAAGCTACTGTCTTATCTGCACCTCTTGTTCCCACCGCTATCTCACATCCGGTGCTTATTACTTCTTTTAATGTTTCTTTTGTTTCTTCTTCCGACAGATGTCCACATGATAAAAACGCATATTTTATATTAGATCCAATTTCACGGATATCATCTAAAGTAAAATTATCATAAAAATCATAACAAATCTTAACTCCATACTTAGCCAGTTTCTTTATCTTTTCATGATTAACTCTGGCTCCCCAGCTGATACACGCGATATCAAATTCTTTAATATATTCAATTTCTTCCTTTGTAAATTCAAATGGATATAAATCCGTTACACCTTTCTTATTCCAATCAATAAATACTCTGTCTCCATCTTTCAAATCAACTAATGCATACCCACTGGAGCCTTCTTCATGATGTGAATGGCTGGTATCTATCTGCTCTTTTTGCAAAGTTTCCTCTAATATTTCTCCAACCTTATCATTTGCAAAAACTCCCATAAATGCAGCCTTTGCTCCTTGTTTTTTTGCATTGTATGCAATGTTATATTCATTTCCACCCGGATACATCTTATTTTTATAACAATAAATATCCATAGTAGCTATGCCAATTCCTATGATACTTACGCTCTCCATCATGTACCTCCTCGTATTATCTTGTTCCTGTTTTTTTAACTTGTATTAACTCGTCTTGCTGCAAGCATACTATTTTTGTTAATTATTGTCAATATATTTTCTGATTTTTATTTTTTTTAGGTATTTTATACAAATAGCTTTAAATATTTTTGTAAAAAAAGGAGATATCTTTTTAGATATCTCCTAATTTTCTTTCATTCTTTTATACATACCATTTCAAAATATTATCATTATCTCCTCTGACAATATCTTTAACCGTATGAACTGGTCCTCCATTAATATCAAACACACAAACCTCAGATTCTATAACTGGAGTTCCAACCGAAAGCTTCAACAATTGTGCTATTTCTTCCGTTGCAAATATAATTTTTACACTTCTCCTTCCCTTAATTGACGGAGTCATATGATATTTTTCCTGCAGAATCGCATAAAGTGATCCGGTTAAATCCTCATTCATTACCCCCTCTAATTCTGCAGATAAGTGATTCTCCTCGATTAAAAGCGGAACATTATTCACACACCGTAATCTTTTAACAATTAAAATATTTTCTCCATCATTAATTCCAAAAAATTCTTTATCCATTTCCGTTTTTACCGGTTCCAAGCCAACTTTTAAAATCTTTGATTTCAAATCTGCCCCTTGCATCTTTGCATCTCCAGTAAAACTGGTTACTCCAACAGGTAGTCTTAACATATCTGACTGTGCAACAAAGCTTCCTTTCCCTTGCACCTTGATAATATATCCTTCTCTCTCTAATTCTGCCATCGCGTTACGAACAGTTACCCGGCTCATACCATATTCTTTTTGCATTTCTGCCTCTGAATCAAGTTTGTCCCCCGCTTTTAATATTCCAGATCTTATTTCCTGTTTGATTTTATTTTTCACCTGTAAATATAATGGTATAGAATTTGATTGTGATTGAATTTTAGTCATTATATCCCCCTAACTTGTATTACGCATGTATCTATTTTGATATTATCATAATACAGCTAAAGTTATGTATTTGCAAGGAATAATGGAATATATACACTTTTTATACAAAGACACGTCTTATAACATATTATTATAATTTCATCAATAAAAACTTAATTATAAGAGAATTCAAATAAACATATCCAGCTTTACCGGAGTTCCATCATCATAGAATTCATACAGCACTTCCTCATCCTTTACCCTGAATCCCTTTCGGTCCGTTCCATCATTACATGGACTCCAAATTTCATCCGGAACATCTGCATAAATGATTTTTCCTTCTGCCCGTTTACAGATCATATCATCCAACGAAAAGCTTACTTCTTTTCCATCCGCTCTCTTGTTTCCCCATTCCATCGAAACAATATTTTTTTCAAACACACAATTACTGGCTCTCATATTCTCATTTTTAATATCAAATACCAGGCAGAAACCTTTTTTCTGATGAATCTTATTCATCCGCAGAACAAACATGTTTACTTCCGTTCCATTTTCAATTATCGGCTCTTTTTTGAGGATAAAAAAATCCTTCCAATTGTCTTTCGTGAATGATTCAGTCTTTATATAGGATCGAAATTCCTCCCCTGATATCTCATGAAACTCTGTATTTACAATATCCTGTTCCAGAACAGTAACCGGTTCATTTTCATCATCATATGGCGCTGTTTCCATGACTGTATTTTTTTCACTCTTTGATTTTCCCGATCTTTCTATTTTTTTGTTACTGCATGCACTGTTTCCGATTACCAATAAGAAAATACACATAATTACCAGACTGCTTTTCTTCATCCTCTTCGCCTCCTTCGAAAAATGCGACTTTTTTCTTAATTATAGCATATATTCTGTAATTTTCACAATAAAGTGTGATTCACAAAATCACTACCAGGACTGAACTTAACGTAACTTTCAAGATATAAAAAATCAGGGAATGATGCAATCTTTCAATCCCATCATTCCCTGACTTATTTCTTTTTAATGCTCTTATTCAATTCTTATAATCCAAATCCGTCCATCTTAGCCGGGTTTTCGTTACGTTCGATCGGAACTGTTGCTCCTTCTGGTTCAACCGGGTCAGCTACTGTATAACCTTCTGGCATTTCTTCATCCGGGCAAACTTCTGACCATGCCATATCCATAACATCATCTACAGACAGGTCTTTATTTGTGATAATTCCAAGACGGATATAATCTTCAGCAATTTCACGAAGTGCATTCTCTGTAAACTTATCTGATAATCCAAAGTTCAGAGAATCCCAGAATACCTGCTGGTTTTCTTTTTCACCAGTCATCTTATCTGTGTCATACATTGCCTGAACAGCTTCTTCTGAATGCAGACGATTGAACTGTCCTGCGCGTTTGATAGCCATTACAACATATTTTGCGTGAACCGGGTTTTCTTTGATAAAATCATTGTTCATAGCTGTTACGCAGCAAGCTTCATCCTGGAATTCCGGGCTATATGTGATAGAGCAGATCATTCTCATATCATCTTTGTAGTTTGCAAGTACAAAGTAATCTGAGAAAATAGAAGCGTCTACTTCTCCACTTTCTAATGCTGCAACTGTTGCTGCACTGTCAGCGATATCAGAGAATTCTACATCTTTTGTAGGATCTACACCGTACTCATCTAACAGACGATAACAGATATTCTGATCAGAGTTACCGATTCCATCATGGATTGCAATTGTTTTTCCTTTCAGATCTTCTACAGATTTGATATCGCTGTCCTTTGGAACATAGATAGATTTGCAGCCTATGTGTGCTCCTGTAACGAAGCTCATGTTTACTCCGTTTGTTACCGGAACAAGCATTGTTGCGATATGGTCTGTTCCCCACAGGCACTGACCTGTACCAACTGTCTGTACTACTGAGTCACCTTCCATATAAGTAGCATTGATACCATATTCTTCATAGTATCCCTGTACTTCTGCCATATATTTTGCAGATACACATGCTCCACCATTAAACAGATAGTTCAGTTCCTGTCCGAAAACAGGCTCTTTCTGCATTGCTTCCCAGTCTTCTTCTGAAACAGCATCCGGTTTTTCTACCTTTGCAGTTTCTTCTTTCTTTGTTGATTCTTCCTTTGAGGAAGAATCATCACTTTTTCCGCCACAAGCTGCTAATGACAGTGCCATTACAGAAATCATTGCAGCCGCCATTACGCGTTTTGCTTTTCTTAATTTCATTTTCTTTTCTCCTCTTTTTGTATATTTTCCAATCATCAGCGACATACTACTCCCGACTGATAATGCTGGAACTGATTCATTCTGCGGTCTGAACTTCCCGCCGTCATGCAACCGGTCTGTAACCACATCTCTTACGAATTTCCTCCGAAATGTAACTGATTCAGAATCCGGTTACGATATTCAACGAACGCCTGAGATGAACGATCTCTCGGATAAGTCTGATCAATCTTGATATCATCCACAATCCTTCCCGGATTCGCATCCATGACAAGCACTCTTGTCCCCATATAAATCGCTTCATCCACATCATGTGTTACCATAATGGCAAGCTGTTGTTTTTCATACCAGATCTTCAAGATCTCATCCTGCATATTCATACGCGTAAATGCATCCAAAGCTCCAAGAGGCTCATCCAGAAGAAGGATGTCCGGCTCATTGATCAGCGATCTCACAAGCGCAACCCTCTGCGCCATTCCACCGGATAACTGATCCGGATAATCATCTTTAAACGCTTCCAAACCGATCACATCAATCATTCGTTTTACTTTATCTTCATTTCCTTTTAACTTTCCCTGCATTCTGAGACTGAACGCAATATTCTTTTCTACAGTAAGCCACGGAAAAAGCGTCGGCTTCTGAAATACCATTCCACGCTCCGGTGATGGTTCTTTTACTTCTTTTCCATCTACAGAAACGGTTCCCTTTGTCGGAACGATCAGCCCTGCAACTAATCTTAAAATCGTTGATTTCCCACATCCGGAAGGTCCGACCAGACTGATAAATTCTCCACTGTTCAGTGTCAGGTCAATCTCATTCAATGCATGTGTGACTTCATCTGTTTCTATTTTTGCAAAGCTTTTGGAGACTTTCTCCAGCTTTAATGTAACCTTTTTATCCCCCATTTATTTCACAACTCCATTCTGCCATCTTAACAGGCGGCGTTTGATCAGATCCAGTCCTTTTGTAACCACGGTAAAAATAATACAGATTACAAACAATGCGGCAAACATTTTATCGTATGCTGCCCATGATTTTGCCCAGTTCATATACCAGCCAAGGCCTGCTTTTACACCCATCATTTCTGCTACTGTGATTGCCACACATGCTGAACTCATCGCCTGTGTACATCCCTGCAGAATCGATGGCATCGCATATGGGATTGCAACCCGGAATACCAGCTGCCGTTCGCTTGCTCCCAAAGTTCTTGCTGCCTCAAAATAACTCTTATCCACATTCGAAATACCTGTCATCGATGCAACCGTAACTGCAAACCAGGAACCGAGTGCAATGATAAATACCGCACCTTTGAACAGGGAAGATACTACCACCATGATAATCGGAATCCAGGTTGGAGTCGGAATCGGTCCTAAGAATTTGATGATCGGATTGATCCAGTAACGTACTTTTTCTGAATATCCACAGATAATTCCAGTCACTAGTCCGGCTGCAACTCCGATAAAATATCCAAGCAGTAACAAGCGGAGTGTATGTAAGGTACACTCAACCAGATAGGCTCTGTCTTCCCACGCAATATTCAGAATCGCATTCATACACGGAATAAACGGCTGTGTCAGAATACCTGTCTTCAATGTCAGATAATCATATCCTGCGAGTAAGAGAAAGAGTGCAGCCAGAAGCGGTGCCCGGAATCGGAGCTTCTCGATCGTCTGCAAATTCCCTCTCAATTTCTTTATCAGTGCAACCAGAAAATACACTGCATAGATCCCGATAAATACAAGAAGCGCACCAACGTATGTTTCCGGTTTCTTGTTTGAAATCTCATCAGGAATCAGCTTGTATTCCAGAATTGCTGCCACTCCACAGATCATCGGTAAGATCATGATGATCCAATCCAGAATAACCTGAAATGTGGTCTTGTCTTTTGCCTCTAGTTCCCTTAGCTGTTGTCTGCTCAGATTCCCGAGGCCTTCTGTTTCTTCTTTTTTCATTTCTTCTTTGTCCCCCAGTGACACTTTTTCTTTAATTTAAACATTACTTTTAACTTTTTTCATTTTAACATATTATGACATACTAATGGAAATTGTTATTTTCTATGTATACAATCGACTATCGGCATTTTCTATAAACGTTATAATTCCTATCAATTAAATATGTTTTTCACAACTATTAATATTTTATTATTCATAGAAAAACAGTTCGATTGGAAAACATTTTATCTCCAATCGAACTGTTTCTTTCAACTCTATATTATACACTTGATCTTTCTTATAGAAACATCTTCTAAAGTTCAACTACCTTAATACTTTATTTTTTCTTCGCAATTGCATCAGCTCTTCAAAAAAGCTTTTTGAGGTTTCTTCTGAAATCGTATAATCTGACGTTATCTCTTTAATGATCTTTTTCAACCATTCGTCCCATTTCATAGTCCACCTTCTTTTTCGCCAAAGGCTTCTATTTTGTATTGTCTACCGCATCCTCCACCAAAGAGTAATCGGCATTATCGCCCACAACATCTGCGTACAGATCATCCAGTGTCGGGTATCCATAATATTTCCATACCATGCTGGAAATACCATCTGTCTTTGCATCAGTCTTGATCTTAAAGAAATTTCCAGGTGTTCCATAGTCAGACAGATCAATATCTGTATTTCCTTCCCCGTCTGCAAGAATTGTTCCATAATGCATATACCAGTAAACATCATTCACCTTGTCATAAGATCCATCATCATTACTGTACTGATCCCGTACTTTTACATGATAAATAAGATACAGTTCATTTCCATTGCCCACAACAGGCTCCAGCAGATAATCTCCCATATAAGTAAGGCTCTCCAGAGATTCGGAATCTACCCAGCTGCTCTCCACATGATCATTGTATTCCTGTTCCGCCCGGTCCTTCATTTGCTGCATTGTATCATCATCGATGTCACTGGCTGATGTGATATAATACCACAGTCCTTTTACGGTATATTCTTTTTCCCATTTTTCCGGCAGCTTTCCTATGTTGGCGGCATAGCTGTCTGCCATAGATTTATCCAGATATACTTTAATCTTGTCTCCGTTTGCCAATGTTCCATTTGATGCATCTGTCTGAAAATCGGCAGATGTAAGATCAGATCCTGTATAATCAAATGAAACGGCTCCTCCCGGGCTTATTCCGTTAAATGATACCTGCAGGTCTTTGAATGCATCAAATGTCTTAACCTCTTCCAGCCCTTTGACTTTATAGGTTTTATTTTTATATTTCAGGTTGCATTTCACATATTTTGCATAATCTTTATTGACATTCCAGTTGTATTTGACTTAATCTTTGTTGGAAAGATTGCTGTCCGATTTCATTTCCACACTAACATAGGACTGCAGTACCGCTACCGGTGATATGGAATCTGTATTTTTTCCATACTGTTCCTCAAATTCTTTTGTAAACTTCAGTCTGGAATCATATTTTTTCTGAATCTTCTCCCAGTCGATCTGCGGATATACATTTCCATATCCGTTATATCCTGTTGTTTCAAAGGTGACATACTTGTTCAGATCGATTGTTCTTCTTGCACGCGATATCAAAAGCCCTGCTGCGATCACTACAACGATAACCGCACATGCCAGACCGATCAGGAACTTGTTCAGTCCTCTTGATTTTTTATGTGTGAGTGATTTTGTTTCTGCTGTACTTGTTAGCGTCTCTTCTGTATTCTGGGCGACCTCTTCTTTCTGCTCTTCTGCATTCTGGACAGCCTCTTCTTTCTGTTCTGCTACATTTTTAGCAGGTTCTTCCTGTTCCAGTGGTTTTCCGCATGTTGCACAGAATCTTGAACCATCTGGATTCTCAGTTCCACAATTTTTGCACCTCATATCTCTTTTACATCCTTTCTGTATGCTATATTTTTCTCGTTTATATTATTAAGACGAGTCAAAATCTAGTTTGGTTTTAAAAACAAGAAAAAATTTTTATTTTTTTAATAATGACTGATCTGGTTGATGATCTCATGGTATGAAACAGCTTCATTGCCCAGTGCTTCCGGCTTTCTGTTTCCAAACAATTTCTTTAATTTCTTTTCATATTTCTTATTTGTGACTTCTTTTCCATCCCATTTATACCGGAAAACATAGTCTCCGTTTTCATCATACTCCGGATTCGTATTATCTTCCATTCTACATTCGCCATCGCCGATCTGTAACCATTCCCCATCTTTGATTTCAAAAACGCGGTCATAAAAAACACCCATATTTCCGTCATTGTTGTCCAGTACATTGCCGCCCGGAATATACCACATCCCGATCCGGTAGATCTCTTCTTCCCGGATTCCATCCGGTGTACAGGTCGCTACGGTCGCACCATCCGCCATGCAGGATCCAACCCGCACGATCTCGGGTACATCATCTCCATTCATGTCAAAGAGTTCAAACCTTGTGTCATCACTCCACTTTCCAACCCAGTCTTTGTAAGCCGCCTGCCATTCTTCTTTGGTAACTTTCTGCTCTTTTGCCTGGTGGATATGATATCCCGCAACAGCACCTCCGCCGATCACTGCCGCTCCTACAGCTCCGGCAACAGCCTTTGTACCGATGATTTTCCCTGCCGCTTTTCCTGCCGCACTCTTTACTATCTTTCTGCCTGCTGCCTGCCCGTTCTTTACCGGATCTGTCTTCCTGATTCCACTTTTACCCGAACCGGTATTTCCGCTTGTGGGTGCACTTCCGCTTTTTACGATGCCGGCACCCTGTCTCACCAGTTCTTTCCCAAATGAACCAGGCACCGATATCGTCTGCTCGCCCTCTCTGAGCATCCAGAGTATAAACGGAAGCGGCGCTACGCTGTATAATTTTGTTCCTTTTCTTTCCAGTTCTTCTACATCATTTCTGATCTTTTTCCGGGCATAATTCAGTCTGCTCTTTACTGTTCCGGTCGAACATCCAAGTGCATCTGCAATGTCTGAAACCGACAATTCCTCATAATAATACATCAGCACACACAGCTTCTGATCTTCTGGCAGACCGTCCAGAATTTCTTTCATCAATCGCTTTGTCTCTGCATAATCCACGGACTCTTCCGGTGAAAATGTCAGATTCTCATCTGCAATTGTATCTTCAAATTCCCGGTCATCATCCCCTGTCAGTATATCAGAAAATAGCTGCGGCTTCTTCTTTTTCAGCCAGTCTTTACATTTGTTTGCCACAATGCAGTTGAACCAGCTTTTCAACCGCTTTGGATCCTCAATCTGCTTCAAATTACGGAATGCAGAAATATAGGCATCCTGCATGATATCCATTGCATCCTGCTCATTTTTCACCATCTGAAGTGCGATTGCAAACCCTTGCACATAAGTCAGATTGTAAATTGTCTCCAGAGCGTTCTCTTCTCCGGCGGCAGCTTTTTCTATTATCTCTTTCAGATTATTTTTTTCTTGATAATTGACATTCTTCGCTCCACAGTTCCCGCAGAACTTCTGGTCACTCCTGATTTCTTTCCCACATCTGGTGCAATACATGTTCCTGCCCTCCAGTATATTATCCGGTCGTTCTTTTACCTGTAACTTAACAGTTCGCTGATGTGCAGTCCCAAATCTGCATCCGGCTTATCGTATACACAAAAAACCGGACAGAACAACTCCTATCCGGCTTTTTGCATATACTCTTTCATTTTTTTACATTCTGACCTGCGTTTCATCATTCGATGCTTTGCCTTCTAGTTTTCCTCCGTTGTCTTATCGTCTTCTATTTTTGTTCCACAGTTTGTACAGAATACAACACCCTCTTCCAGTGGCTTTCCACAGGCCTTGCACACTTTCACTTCTGCCTTTTCCTCCGGTTGTTCTGCCGGTGCTTCCAGTGCCGCTCCACAGTAAATACAGAATTTACTTCCCGGATTCACTTTTTTTCCACACTGCGGACAGATCTCTTCTGTCGATAATTTTTCAATCATCTCTTTATTGGCTGCGATCTCATCCTGCAGAGACTTGATCTGTGTGGCAAGCTCCGGCATCTTTTCCATGCATTCATCTCTGTAATTGGCATAATATGTACTGCCTATCTGATAAATGACTTTTTCAATTTCTTTTTCTTTCGTCTTATTTAAATTTGTCAGGCGGAAAATCTCTGTCGTATCTTTTGCCTTCTGTGATAAATCCTGACCGGTTTCTGCCAGGCTGCTTTTCAGATTATCAAAAAATCCCATTTGTCTCATTCCTTTCTGTAAATTTTATCTTACCACTTTTCTTGCATTTATCAATAAGCAATTTACAGCTTCTTTACAATCTTTAAAAATCATGATTCAAAAAAATCAAACACTTTCTTCCAATATTCTTCCGCAATCGTATTTTCCGCATTGAATATCTCATGTTTGGACTCTGAGAACTTCACAAGCTCGGCACTTTCCGGTCTGTTCTTGTTTAGTTTTCGCACAAAACGTTCCTGCGCTGCATTCGACACCAGATTATCCTTGCCTGCCGAAAAGAGCATGACAGGTGCTTCGATCTTCTTCCATCCGGTCTTTTCCAGATACCGGTTCAGACGCATTGCATTTCCGAGCCATCCATAAGACGGTGCGTTCAGATGATAATGGGTTTCCTTCGTCCTTTTTTCTTCATAATACTCAAATCTCGGGCGGGAAAGGGAGCAGCTCTCTTCAAATTTTCCTGGCTCCTTGTATGGCTTCTGACCGACTACATATTTTTTGTTCCTTCCCACCTTGCAGGATGTCTTTGCGATCGCCTTTGCCACATGCCACGGCACCCCTCCGGTCAGTGGGCGGATCATCGGTGACGACAGAATTACCTTCTCAAACATTTCCGGTACTCTTGCCGCAACTGCTGCCGCAATTCCGCCTCCCATAGAATGTCCGTACAGATAAATCTTCATCCCCGGATTGTCCTCTTTTGCCTTCTTGGTTACAAAGATAAAGTCCTCTACATAACGTTCAAAGCTGTCCAGATGCACCAGGGATTCATCTTCTGTCAGACGATAGCTGAAGCCATGTCCGCAGTGCTCCGGAAGATATACGCTAAAACCTTCTTTTGCAAAATAATAGGCGATCTCCTTATATTTTTCCGCGTTTTCAATAAATCCATGTGACAACATCACAACCGCATGTGGGTTCTCCGGAACATAATGCATACAGTGGATCTTCTGCCCTGCATGTCTTTCCAGATAGAATTCCGTTCCGATAGATACAAGATACGGTTCTACGATGGTCTGCATTTCTTCTTTGTAGTTACTTTCCTGTAAAATAGGTGTCTGCATGTGTGATAACCTCCCCGATAGATTTTGGTTCGTACTTTTTATTTTCTGATATGATTATAGCAGAGAGGGGAACTCTCTGCTATAGGATTTCTGTATACAGTTCTTTAAAGTTGTTTAAAATTATAAAGTTGCGCTTTTTCCACTTACATAATTCAGCAATCGCATTAAATCTGTAATCGTTACGTTTCCATCTCCATTGATATCCGCTGCATGACTTTCGAATATCCTTTGGCTTAAATATCGTATACATCACAAGTTAATTATAACAGAAAGAAAGACCTTGAGTTTATTCTAAACTCTTGGCCCTTCTTTTTTGGGGGACTATTCTTTTTTCACAGCCCCTTTCTCTCCACATTTAGTGATGTCCTGCAATCAATGCCTCAATTTCTTCCGGTCGTGGCATCACCCGCAATGCTCCCTTACGTGTTGTGATAATTGATGCGGCAGCATTTGCATAAGTCAGCATTTCCTTTAAATTTTTCTCAGTCAGATTTTCTAGTCCATGTTTACATATGTAATGCAAAACACATGCACAAAATGTATCTCCGGCACCAGTTGTTTCTATTGTATTTTCGTTTATAAAAGGCGCTTTTTCAACCATCCTGTCCTGATAATAAGCTCTACTGCCTTCTTTTCCCATAGATACCAGGATAAGCGGGATATCATATTTCTCCCTAATCCATTTTACAGCCTCTGTATAGTCATTTTTTCCTGTCAGCCACTGAATTTCATTATCTGAAATTTTCAGGATATGACACTGTCCCAGACCATACAATACCTGCTCTCTTGCCTCATACATTGAATTCCACAGTGGCTCACGTATATTAGGATCAAATGAAATGATCGCACCAGCCTGTTTTGCAATTGCAACTGCTTTTTTTGTCGCTCTGCGTACTTTCTCATGTGTCATAGACAGGGTTCCAAAATGAAAAATCCGTGTCTCAAGAATTAATTCCTCTGGAATTTCCTCTTCTGTCAGCATCATATCCGCTCCCGGATTTCGATAAAAAGAGAAATCTCTGTCACCATCCGGATAAGTATGAACCAATGCCAATGTCGTATGTACTTTATCATCTTTTCTCAGACCGGTCACATTGATTCCAATTTCTTTAATTGCATCTTCCAATTGCTTTCCAAAAAAATCATTTCCTACTTTTCCAATAAAAGCCGTTTTGTGTCCCAACTTCGTTAACATTGCCAGAACATTGCATGGTGCCCCTCCCGGATTTGCCTCAAACAATGGGTTTCCCTGGCTACTAATACCATTTTCTGTAAAGTCAATCAGCAATTCCCCTAAAGCTACTACGTCCATTTCTTATTCTCCTGCTTTTTACATTATAATATCATGCTTTTCAACACTCATTGTCATTTTCTTATCGCTGAAAAAATAAATATCTTTCGCATTCAGAGGCGTACAGATTGCAGTGGTCGCCGTCTGCTGTCCATCATTGATAAAAAGTTCGATCGAATGATAATCCAGGATAAAACGCATCTTTTTAAGCCCTGCCGGATCCTCAATTCTGAATTTTCGTACACATACCACATCTTTTGTAACACCGCAGTATGTACGGTCGATTTCCAGAAGTCTGGTTTCCTTATTATAGGTATAACTCGTTTCATACTCACTATCTGCTGCCAGTTTGATAGAAAAGATTGTATTTTCTCCATCTTCCAGTGTCACCGTAAGATCAATTGTGCGTCCCTCTACTCCTGCAAGCACTGTCTCGCCTTCGATTTCTGTGTGTTCATAGCAACATGGATTCTGATAATAATTTTCCAGTTCTTTCACCGGATTCTGCCAGATACGGTTTTCTTTTATCTCCAATTCTCTCGGAAATGTCATCATTCCCTGCCAGTCCTGCGAATTCGGTATCACACAGGCATCCCATGATTTCATCCATGCGATCATGATCCGTCTGCCATCCGGAAGTTCTGTTGTCTGTGGAGCATAGAAATCCATACCATAATCAAGTGTATGCGGCTGTTCTTTGCTGAATCTGCATCTGTTTGCATCGTAGTCTCCCAAAAAATACACCGAATTATGTCCATTGTGAAACTCATATTTCCGCGCCTTCATATCCTGTGGCGAACAGATCAGCACATGTTTGTCTTTTAAAGCAAAGAAATCCGGGCATTCCCACATCGTTCCTATATCACCATTTTCATTTGATGCCAGAATTGTCTCAAATTTCCAGTCTGTCAGATTTTTGCTCGAACAAAGCACAACTTGCCCAACCTGATTATCATTCTTATTTCCAACGATCAGATAATAGGTATCGTTTTCTTTCCAGATCTTCGGGTCACGGAAATCAATCCGGCTGCATCCTTCCGGAAGCATCTCACCTGTCACAACCGGATTCTTTTCATACTTTACATAATCTTTTCCATCACCAAATGCAATACACTGATTCTGCCGTTCCTGCTCACTTCCATCTGCCTGCTTTACTCTGGTAACTCCGGTATATACAAGTACATGCTTTCCATCTGCTTCGATCGCACTTCCGGAAAAACATCCTGCCTTATCATATTCCTGATCCGGTGCAATCGCTGCCGGAAGCTGCTCCCAGCGGACCATATCATCAGTCACACTATGTCCCCAATGCATTGGTCCCCACTCTCTCTGATATGGATTGTACTGATAGAACAAATGTATTTTCCCATCATATACGGAAAAACCATTCGGATCATTGATCCATCCGGTCGGTGCCGTAACATGGAACAGTGGTTTGGTCGTTTTCTTTACATACACTTGTTTTTCTGTCTCATAATTTCTTGCTTTTTCTAACATCTCACTCATGCATTTTCTCCTACTACTTATTCTCTTCTGAAAGCGATTTCTGGTACTGGTCGAAATATTTCTGTTTAATAGCCAGATAATCGGAAAGTCCGTACTTTTCCATTTTATCAAGGTAAGAATCCCACTCTTTTTCGATTCCACCATTTAAGATCCAGTCGGCTTTCTTCTGCTCTGCATATTTTTTGATGTCGGTATCATACTGTGACACTTTATTGGTATCTTCGATACTCATGAATACATTTGGATATACATATTTGCTGTTCATATCTTTCAGATATGTTTCATGCATATTGTCCAGACGCCATTTTGCATCCTCCGGCTGTGTCACATATACACCATAATACTCATTGAGTACCGCAAGCGGTCCATTAACCGACTGTGCTTCACGAACTTCTACCGGTGACTGCTCTCCAAGATCAAGATGTTTCAACATCTTTTCTCCGTTTTCATTCGTAGACATCTCAAAAATATTGAAAGAATCTTTCTCTCCATAGCTTCCCCAGTTGTTCTGCGGTGACTGCAGCGGTGCATACATCTGATCGATCCAGGCAGCTGCAAGTGCTGTGTCTTTGCAGCTGGTCGTCAATACACATCGTCCCCGGTCAAATCCACTGGTCTCACTGTTATTCTGTCTCGTAATGTTTGTCACTCCGGTCGGCCCTGTCAGTGCCGGAAGCATTACATAATCCGTATTATTATCAATATTGGCAATGTCCCAGGTAAAACAGAGACCATATCTGTGATTTTTTCCTTTTGCCACGTAGGTAGACCATTCCTGTGTAAATGCTTCCGGATCCACCAGATCCTCTGTTACCAGTTTATGCAGCCACTCAATGCCTTCTTTATAGCCCTCCTGAACGGTTGTATAGATAACCTCTCCATCATCCGTTACAGAAAAATGATCTCCTGTGTCTCCATATCCTTCCCCAAATCCATTGATCAGGATTGCCGGATCCTGATCTCCATTATTGATAATAAATGACATCGGAATCACATCACCATCAATCTGGAATTCTTTCTTCAGATCATCTGCATGGTCACGGAATGCGATCAGTACCTGTTCCAGTTCATCTGTTGTAGTTGGTACTTCCAATCCCAGATAATCAAGCCATTTCTTATTGATATATGGAATATCTCCAATCGCCTGAATTGCTTCCTTTCCAGCTCCAAGCTGCTCGATCCACGGGAATGAATAAATGTGACCATCCGGTGCGGTACACATCGTACGGTACTCCGGATATTTTTCAAATACAGCCTGCAGATTCGGCATATATTTATCGATCAGATTTTCAAGCGGGATAATGATTCCCTGCTTTGCATAACGAAGCAGATCATAATCACTCATTCCTGCATTAAACAGCCCATCCGGAAGATTTCCGAACTGAGCCAGCGCAAGGTTCTTCTTATCCGAGAACTGATCCGCCACAAAACAAGTCCAATCGATATGTACGTTTGTCTCTTTTTCAAGTCTCTTAAAAATGATACGCTCATTCGGATTCTGCGTTGATGTTGCAGGAGCATTTGTAATGAATGATAATTCAGCTTTTTCTTTCAGTGGAAACTGAACCTCTGATACCGGAGTATCCGGATTGGTTTCCGCCTTCATCTGCTCTTCTTTTCCACATCCTGCCATCCCAATTATAATCGAAAATGTCAAACCTAATGCCAACACTCTTTTTCTATTTTTTTTCCACATATCTGCATATTTCCTTTCTGACTATCCCTTCACAGAACCAACCATAATTCCTTTATCGAAGTATTTCTGGAAGAATGGATACATTACCAGCAATGGTAAACTTGACACAACGATAGTTGCATATTTCAGCTGTTCTGCTACTTTTGCCATCTCTGCTGTACTCTGGATATCTGCGATCATTCCCGGCTGAGGTGTATTCTGAACGAGGATCGATCTGAGAACCAGCTGCAGTGGCTGCAGGTTTGCATCATTTAAATATATCATCGCATCAAAGTAGCTGTTCCACATTCCAACAAATGACCACAGTGCCAGTACTGCGATAATCGGTTTGCATACCGGAAGCATAACCTTGAAAAAATGTTGGATTTCCGTTGCTCCGTCAATTGCGGATGCTTCACGCAGTTCTTTCGGAATAGACTGGTAATAGGTTCTTGCAAGAATCATATTCCAGACATTAAATGCACCAGGGATTAAAATTGCCCAAATCGTATTTACCATGTGCAGCTGATTGATCAAAATAAAAGTCGGAATCATTCCGCCACCAAAAAACATTGTGATCAGAAAGATTATATTAAAGAATTTTCTTCCTACAAATTCCTTTTTTGACATCGGATACGCTGCAAGTAAAGTTACAAAGACGGAGATCGCGGTAAATGCAATTGAATACAAAAAAGAATTCAAAAAGCCCCGCCAGATCATATCATTTTCCAGCACACGCCGGTATGCATCTAACGTCCAGTCTTTTATATGAAAACTTAATCCCTGGTTATTTAATACGGTCGGATCCATAAAGGATGCCAGAACTACATAGATCAGCGGAATTAAAATTGAAAGAACAAATACCCCAAGGAACACATATGCAATTCCCAAAATGATTTGATCTGTTCGTGAATATTTGATTTTCTTTGTTCCATTCATTTCACGTTCCTCCTATAATCCTTCACCATCATTCAGCTTCTTTACTACCCAGTTTACAAAAATAAGTAAAATCACATTGATTACAGAGTTGAACAGTCCAACTGCTGTCGAATATCCATAATCTCCGTTTAATAGTCCGATCCGGTATACATAAGTCGATAATATTTCAGATGCCGGTAAGTTCATATCTGTCTGCAGCGCATATGCTTTTTCAAAACCAATACTCATAATATTTCCTGCCTGTAAGATAAACTGGATCACAATAATGTCTTTGATCGCCGGAAGTTCTACATACCAGATCTGCTGCAGCAGATTTGCTCCATCCATACGTGCTGCTTCTTCCAGTTCTTTGCTCGCATTCGATAGTGCTGCAGTATACATGATCGAAGCCCACCCGGCCCCCTGCCAGATTCCACTTGCAATATAGATTGTTCGAAATGCAGCAGGCATCGTCATCCAGTTCGTGCTGATTCCCAAAAGTTTATTCATAGGTCCAACCGGTGACAAAAACATACGGACCATTCCGCAAAGTACAATAACAGACACAAAGTTTGGAGCATAGATCAAAAGCTGGATCTTCTTTTTGATCCCCTGTTTGCGGATCTGGTTAAGTAAAAGAGCTAAGATGATCGGAACCGGAAATCCCCAAAGTAATCCATAAATGCTCAGTTTCAATGTATTAAGCAGGTAATTCATAAAATCCGGTGAAGATAAAAACCGCTTAAAATACTCAAGTCCTACCCATGTACTTCCAAATACACCCTTGATAACGTTATAATCTTCAAACGCAATCAGCAGTCCCCCCATTGGAAGATACTTGAATATAATGGTTAATATAAGTGCCGGCATCAGGAAAAACACATATAACTGCCAATTTTTCTTTACATAAGCCAGCTTACTTGCCATCGTTCGTTTTCCCATTGCCCTGGTTTGTTTCTGCATCCTTTTCATGCAACTATTCCTCCATTCCCTTTGTCCTTCTCGCTGTATAACCGGTAAAGTAACCGGTTACTTTATAACTGAATAGTACCATATAATAATCTCTCTGTCAATGCTTTTGTTCGCAAAAGTTACCGGTTACATAACTGGTTATTTTATAGTTGCCTTTTCGACTTTTAGTTGCTATACTATGAATAAGAATTTTTAAAGGAGTCTATTGATCTTATGGCCAAGAAACAAGTTACATTTGCTGACATTGCTGAATATACCAATTTTTCAAAAACAACAATTTCCAGATATTTTAATCACCCTGATTCTCTGACACTTGAGAATCAGGAAAAAATATCACAGGCACTTGATGCTTTGGGATATAAAAAGAATAAACTGGCAAAAGTTTTAGCAAATGGAAAAAGTGAATTTGTCGGTATTATTGTACCAAATCTCTATCTGCACTATTATTCTGAGATGCTTACGCAGTTACTTTCCAGTTATTCAGACTATCATTATAAGTTTCTTGTTTTTGTCAGCGATCGTGGTCCGGAAGAAGAAGAACAGTATATTGATGAACTTATGGCATATCAGATTGAAGGACTTATTGTATTGAGTCATACACTTTCTTCTGAGAAGCTGGCATCTTATCAGATACCAGTCATTGCCATCGAAAGAGAAGCTAAGTATATCTGTAGTGTAACAACCGACAACTATATGGGTGCACTACAGGCAACAAATCTCCTGATCCGCGATAAATGTGATATCCTGGTTCATATCAATGTCAATGTTCCCGATTTTGTACCGGCATATAAACGAATTCTAGCATTTAAAGAAACCTGTCAGGAACATAACGTTCCTTATGAACTGAATCTGAATGTAGCCGGAGATTCTTATCAGGATATCTTTGCACAAATGCATCGTATTTTTACGGACATCGACGAAAAATATGCTGATAAAAAGAAAGGTATCTTTCTTGCAAATGATACCTATGCCAATATGTTTCTTAATCTTATTTTTCAAAAATATGGTTATTTCCCTGACACATACGAATTGGTAGGGTTTGACAATTCTCCGATTGCAAGTGAAGCTATCCTTCCAATCACAACCGTTGGACAGCAAATCGATCTGATTGCCAAAACCTCCATGGAACTGCTTGTACAGCAAATGGAAGAACGTAAAAAGCGAAAACCTGTACCACTTGCCATACCCATTCATAAACAAATTACCCCTGTACTTATTCGTAGAAAAACAACAAGTTAATACGGCATTACTCCCATTTCTTAACGATTCGAAAAAAGTGCATGCAGCCGTCAGGCCACATGCACTTTTGCATTTTCCTATCTTCTATTCCGCCAGCACTTCTTCCGCAATATTTCTGGCATGGTCGGAAATTCTTTCCAGGCATACCAGAGAATCAAGGAATACCACTCCGGCTTCTGTGTTACACTGCTGGTTGGTAAGACGCTTGATATGCTTTGCGCGGAGGGAAATCTCCAGCCCGTCTGCCTCTGTTTCTTTCTCGATGGTCTTTAACGCACTTTCGCGATCATTGGACTCAAAGGCTTCCAACGCATACAGATAACTTGCAATGCAGACATCCAGCATCTTGTTCAGATGTTCCACTCCAACCTCAGAGAAATCCACCTGCTTTTCCAGCAGTGATTCCGCGAACTCAGAAATGTTTTCGCAGTAATCACTGATACGTTCCATATCCGACACGATCTGGAGCATATGCGCCACCTCTTCATGCTCACGTTCATTGATCTGCAGAGTCGACAGCTTGATCGCATAGGATGTGATACCGGCACTTAACCGGTCTACCTTGCTTTCTTCTTCCTTCAGGAACGCAATCTGTTCTTCTTTTCGTTCGAACATAACTTTTCTTGCAACCTCCAGAGAATCCGCAACCACATGTCCCATTCGGACAAGCTCGGAAACGGTTGACTGAATCGCGATACCAGGGGTTTCCAGCATACGGTCATCCAGAAGGACTACACTTTCATCCTGTACCTCTTCTTCCACATGTCCGATCTTCTTGGCAAGCTTGATGATCCAGTCAGAAACCGGGAACAGCAGAACGGTTGTCACAATATTGAATACCGTATGCACCATACTGATCTGTGTCTGGGTGATATTTCCCTGCGCCCATGCCGGATTCACAATACTCAGATATGCGATCGCAATAATACTGAAAATGATCGTTCCGATGATATTAAAGATCAGATGCATCAGCGCTGCGGTTTTCGCATTTTTCTTTGCACCCACACTGGACAGGATTGCAGTTACGCAGGTACCGATATTCTGTCCCATGATAATATAGATTGCTGCGCCAAACGGTACAAGACCTGCTGCTGCAAGGCTCTGCAGGATTCCGACCGATGCAGATGAACTCTGGATGATCGCCGTAACTGCTGCACCCGCCACAATTCCAAGAAACGGATTGTGTCCCAGTGATACGAAAATATTGCAGAATGCTGCATTATCTTTCAGTGGTTCCACCGCTGAGGACATGGATGAAATCCCGACAAATAAAAGTCCGAAACCAACCACAATACTTGCGATATCTTTTGTCGAACGCCTCTTTCCGGTCAGCATAATGATCACACCGATCATGATCGCAACCGGTGCCAGATTGGACGGACTTAAAAATTTGGCCCATTCCACACTGGATACCAGCCATCCGGTAACTGTTGTACCGATGTTCGCACCCATGATAACTCCCATCGCCTGCTGAAGGTTCATGATACCGGCATTTACAAAACCGACTACCATGACGGTCGTCGCAGATGAACTCTGGATCACTGCGGTAATGAACGCTCCAAGCAATACGCCGAAGAACTTATTCTTTGTAAGTGCTTCAAGCAATGACTTCATCCGGTTGCCGGCAGCATTCTCCAGCCCCTGTGCCATGATCTGCATTCCATAAATGAACATACCAAGGCCTCCGACAAACGGAATAATGATACTTGTGTACTTCATAGTCGTGTTATCTCCTCTTATGTACTTTTTCTTTTTCACTTTGATTCTTATTTTACAGGCCATTTACACAGCCACGATTTCATCTTAACATCATTTTTCTCCCTGTACAATAAATTTTCTTTCGTAGTTCTGACGAAAATTATTCCCATTACCCCTTCATCTTTGGTTCAAATATCCATGATGCAATGTACCCAAAAATCAATGCGCCGCTGATTCCTGCCGCACTTGCCTTGAATCCTCCAAGAAAAATTCCGATAAATCCTTCCTTGTCGACTGCCTCTTTTACCCCGTTCCATAAAGTATTTCCAAAACCGAGCAGTGGCACGCTCACGCCCGCCCCCGCATACTCCTGCAGTGGTTTAAATATCTGTACAAAACCAAGAATGCAGCCAAGTACCACCAGGCTTACCATGACTCTTCCCGGCATCATTTTCGTCCGGTCAAGCAGAATCTGCGCCAGTGCACAGATGAGTCCTCCTACCCAGAATGCATTGATATAGTCCATTTTCTTTCCTCCTTTAACAATGTTCCAGCACAATTCCATGTGCAATTCCCGGAACGCTTTCTCCTTCATTGAAGCTGACCGTCGACATCAGCGCCCCCGTTGGTACAAAAAGGATCCTTTTCCACTCCCCCGATATCAGCTGTGGCATAATATATGCTGCAAGAGTGATCGCCGCGCAGCCGCAGCCGCTTCCACCGGAATTGGTATGCTGTGTCTGCTGATCGAAGATCGTCATTCCGCAGTCCATATGATTTTCTTTGATATCCAGCCCTTTCTTACGAAGCAGATCAAATAAAATCGATTGTCCCACATAGCCCAGGTCTCCGGTAATGATCCGGTCGTAATCCTTTTCACCCCTTCCAAAATCCATAAGATTCTGCAAAATCGTATCACACGCTGCCGGTGCCATACACGCTCCCATATTCTGTGAATCCTTCAGCCCATAATCCACAATTTTCCCAATCGTCACTCCACTGATCCGCACCCGGCTTTTCTTTTTTCCTACCAGAAAGGCTCCGCTTCCTGTCACTGTCCAGGTAGAAGAAAGTGGTCTCTGATTCGCATAGCCAAGTGGAAAACGAAATTCTTTTTCTGCACTTCCAAAATGACTCGATGTTGCAGCAAGCACCAGATCTCCATAGCCTGCCGCCACAGTCATTGCAGCAAGGGCAAGTGCCTCTCCGGATGTGGAACATGCGCCGAAAAGACCAAACACCGGGATCTGAAGTTCTTCTGCCCCCATCGATGTAGCAATTCCCTGTCTTAAAAGATCACCGCCAAAGAGATAGCGTACCTCCTCCGGCTGTACTCCCGCATTTTTCAATGCCAGCTTACACGCAAGCTTCTGCATTGTTCCTTCTGCAAGCTCCCAGGTTTTCTCTCCAAAAAGGTCATCCTCCGATGCAATATCAAAATATTTTCCAAGTGGTCCTTCTCCTTCTTTTTTTCCGGCAACCGATCCGGCGCTTACCAGATACGGACTTTCCGAAAATGCAATACTCTGCGTCCCTTTCATCACATTCATGTCCATCCCTCCTTGCTCACACAATTCCGATCAGCGTCCCAATCCAGTAGAGCAGTCCCAGAACCCAGCTGGTGAAAACTCCGTACAGGATCACAGGTCCTGCGATCGTAAATATCTTGCAGCCAATTCCGAAAACCTGCCCTTCTTTTTTGTATTCAATTGCCGGCGCCGCAACGGAATTGGCAAATCCGGTGATCGGCACCAGTGCTCCCGCTCCTCCCCAGTTCGCGATCTTCGGATAGATTCCAAATCCGGTCAGCACCACACTTGCCAGGATCAGGATCAGTGAACACCAGCTTGCAGAAATATCCTTTGACATTCCCGCCTTTTCGCACGCATTTAAGATCGTCTGTCCAATCGTACAGATGATCCCGCCGGTCACGAATGCTTTTGCCATCGCAGGTCCAGGCTTCCTGACCGGTGTTTTCTCTTTTACATATGTTTCATACTCTTTTTCTTTCTCTTGTTGCTTCATTTTCTCCTCCAGTTACCATCTTTTATAGAAAAACAGAAGTGCTCCAAGGCTTTTTCCAAGCGCCATCCCAAAAATCAGCCATGGCACACATTTCAGAATTTTGATCCTCCGGATAAAAATCGGAAAAATATTCAGGATTTCCGCAAGTGCCATTGACCAGCAACCAACAAAAATTCCGGAAAAAAGTCCAAACACCGGAACGATCCATTTGCCGCCAGGCATTGCGAGCCCGTATACCCAGAAAATATTTCCAAGGATCCCACCTGCCATAATGCAGTTTTCATACAGCATGACATGCTTCCCGGTATGTGTCCGGTCTGCAAAATCTGACACTACGCCAAGTCCGATAATAAATGAAAACAGTCCTGCCGCGACTGCAAATCCGGATGCAAGACCAACCACCGCCACCAGAATCTGCCTAATCCACATCGACTTCTTTTTCCTTTCTCGCATAAGCTTCGATCAAAGTTTCCTGAATATCATTTTCATACAAACGCATTTCCACTTCCATCGGCGTCGGATCTGCTGTAAATTTCTTTCTTCCTAAATGATTGAAGAAAATCAGGATCCCTACGATCAGCCCGATGCAGTAAGTCAGCTCTATCAGGGTAAATCCATTCGATTCTTCTCCGGTAAGAAGCAGATAAATCCGGGAAAACATCTTTGTCACCGACACATCATTATTAAATGCCATGATGGAAAATGCTGCTCCGATAAATGTGATTCCCGCAACTACAACCACTTTAATTCCCTGCCAGATAGCATTTCGTTTTTTCTCCCCTTCATAGGTAATGATCAGGTCACTTTCTCCTTCGTTCTGAATCTGTAGTCCGGGAATTTCCCGATGGATACATTCTATGATTTTCAGAACAGACACCACATATCTGTGCTGTTCTTTTTTCGGGATTTTCAGGATCCGCAGTGGTTTAATCCTGTTCATGATGGAAGAATTGCTGCATTCCATTGTCAGGATATCTCCCAATGTCACATTTGGTTCTTTCACCTCGGTATTCTTTTCCCCTTTGATATAAAGTATTTCATTTCCCGAAGACATCTGTATCCGTCCTTTCTTTTACCGGTAGCGCCTGCCAGATCAGCGTTCCTTCACTTACCTGGTCTGTCCCCCGGACATCATTATAATAGTAGATCATTCCGATCAGAACAGCTGTCAGCAGGGCACAAAGAACACAGCCCCAGATATATTTTTTTCTTCTTTCCAATCGCATCCGCCTCCTTTGTGATCTGTTTCAGATAGGAAATAGTATCCCTGTTTTTCCAGAAAACATACATCCTTTTATTCTTTTGCGTGTTCCCGCATGGTTTTCAGGATCTTTTTCTCCATCCGGGATACCTGCACCTGTGAAATTCCAAGCTCTTCGCCGATTTCTGTCTGCGTCTTATCTGCAAAATAGCGCAGATACAGAAGCTTTCTCTCGTCTTTTTTTAATTCTTTTATCAGCTCTGTAAGCAGAAGATGATCCAGGATCTTTTCTTCTGCACCGCCTGTATCTGCAATCTTTTCCAGCAGCATTACTTCATTTCCATCTTTCATACCGACCGGTCTGTGAAGCGATTCCACTTCTCCTGCTGCCTCCATCGCCATCACCAGCTCCTCTTTTTCCACACCCGTTTCTTCCGCAATTTCTTCCAGCAGCGGTTCTCTTCCAAGCTTTTCCGTGAGCGCCTCCTTTGCCTGATATGCTTTATACGCAATCTCTTTTAAGGAACGGCTGACCTTCAACATCCCATCATCACGTAGGAAACGCTTTATTTCTCCCGTGATCATCGGAACTGCATAGGTAGAAAATTTCACATCATAGCCCAGATCAAACTTATCGATCGCTTTTAAAAGCCCGATGCTTCCGATCTGAAATAAATCCTCTGCCTCTGTGCCCCGTCCGTAAAATCTTTTCACCACACACCAGATCAGACCGGTGTTTTCCTCCACAAGCTGTGCCCTCGCATTTTCATCCCCTTCGTGAGCCCGTCTGATCAATGCGATTGTGTGGTCCATACAGCTTCCTTCTTTTCCCCTCCTGTCGTTTTCTTCATCCAAACCGTAGTCCCTTTTCCAGGCACAGATTCCACCTGTACTTCATCCATAAATGCTTCCATAAATGCAAATCCCATCCCGGACCGATCCATATCCGGCCTGGTCGTATAGAGTGGCTCCATCGCCTGCTCCACGTTTTCGATACCGATGCCCTGATCCTTCACTGTGACTAGAATGGTCTTCTTATCTTTTTCAATCCCGCACCAGACCGTGATCTTTCCGGACGTCCGTCCCTCATATCCATGAATAATGCTGTTTGTCACTGCTTCAGAGACCGCTGTCTTCACGTCTGCCACTTCCTCCAGAACCGGATCCATCTGCGTCATAAACGCAGCCACTGCCACCCTTGCAAATCCCTCATTCTCCGATCTGCTGTCAAAAACTACTTCCATCTCGTTAAAATATTCCATTACATCATTCCCTCCTCATAAATCTGTATGATCTTCGTCACGCCGGACATATTCAGAATCTGCCGCATCCGTTCACTTGTATGTATCGCCCATACTTCCCCGCCAAGAAGAAAGATATGCCGGTACCGTCCCATGATCACTCCAATCCCGGAACTGTCCATAAAATTCGTTCTTCCAAAATCAAAGATCACATATTTGATATGTTGCTCCTCGATCACCTTATCCGCCTCCCGTTTAATCTCCTCCGCATTGTGATGATCCACCTCCGCCGGAAGAAAAATCGTAAGACAATTTTCTTTGATCTGATACTGCATTTTTGCTTAAACCCCTTTCTGTCTTTTTTATTTATACAAATACGCCAATAGCCTTGATGGATTTATAAAAAGAGTGCGCATTTACGGCACATAGTGCCTTTTGTTTTATAGGAAGTTCCTTCGGAATTTCCTATAAAACAAAAGAGAAAGTAACGCCTTTTTTCGCTACTTTCTCTTTTGTGCCTTTTATATTTTATTGTCCCTGGGTGCCTGTTCCACCGGAAGTATTCTCCGAAGTTCCATCTGATCCCATTGCATCCAGTGCGCTCTGTGCCGAATATGCTGCCTGTGTTCCCGGATAATCGGTCGCTGCTTTTTCGTAATTGCTCTTTGCATTGTCCTTATCACCTTTACCGGCATACGCGTCTCCAAGAAGCTTGTACACACCACCATCACTATAAGAGTCATCCATCTTCTGGATCTTTTCAAGATCCGAAATGGCATCATCATAATTTCCACTCTGCACTTCATACTGCGCGGTCGAATACAGGCTCACACATACTCGCGGGAACACGGAACCGGAGATCGAATCGTAGATTTTCTGTCCCTCTTCTCCCAACGAATCCCTGTTCAGTCCAAGCAACGTATCTGCCATATCCGCATTGCTCGTTGTTCCGCCATAATACTGCTGATATACCTTGACCAGGGCATCATAGCTGTCCTGTGTGGATGCGGCAGTCTGCTTTGCCGATTCTACCTCATCACTGCTGTTACGGTATCCCTCCAGTTCATCCTTAAGCGTCTGGATCTGTGTCTTCTGTGAAGCTATCTGCTCGCTTAGTGCAATGACATTCCGGTTTTTTGTAGACGACTTTGTCTGGTTTACCGCCGGAGCGATCAGGAACCACACCACTGCCGCTCCAACCACCATACCGATCAGAATATTGACAACTGTCATCACTGCCGCATTGTCTCGCAGTGTTGCTGCAGGCTGGATGATCGTCTCATTTCCCAGATTGTATGTGACAACCGACTGTCTGCCATGCTTTTCCTCTTTAATATGTGCAACCTGCCGATTCCGCTGACGGTTCAGCTCATGCATATACCGGAGCGTAATATCATTCGTCACATCCAGCTTGAGTGCCGTCTTCAGGCTCTGTCTTGCTTTGGAATACTGTCCGGAATGCATATAAAGAAGTGCCAGAAGCTGATATGCCTTCAGGAAAGACGGATGTGCCACAACCACCTTTTTCAGCTGGATGATCGCAAGATCTTCTCCATTCTGTCTGCAGTATCCAAGACACTGGTTGTATTTGTGAACTGCCTGATTCACTTTCTCCAGCTCACTTGGATTATCCTGAACCTTACTGATATAGTAGCTGGCAATATTCTCTGAAGCCCTGAAGTTTTTACTGATGATCCACTCTACAAGAGCCTCCGCTACTTCTCCACGTCCATAATAGACAAGTCCGAGAAGATTCCTCGCTGTGATATTTTCTCTGTTAAACTGCAAACTTCTTTTTAACGACACAATTGCCCCGGACAGATCCCGGATCTGCGCTTTCTTCAGTCCATCATTGTACCAGTAGTTCGACTGGTACTCGAGTTTCTGCTTATAGTCCATCAAAATCTCCCCTATTTTTTCTGATCCATCATCTCTCTTAAGATATCTGTCATATCAGACAGATCCTCCTGATATACTGCATTCTCGATATCTTCTACTTCCAGACTTGGTTTGAACTTCTTAAGTTCTTCTTCAAAATTAAGCATCTTCTCCTCCTATCAGTTCTTTTAACTCCCCTACCAGATAGAGCGACCCCAGACAGTAAAGTTTCCCTTCGCTGCCCTTTTCATTCAATGCACGTGTAAATGCATCAGCAAGCGTGTCCTCCCGATAGACCGGTCTGTCTGTATACTTCCGGAACAACGCGGCAAGTGTATCTGCCTGCGCTCCCCTTTTATTGTCTACTTTGGCAATGACATAAGCATCTGCTTTCGATTCTTTGCATAAAAGCTCGATCATATGACTGTAATCCTTATCTGCAACGGCTGAAAAAAGGATTATCAGTGGATGGATTTCCCCTTCCGCCTCTCTTTGCAGCCGGATACTCTTTGTAAATTCACGGATTGCCGCAAGATTATGCGCCCCGTCAAAGATAACTCCGGGAAGAACCTCTTCCATTCTTCCCTGCCATTTAACAGATGCAACCACCTTCTGCCATTTGCAGATTTCTGCCTTGTCGCCAAATGTATATCTCATCGCCCGGATTGCAAGTGCTGCGTTCATCACCTGATAGATTCCGGTGCTGGCCACCTGCCATACGGTATTATTATCATACTCATCCAAAATAGAAAAAGCAATATGTTTGTCTGTAATTTCTTGAATTTTCAACGCATCTTTTTCCATTTTATACCACGGTGCTTCTACATTTTCGGCAGTTTCTTCTATAACCCGACTACTTCTTTCATCAGAGCCGTCAAAAAATACCGGTACGCCTTTTTTGATGATTCCGGCTTTTTCTCCCGCAATCTTTTCAATCGTATCTCCAAGGATCTCTGTGTGATCCAGTCCGATCGATGTGATCACGCTCAGGAACGGATGCTCGAAGGAATTAGTCGCATCCAGCTTTCCTCCAAGTCCTGTCTCCAGTACAATATACTCTGCATCATTCTCTTCAAATGCAAGCATACCCATTCCATACAGGAATTCAAAATAAGAAGGATGTTCCAGCCCTTCCTTTTCCAGTTCTTCTGCCACCTGCCGCACCTTTGCAAAAATCCGGCAGAAGGTATCATCGTCAATATCTTTTCCATTGATCCGGATCCGCTCGTTGAGCTTCACCAGATGTGGTGATGTAAAAAATCCGACACGCTTTCCCTCAAAAAGAAGAATCGCCTGCATATATGCGCAGACGCTTCCCTTTCCGTTCGTCCCTGCCACATGAAGAACCTTTCTTCCCTGGCAGGGATTCCCCAATCTTCTCATAAATTCACGGGTATGCAAAAGCGTATGCTTCTTTGTAAATTTTGGTATGTCCTCTATATATCGGACTACTTCTTCATACTTCACAATCTTTCCCGTCTTTCTTAAGCGGAACTCTACTGCTGCCCGCTCTTTTCTTCTTTATTATTCTGATCCTGCTGTTCTCCGGACTGTCCGGCATTTTCTGTCTTCTGCTGATCGCCGTCCGTCTTTGCAGAATTCTTCTGTTCTTTTACTTCATCTGTATATTCCAGGATTTTTCCATCCATGTAAATATATTCTCTTGAAGTCCTGAAGATGGTATTGCTTGATCCGACCTGGCTGACCGTAATGATGTCTCCATCCTTCAGCTTACTGTCCGGAAGTTCGATCCTTGTATTATTGAGGAAAGTAGATTCCTGCTTTTCATCATTGATGTAAACCTTGCTCCATTTAGTAAAGTTTGTTCCGTAGAGGCTATAGGTCTCATCCAGATTTTCTACAAGATCCGTGAGCGTAACCTCCTTGATCCCCATCTGCATATGGCCTTCTGTGATCGGCGGCTTACCATTGTATACATACTGGTCTCCATACAGAATATCATACTGTAACAGCTCCAGATCCTTCAGATAATCCTTTGTCTGGCGTCTCTGCTGGTGATAGTTGAATACCGTACCGGAATGTAATCCCAGGCGGTCCATCACATCCGCCATGATCTGGTAGGACGGAATGTTCCGGTCCTCTTTCTGAAGTCCAAGATTGTCCCAGATCACATAATTTGTATTGTACAGATAACGGTTCTTCATATCCTTTGCTTCCAGTCCCATTGTCGGCAGATGGTCACCATAGAATACGACCACAGTCGGCTCACCGCGTTCTTCCATCATTTTTACCAGATTACCGGCAAACTGATCCATCTCATATACCTGGTTCACATAGTATTCCCAGGCATTGTTCTTCTCTTCTGTCGGTGCTCCTGTTACGGTGATCTTCGGGTTCTCAATCACCTTTTCTGTCGGATAATTTCCATGTCCCTGTACACTGACTGTAAATACAAAATCCTCCTGCTCGGTAGAGTCCAGAGCGTCTTTGATGTGCGTCAGAAGAATATCATCCTTCGACCATCCATTCTCTGTTGTCTGGAGAATATTCATAAACTCTTTACTTGTAAAGCTGTCAAAACCAATATTGTTAAATACCTTCGCACGGCTGTAGAAATTACCACCGTTGTTGTGAATCGCATGGGTTCCGTAACCGAATGCAGAAAATGCAGTTGCTGCACTTTCACATACCTGATTCTTAAGCTTTGTCTTATAAGGATACTCGCCCGGTCCGAAATAACGCAGGTTCATACCTGTCAGCACTTCAAATTCTGTATTGGCTGTTCCGGCTCCTACCGAAGGAACCTTAAAATATCCGGAAGAATAATTTTCAAACATCTTGCGCAGATTCGGAATCGGATCCTCTGACATCTGCAGATCCTCATATTCAATAGGATCAAAGAAAGATTCCAGCTGTACAAACAAGACATTCGGTCTCACACCATTGTCGGATGTGCTCTCTGTCATCTCTCTATTATCCGTGATCTTCTCGATCGTGTCTTTGTTATAATCATTCGGTTCTGAAATACCTGTATTAAAAAGGCTGGCCGAGAAACAATACGGAAGTCCGTAATCCTGATAAGCAAATGCGATATTTCCAAAGTAAGTAGAAATAATCCTCTTATCTACAGCAACATTTGTCAGTACAGAATATCCAAAAAACGCTGCAACAACAATAATCAGCATCGGGATCCTGTGCATCTTTCCTTCATACTGTCCGGCACGTCTCCACATGGCAACCAGCCAGATGAGCAGTGCCGGAACACCAATTCCCATCATCACAAGCTCTGCCACCGAGAAATAGTTTGTAAACAGTGACAGTCCTTCTGTAAATGTCTTTAGATCCTGTGCATTAAACGGCGTAACACGCTTTGCCAGCATCACTCCGTTGACAACACCCAGAAAGAGCCACAATGCACTGATGATCAGTCGTGTAAACACCCGGCGCCGCACCAGATAAGCGATTAAAAGTGTAACGAAAATCATTCCGGCATTGTACAAAAATACCAGCGGTGTTCCTGTCATATACTGCCAAGCTGCAATTGCAGAATGTCTGGACAGTGCTTCAATGATAAAGTTAATGATACAAGCCCACAGTGCCTGAAGCGGCAAAGAGAACCGGTTCATTATCTTATAGTACGGTGCCATCTTTTTTGCGAATTTGCTGTTTCGCCGCTTTTCAAGAATCTGCTGTCTTCGCTCATGCTGCTTTTTTAAATGCGCCTTTATATCTCCTGGCTTCATATTCTTCAGCTTCTGCCATTTTCCTTTCAGATCCGGTTTTTTCCACTGAATCTTTTTAAAATGAATTTCCTTCATCGTCTTTTAACCCCTTACGTGTTTCTGTACCGGCAGGCGCAGTTTATGCTGCATCTGCCGATATATCCGGCTAAAAAAGAATATGCCTTAGTACTTTCCTGCAGTGATTATCTTCCTGCCTTTAAAGCCTCCAGACGTTCTTTCACCTGTTCCATCATCTGTGTATACTTTTCAAGCTTTGCTTTTTCTTCATCAACCTTTGCCTGTGGTGCTTTGCTGACGAATTTTTCATTTGAAAGCATTCCCTTTGCACGGTTGATTTCTTTTGTAAGCTTTTCTTCTTCTTTTGTCAGACGCTCGATTTCCTGTTCGAAGTCAATCAGCTCTTCCAGTGGTACATATACAGAAGCATCCGGTACTACGATCGATACGGCATCATCCGCAATACCTGCCTTATCAGCCTGGACAGCAAGTTCAGAAGCACTCATAAGCGGGCATGCGCATGTTGTCAGCTCTTCGAATCCTTCACAGAGCTTCTCATCTTCGCATACTACATAAACCTTTGCTTTACGGCTCGGCGGTACATTCATTTCTGCCCGCGCATTTCTGACACCACGGATAACTTCTTTCATATGATCTGTTATATTTTCAGCGTCTGCATAGCACCAGTCTTCGCTAAACTGCGGCCAGTCTGACATCATCAGAGATTTTTCCTCCGGTACCAGTGCGCTGTAGATTTCTTCTGTTACAAATGGCATAAATGGATGTAACATCTTCAGTGCATTACCAAGAACCGTCTTCAGTGTCCAAAGTGCTGCATTGGCGCTCTTATAATTTTCATCAGAATGGTAGATCCTGTATTTTACAAGCTCGATGTACCAGTCACAGAATTCATCCCAGATAAAGTCATATACTTTCTGTACTGCAATACCCAGTTCAAATTTATCCATGTTCTCAGTTACATCTTTTGCAAGTGTATTTACCTTGGATAAAATCCATTTATCGGTTACTTCAAAGTCTGCCTCATCCGGTTTGGAAATTACCTTATCTTCCATGTTCATCATGATAAATCTGGATGCATTCCATACCTTATTGGCAAAGTTACGGCTGGATTCTACACGTTCGTTGTAGAAACGCATATCATTTCCGGGTGCATTTCCTGTGATCAGAGTCAGACGGAGTGCATCTGCACCGTACTCATCAATGACCTCCAGCGGATCGATACCATTTCCAAGAGATTTACTCATCTTACGTCCCTGGGAATCCCTTACCAGTCCATGGATCAGAACAGTATGGAACGGTGCTTTTCCAGTATGTGCATATCCTGAGAATACCATACGGATTACCCAGAAGAAAATAATATCATAACCGGTTACCAGTACATCTGTCGGATAGAAATACTTGAAGTCCTCTGTCTCTTCCGGCCATCCAAGTGTTGAGAACGGCCACAGTGCTGAACTGAACCAGGTATCCAGTGTATCTTCATCCTGTGTCAGATGTGTGCATCCGCAATGCGGGCATTTTTCCGGCATCTCACGTGCAACAACCACTTCTCCACATTCATCACAATAGTAGGCCGGAATTCTGTGTCCCCACCAGATCTGACGTGAAATACACCAGTCACGGATATTTTCCAGCCAGTTCAGGTAGATTTTACCAAAACGTTCCGGTACGAATTTTAATTCGCCGGTCTTGATCGCATTGATCGCCGGTTTGGCAAGCTCATCCATCTTAACAAACCACTGTGGTTTAATCATCGGTTCAACGGTTGTCTTACATCTGTCATGTGTTCCAACGTTGTGTACATGTTCTTCGATGCTTACAAGGTATCCTTCTTTTTCCAGATCTTCTACGATTGCTTTTCTTGCTTCGTAGCGATCCATTCCGGAATATCTTCCGTATCCTTCTACGATGGTAGCATCATCATTCAGGATGTTGATTTCCGGAAGATTATGTCTCTTTCCTACTTCAAAGTCATTCGGGTCATGTGCCGGTGTGATCTTAACCGCACCTGTTCCGAATTCTTTATCAACGTAAGCGTCTGCCACGATCGGGATTTCTCTTCCAACTAACGGAAGGATGACATTCTTTCCTACGATATCTTTGTACCTGTCATCGTCCGGGTGTACGGCGATTGCTGTATCTCCAAGCAGAGTTTCCGGACGTGTAGTTGCGATCTCAAGGAAACGTTCTGTTCCTACGATCGGGTACTTGATGTGCCAGAAATGTCCTGCCTGTTCCTCATGCTCAACTTCTGCGTCAGAAAGGGAAGTCTTACATACCGGACACCAGTTGATGATTCTGGAACCTTTGTAGATAAATCCTTTTTCGTGAAGACGAAGGAATACTTCTTTGACCGCATTCGAGCATCCTTCATCCATGGTGAAACGTTCTCTGTCCCAGTCACAGGATACACCAAGCTTTTTCAGCTGACCTTCGATGGTTCCTGCGTACTCTTCTTTCCACTGCCAGGTTCTCTTAAGGAATCCTTCTCTTCCGAGTTCTTTCTTATCAATTCCCTCTGCCTTTAACTGGTTTGTAACCTTTACTTCTGTTGAAATTGCAGCGTGGTCTGTTCCCGGGATCCACAGTGCATTATATCCCTGCATTCTCTTGTAACGGATCAGGATATCCTGAAGCGTATTATCGAGAGCATGTCCCATATGCAGCTTACCGGTGATATTCGGTGGCGGCATTACCGTTGTAAATGGTTTTTTACTTCTGTCAACTTCAGCGTGAAAATACTTTTCTTCACACCATTTTTCATAAAGTTTCGCTTCAATCTCTTTCGGATTGTAGGTCTTTTCAAGATTCTTACTCATTGTTTCCTCCTCTTATAAGTCCACCGCGCACTTTTGCTCTCTATAAAGAATAAAAAAAGCCCTTTACAATATGTAAAGGGCGTGTATAAACGCGGTACCACCTTTGTTCCACGAAATAAATCCATCTCGTATCTCTCACAGTTCTATAACGGAAACCACCCCGTGATATCCTACTCGCCCTTTTTCAGATACCCGGCTCCAAAGCTACCTTCTGCAACCACTTCCCGTAAACCGTCTCTCAGCCTGTGAACGGTTCTCTCTTCTTCGGACCAGTCTGCATACTCCTCTTTCTCATTGCCTTTTCCCATAACTATTGATAATCATAGTATTCAAAGTCCGATTTGTCAAGAAGTTCATGAAATCTTTAGAACTTCTTAAAGATTAAATTTTTCACTTAACTCAAAAAAGGCGAAATCCCTCTGAATAAGAAAGATCCCGCCCTAAATTCCTAAGCCTCGTCAATCGCTTTTCCGATATCGTGGCGCATATATTTGTTATCAAATTTAACCCATTCGGTTGCTTTGTAAGCATTGGCACGGGCCTCTTTGAGCGTTGCTCCTTTGGCTGTCACACCGAGGACACGTCCTCCGTTTGTCACGATCTGATCTCCATCGAATTTGGTTCCGGCATGGAAGCAATAGTATCCTTCATGCTTCTTGAACTCGTCAAGACCTGTGATCGGAAGTCCTTTTTCATAAGCGACCGGATAACCGTCAGATGCAAGTACCACACAGACTGCTGCATTGTCTTCAAACTGAAGATCTACCTGATCCAGTGTTCCGTCGATACAGGCTTCGATCACATCGATCAGATCATTTTTCATACGCGGAAGAACAACCTGTGCCTCAGGATCTCCGAATCTGGCATTGTATTCCAGAACCTTCGGTCCGTCTTCGGTAAGCATCAGTCCGAAGAAGATGATCCCCTTGAACTCTCTTCCCTCTGCTGCCATTGCATCTACCGTCTTCTGGTACACATATTTCCGGCAGAATTCGTCAACTTCTTTTGTATAGAAAGGACTCGGTGAGAAAGTTCCCATACCACCGGTATTCAATCCCTGGTCTCCGTCTTTGGCTCTCTTGTGATCCTGCGCGCTTGTCATAGTCTTGATGGTCTTTCCATCTACAAAGGAAAGAACAGAAACCTCACGTCCTGTCATGAATTCTTCTACAACCATGGTATTACCGGATGCACCGAATTTCTTGTCCAGCATGATCTCTTTCACGCCGGCTTTTGCTTCTTCCAACGTATTACAGATCAGTACACCTTTTCCAAGTGCCAGACCATCTGCCTTCAGAACGATCGGAAATTTGGCTGTCTCCAGATAAGCCAGCGCTTCGTCTGCATTGTCAAAGTTCTCATATGCTGCGGTCGGGATGTCATATTTTTTCATCAGATCTTTTGAAAATGCCTTGCTTCCCTCCAGGATTGCTGCATTTTTTCTTGGTCCGAATGCGCGGATCCCGGCTTTTTCAAATTCATCTATAAGGCCGCCAACCAGCGGATCATCCATTCCTACGATTGCCAGATCAATCTCTTTTTCCTTTGCAAATGTAACCAGCTTGTCAAATTCCATCGCACCAATCGGTACACATTCTGCAAGCTCTGCAATCCCGGCATTTCCCGGTGCACAGTACATCTTCTCTACCTTGCTGCTCTTTGCTACACAATATGCAATTGCGTGTTCTCTTCCGCCACCGCCTACGATCAATACTTTCATTGGTGCTCCTCCTTCTCTAACGGGCAATTGACACTCTGCCATCTTTTACTGTTACTTTTCCATTTGCGATCAGGTCGATCGCATGTGGAAGGATCTTCCACTCCGCCTGCTCCATCACTCGTCTCTGCAGAACCTCCGGTGTATCGCCTTCTTCTACTTCAACAGCCTTCTGGAGAATGATCGGACCGGTATCCGTTCCTTCGTCTACAAAATGTACGGTTGCTCCAACCACCTTTACCCCTCTGGCAAGTGCTGCCTCATGAACCTTCAGTCCATAATATCCCGTTCCGCAGAACGACGGAATCAGAGATGGATGGATATTGATGATCTTATTTCGGTATCTGCTGATCATTTCTTCCGGAATCACAACCAAAAATCCCGCCAGAACGATCAGATCCGGTTTCAGTTCGTCTACCTTTTCAAGAAAAACTTTGTTAAACTCTTCTCTTGTCTCAAAATCCTTCGGCGAAACGCACTGTGCCGGGATCTGATGATTCCCGGCTCTTGTGAGTGCATATGCGTTCTTATTATTGCTGATGACACCGACCAGCTCTGTATTGGTGATCGTGCCATTTTCCACTGCATCAATGATTGCCTGCAGATTGGTTCCGCCTCCGGATATAAGTACAGCAACTCTTAACATAAAGTAACTCCTTTTTCTCCTGCTTCTACATAACCAACCACAAATGCTTCATCTCCAGCTTCTTTCATTGCCTTAATTGTAGCATCTACATCCTTTTCATCGACAGCGACAACCATACCGATACCCATATTGAAGGTATTGTACATCATCTCTTCTGCAATGTTGCCAGTCTTTGCGATCAGGTTGAAGATTGCAGGGATTTCATAGCTGTCCTTCTTTACCACTGCACGGATTCCTTCCGGAAGCATTCTCGGAATATTTTCATAGAATCCACCGCCTGTGATATGGCTGCATCCTTTGACTCTTACACCGGCTTCTTTTACGTTCTTCAGTGCTTTTACATAAATTCTGGTCGGAGCAAGAAGTGCTTCGCCAAGTGTCTTTCCTAATTCATCATAGTATGTATTTAAGGATTCTTCTGTAATGTCGAATACCTTACGAACCAGTGAAAATCCATTGCTGTGAACCCCTGTAGACGGCATTGCAACAAGTACATCACCTGGCTTAATATCAGAACCGTCGATAATGTCTTTCTTATCTACAACTCCGACTGCAAAACCTGCAAGGTCGTAATCATTCTCTGGCATCAGTCCCGGATGTTCTGCTGTCTCTCCACCTACAAGTGCACATCCTGACTGCTTACAGCCCTCTGCCACACCGCTTACGATCGTAGCGATCTTTTCCGGGTAATTCTTGCCACAGGCAATATAATCCAGGAAGAATAACGGTTCTCCACCAGAGCATGCGATATCATTCACACACATGGCAACAGCATCAATACCGATCGTATCATGCTTGTCCATTACAAATGCAAGCTTCACCTTTGTTCCACATCCATCTGTTCCGGAAAGAAGTACTGGTTCTTCCATATTCTTGATTCCACTTAAATCAAATGCACCTGCAAAACCGCCAAGCCCTCCTAACACTTCCGGTCTCATGGTTTCTTTTACATGCTTTTTCATAAGTTCTACTGATTTATATCCTGCCTCGATATCTACGCCGGCTGTCTTATAATCCAACATTTTCTATATCCTCCTGGTATTTTCACTGACATCTGTATGCCTACATCTGCTTGATATATTCTTTGTGTCCGATTTTTTCAAGCTTTTCTGCTTTTTTCTGGACGGTTTCTTTCATTTCTGCAGTGTAATCCTTCAATTTCTGAAGAAGCTCAGGATCTGAGGTTGCAAGAATCTTTGCAGCCAGAATAGCTGCGTTTGCTCCGCCATCGATCGCAACTGTGGCAACCGGGATTCCAGGCGGCATCTGAACGATTGAATAGAGTGCGTCGACACCCTCCAGATTCTTCCCTGACATTGGGATTCCGATAACCGGCATCGGGAAAATTGCTGCACACATTCCTGGAAGATGTGCTGCCATACCTGCACCTGCAATAATTACTTTGAAGTCTTTTGCTTCTGCAGACTTCGCATATTCATAGAATACATCAGGCTCACGGTGTGCCGAGATGATCGTCATCTCATAATCGATTCCAAACTTTTCCAGCATGTCGGCAGCTTTTCCCATTACTTTCATATCTGAGTCGCTGCCCATTACGATTCCAACTTTTGGCATAATGATCTCCTTTTCTTTTATCTATAAGTATTTTAATAAATAGCTAACCACTTATAAGTTATTTTACTAAGTCTGTTGCGGTATGTCAACCGTTACTTATCTGACCATTATTTAATTTTACTTATTGGTATTATTGAAAATCCATAACTAATACTAATTCAGAGGTTCATTGAGGATCTCTGTTCCCGGAAGAACAAACCGTCCATCACGGATAATTTCTGTCTCTGTTCCGTCTTTCGCCACTACAACAATGCTTCCCAGCTCATCATAAGGGATGGTGATATCGGTATGGCACTGGAAATATGCTTTCGACGGATCCTCTTTTCTCAAGATCGATATGCTGTTGTCTCTTGCAATAATCTCTTTTCCATCCGGATTGTAAACCTTTACATCCTCTGCCCAGCTGTAGCAGGTATCCCCTACTGCAAAATGCGGTCCCGTCTTTTCAGCGATCAGAATCGTATATTTATCTGCAATATCATATTTCTTCGCAACCGCATAAGCTGTGGTATTGGTTCCGATCGCAAACTCGCCGATCGGAAGTGTCTGATGATTGTGCAGAATGTTATCGAAAATATATTTTTTATTTTCTTCTTCTGAATCAAAATTGGTGCAGGTATACTCTGTGATCTTTCCTTCTTTAAAACTGATCTTCAGATTGTAATACGGAAGTCCGTGAAGAAATACCTTGCTCACAAAAAGGGTACCTTCTGTTCCTTCCAGTACCGGGGAAGTGAACACCTCACCTACCGGGATATTGACATCGGCAACACAGTTTTCAAAGATCGTCTCTTTTGCCGGATCGGCAAGCGGATGAAGCATCACTTTCAGATCCGTCTGGTTTTCGCCTGAGCCTGTTACTTTTACATACTCTCCTTTATCCAGTGCATCGATCATTGTCTGCTGCACCTTCTGGTAAAGCTTGTAATCCAGAGTATTGATCTTGATCGTTTCATCAAAGATCTCATGATACTGCTCTCCGATTTCCGGAACCGGCCAGGAAATGATCGTAAAGCTTCTCTCATCTCCCGGAAGATATTCATTGGTCAGACGTCCGGCTCTTCCATTCATCGCAACCAGAAGTTCTTCCTGCTTTTCGCTTAATTTAACTGCCTCTGGTTTAGCCTGCGGAACAAAAGTCTTTTCTCCGAAAATGTCGATCACTGCCGGTCCTGCATAGCCTGCTGCAATCTCTTTATTCTGCTCGTAAGTGGTACGCATCACTTCCAGCTTTCGCTCTACATACTGTTTATCCATCACAAGCCCGATATCATCTCTGTGGTCATAGACATACTGCTTGTTGCCGGAAATATTGAAAAATCCGATCTGGCTGTTACGTCCTCTTGTGATCACGCTGTGACTTGTTCGGAAAATACTCGGCTTTAAACCCATTTTGGCAAAATTCTCAATGGCTTTTTTTACGATCCGTTCAAATCCCATTGCATAGTAAATGTTGACTACAGATTTTTTTGACAGGTCTTTTCCGGTATTTACAAAACCAATCCTGTATCCTTCACTGAAGGTATCTGCCATCTTATCAATCTTCTCCTGTGAAAGTGAATTTAAGTATGCGGCTGTCTCTCTTTCATTTACCCCCACATATTCTCCCATACGGTAGAGATAACGCAGATCGGAAAGATCTTCATTCATGATCATATTCACAATGAAGCATCCTCTTTCCGGATCGATCTGGTCTTTGATGCGGTCTGCCGCAAATACATCACAGTAATCACTTGCATACCAGTAAAAGATTTCCTTCAGGCTTTCCGGCTGCGGCTGCTTTTCTTCTTCAAATTTGTTGTAGATTTCAATCAAAAGCTCTGCTCCGATCACAACATACTCCATACGCTGTTCCTGAACATAAGAAATGCCTCCGCGGATCTCGGTGTAAACCGCAGACAAAAAGCTTCCCAGTTCTCCTCCCAGCACCAAAACCGCATAAGCCGGATTTGCATAAGATTTCTCATAGTTTGCTTCCAGTTCGTCTGCATAAAGATCCTTCATCTCTTCCTGCAGCTCTTCTTCTGACATCTCTTTCTGCTTTCCGCTTTCCACATTCTGTTTCAGCTCATCAAGCTTTAAAATAAACCGAGCCACATGCTGGAAATACTCCCGATATGGCTCTGCTACTGTTTTTTCTTCTATTATTGCTTTCATTCTGTCAATTGCCAGATTATATCTTTCTTCCATTTATACACATCCTCTTATAAATACTAAGATCAGGGCAAGTAAAATAAATCCGTTTACAACAATTCCGATCTTGCAGGTCAGATAATTTTTATCTCTTTCTTTAAATCCTTTTACACCCGTTACAATACCGATGCAGGCAAGAATCATATCGAAAACCCCAAAGCTTCCTACCATTGCTGCTGATTTCCCTTTATTCATAAATGCCATTACAATCAATCCCGCTATCACTGCCGTAACAAGTACTGCCATCACACAGGACCAGATTCCCTTGCGGGAATGCTTTCTTTTTATCTGACCATACTTCCGGCTTCTTTTATTTCGATCTCTTTCGCGTGCTCTTTTTTTATCTCTCCTGCTTCGCATCGTGCCATCTCCTTATCATATTACAAATCGCGAAGACGATATACCCGATCACACCGCCAAAGGTGTTGAGCAGCATATCATCCACATCAAAACTCCCCACTCTTGTTACCAGCTGAAAGCACTCCACAAAGAAGCTCACTCCAAAACTGTAGAAAAGGGTAAGAAAAAAGCTGCGATACCGGCTTGCCATCGGCATAAAAAATCCAAATGGTATGAAAATCAGGACATTTCCGAACAGATTTGCATAAGATACCCATCCTAAAACATCTCGATACAGCCAAAATCTTTTTATTTCACAGAAAAGAACCAGGTTATAATGATATTCCCCGGTTCCTTCCCGTCCATACCAGTCAGAAAAAATCAGAAAGTAAAATAAAAATCCAATATACAGGACAAATAAAATCTTCCCAAGAACCCGAAGTCTTTTTCTGTTCTTTGCTTTCAACTTAAAGCGCCCTTCCTAAAATGTCAGTCCCTTTTTCGCACCAAGCAGCTTTCCACCGCTGACAAGCAAAATGATCCCGGTTGTCACACCAACAACAATAGAAATAATTCCGATCGCAATATTGGCACCGCCGGCAAGTCCCATCACCTTATATGTCTTTTCTGTCACTGTAACTCCTCCTTATTTTGCACCATACTGCTCATAGTATGCGTCGATTGCAGCCTTGATCTTGTCATCGATAACAATTTCACCATTGCATGGTTTATTGTACAGATGCTCTACTACATCCTTCATGGTTACGATTGCATTAGTTTCAAATCCGTAAAGATCCTTTACTTCATCGAGTGCGCATTTCACACCGCCTTTTCCTACTTCCATACGGTCAAGTGATACCATCAGTCCAACAATTGTTACATCAGCGGCTCCTCTTACCTTCGGTACAGTCTCTTCCATGGATTTGCCGGATGTGGTAACATCTTCGATCATAACCACGCGGTCTCCGTCCTGAAGCTTGCTTCCGAGGAAGCTTCCCTTATCTGCTCCGTGATCTTTTTCTTCTTTACGGTCTGAGCAGTAACGGATCTCTTTTCCGTATAATTCACTGTAAGCGATCGCGGTTACAACTCCAAGCGGGATTCCTTTGTAAGCAGGTCCGAATAATACATCAAAATCATCCCCGTATTTGTCATGGATTGCTTTTGCGTAATATTCACCGAGTCTTTTGAGCTGTGATCCTGTCACATAAGCTCCTGCATTCATGAAGAACGGGGACTTTCTTCCGCTTTTCAGTGTAAATTCTCCAAATTTAAGCACGTGGCTTTCTACCATAAAATCAATAAATTCCTGTTTGTAGCTTTCCATTTTATTTATCCTCCATCTCTTATCTGTTCTTTATTTTACAATTCCAACCATATCTTTCACAGACTCAAAGCCATTCTTCTTCATGTAGGCTTCAATTCCATCGATCACTTCCATCGTCACTGCCGGATTGTGAAAGTTGGCTGTTCCTACGGATACGGCACTTGCTCCTGCAAGAAGGAACTCGATCGCATCTTCTGCGCAGGAAATACCGCCCATCCCGATGATCGGGATATTCACTGCCTGTGCTACCTGATATACCATGCGGACAGCGATCGGTTTGACGATCGGTCCTGATACACCTCCGGTCTTATTTGCCACTGCAAATGTCTTGCGATTGATATCAATCTTCATACCGGTCAGTGTATTGATCAGGGAAACTGCGTCCGCACCGCCTGCTTCTGCCGCTTTTGCTATCTCAGTAATATCGGTTACATTCGGTGTCAACTTCATGATAATCGGCTGCTTTGCGATCTTCTTGATCTGTCCGGTCAGCTCTTCTACATGCTTTGCATCCTGTCCGAAAGCAAGGAATCCTGCATTGACATTCGGGCAGGAAATGTTGATTTCCATCATATCGATCGGTTCATCCGCAAGGCGTTCTACCACTTCAAGATACTCTTCCGGTGCATGTCCGCAGACATTCACAATGATCTTGGTATCATAATTTTTCAGATACGGAATATCTCTTTTACAGAACAGATCGATTCCCGGATTCTGAAGTCCTATGGCGTTCATCATTCCGCCGTAAACCTCGGCTACACGCGGAGTCGGATTGCCCGGCCACGGTACATTTGCCACACCTTTTGTTGTCACAGCTCCAAGCTTGTTCAGATCTACAAATTCAGAAAACTCTTCTCCTGATCCGAAGGTTCCTGATGCCACTGTTACCGGATTCTTCCATTCTACTCCGGCAATATTTACACGCATATCCATTAGATTTCCACCTCCGTAGAAAGAAATACCGGTCCGTCTTTACAGATACGTTTGTTGTGCACATTGCTGTGCGCATCCTTTTCCTTTGACTTGCACACGCACGCAAGACAGGCACCGATTCCACATGCCATTCTCTCTTCCAGAGAAATATAGCATTCGATTCCGTTTGTTTCTGCATACTGTTTGATCGCACGGAGCATCGGAGTTGGTCCACAGGCATAGATCATATCTGCTTCCAGCGCATTCTCACGGATTGCATCCATGACATTTCCTTTTGTTCCGACACTGCCATCTTCGGTTGAAATATAAAGCTCTCCTGCCTGTTCAAATTCTTCTTTCAGGAAGGTATGTGCATCACGGTATCCAACCACAATCTGCTTTTTCTCACATTCCATCTGTTTTGCAAGCTCCAGGATCGGCGGCACACCGATTCCTCCTCCCATCAGAAATACCTTCTTTCCTTCGGCCTTCTCAAATGGGAATCCATTACCAAGTGGTCCGATCACCGGAATGGTATCTCCTGCCTTCATCTGTGAAAATTCTTCTGTTCCGGTTTTTTCCCCTGTTACACGGTAAACCACACGAAGTTTTCCACCTTCTTTATCGATCTCACAGATACTGATCGGGCGTGGAAGAAGCTTGCTTCCATCATTGGTATACATGGAAATAAACTGCCCCGGTCTTGCACTCCCTGCTGCTTCTGTCTGGATCCACATACTGAAGATTCCATCTGCAAGCTGCTCCTGCGATACAACCTTTGCCTGTTCTTTTTTCTTTGTAGTCATCTTCTATTCTCCTATAATCCGGATTTGCCGGTATGTCAGAAGCTTCTGTCACACCGGCTCATTCTTTTCTCTTATCTGTTCTCAAGCGCGCCTTTGATATCTGCTACCATGGCTTCTACTGCTGCACGGGATGCATCTCCAAAGTTCTCTGCACCGTATTTTGCATAAGCTTCCTGCTTATATGCTGCAATGATTCCTCTGGATGAGTTTACGATTGCTCCAAGTCCATCTTCATTGAAGAAATGAACCAGATCTTTTCCTTTTCCACCTTGTGCACCGTATCCCGGAACCAGAATGTAGGATTTCGGCATTACTTTACGAAGGACTTTTCCCATCTCCGGATAAGTAGCTCCCACAACTGCTCCGATGTAGCTATAATCATCACCCATGCAGTCTGCTCCCCACTCGGCAACCTTTTCTCCTACCAGTTCGTAAAGCGGACGGCCATCGATCAGCCGATCCTGGAATTCTCCACTGGATGGATTGGATGTCTTAACAAGGATAAAAAGACCTTTCTTCTCTTCTTTACATACTTCGATAAATGGCTTTACTCCGTCAGATCCAAGATACGGATTCACAGTAGCGAAATCTTCATCGAACGGTACATAGGATTTGCTTCCTACCTGAACTCTTCCAAGATGTCCAACAGCATATGCTGCTGAAGTAGAACCGATATCACCTCTCTTGATATCTCCGATAACAACAAGTCCCTTTTCTTTACAGTAGTCTACCGTCTTCTTGAATGCCTGAAGTCCCGGAATTCCGAACTGTTCGTACATAGCGATCTGCGGTTTAACTGCCGGGATCAGATCATAAGTCTTATCCACGATCTCTTTGTTGAACTGCCAGATAGCTTCTGCTGCTCCTTCCAAAGTCTCTCCATACTCTGCAAATGCCTTTTTCTGTACCTGCTCTGGTACATAGGAAAGCATCGGATCCAGTCCGACAACGATAGGTGCTCCTGTTTTTTTAATGTTAGCGACTAATTTGTTAATCATCTTATTCCCTCCAGTTTTCTATTTATATTTTTGCTGTAACAGAAAGTATTGTCCTTTTGTTACCTGAAAAAAAATATTCTTTACTTATGATATCATATTAAAAACTAAAAGGGAATGCCGTTTTCGGCATTCCCTCCGGATTTCTGTTATTGATTGATTTTATTTCTCACCTGTTCCAATGCTGCATCAAGCTGATTATCTGCATTCGGATTATTCTCATCCTGCTGATATTCAACTTCTACGTCCGGCGTAATTCCTTTTTTGTGAATATTTCTTCCATTCGGAGTATAGTACTCAGCCATTGTCAGCTTCACACAGGTTCCGTCTCCAAGATCAAAAATCTGCTGAACGATTCCTTTTCCGTAAGTTGTGGTTCCGACGATCGATCCAAGTCCGTAGTCCTGGATCGCTCCGGCAAAAATCTCGGAAGCACTTGCACTGTTGCCGTCAACAACAACCGACATCGGCTTCGTAAACTGGTGTTCATCATCCGATGAGATCACCTCTTCGTGACCACTCTTGTCTTTTGTTGACACGATCGTACCTTTTGGCAGTAACAGATCCAGCATCTGTGTGACTGTCGCAAGATTGCCTCCCGGATTCGCCCGAAGATCAACCACAAGTCCTTTCATCCCCTGGTCCTCCAGACTGCCGAGTGCACTCTTGAACTGGTCATAGGTCACACTGTCAAATTCCGTAACCCGGATATAACCGATCTGGTCATCCTTCATTTCAGACTTAACTGTCTCCACCTGGATTTTTCTCCGGGTAACCGTCATTGTCACTTCCTTCGCATCATCCCCACGCAGGACTGTGATATCAACAGTCGTATTCTCTACACCGCGGATCAGCTGTACAACATCGGAAAGATCCGTTCCACTTACATCCTTATCTCCAACCTTATACAGAATATCATTTACCTTGATACCTGCTTCATTCGCCGGGCTGTTCTCATAAACCTGAACTGCAGTGATCACCTTAGTTTCCTGATTCTGTGAAAAAACAACTCCGATTCCCGAATACTCTCCCGAAGTTGATTCCTGCAGGGATTTAGTCTGTTCTTCATCATAGTATACGGAATATGGATCTCCCAGTGCATTAATGTATCCACTGTAAAGTCCGTTCTCCAGATCTTCTTCTTTCAAATCATCTGTATAAAGATAATTTTCATCAATCAGCTTTTTCAGTTTATTCAGTTTTTTCTCTTCCTGCGCATTTACAACCTTTTCCTGACTGGTTCCAAGGTCTACACCTGCAACATTCATAATTCCAAGTGCCGCAGCACCTACCATAAACATGGCGAGGGCGCCTGCAAGCGCCCCCTTCCAAAAATTCTTTTTATTATTTTCCATCATTTACTCTTTCATACCTGTTATGTATTATCTTACAGATAGTTCAGTGGATTGACCGGTACACCACCTACATGAACTTCAAAGTGAAGATGTGGTCCTGTGGAAATTCCGGTCGTACCGACATTTCCGATCACCTGACCTCTTGCCACCGTCTGTCCCACGGTAACATTCATCGAACTCAGATGCTGATACCATGTCTGCATTCCATTACCGTGATTGATTACGATGTAATTTCCACGTGCACTGTTGTACTGTGCGGTAATAACGGTACCGGAATCAGCCGCATAAACTGCTGCTCCGTATCCTGCACCATAATCGATTCCGTCATGACCGGTTGTTGCACCTGCAGTCGGTGCCACACGTCCGCCAAAGCCACTGGTAATCGCTGCTCCCGGTACCGGATGTGTAAGTGATCCGGTTCCCGATGCACTTGCATTGCTGCTTGTATTGCCTGAGCCGCCTGAACTGCTTGTGCCTGACGAAGCTGATGCCTGAGCTGCCGCCGCTGCCTGTGCAGCCTGAGCAGCTGCCGTTGCTTCTGCTTCTTTTCTGCGGGCTTCTGCCGCCTCAGCTGCTGCAATCAGCTGCTTCAGCTTGTCAGCATTACTGCTGATCTCAGATGTCAGGTTATCGATCTGAATATTTTTATCAGCAAGAAGCTTTTCTACATTTGCCTGTTCTCCCGCAAGTTCATCCTGCAGGCTTTCCAGCTCTGCATACTCTTTTTTAAGTGCATTTTCTCTGTTCTCGACATCTTTTCTTGTATCTTCGTATTCTACAAGAAGTTCACGGTCGCATTTGGAAATCTTATTGATGTATTCTGCTTTGTTCAGCAGATCTGCAATACTGTTAGCTTCCATCAGGATCTCCAGGAATTCATTGCTCCCGTTCTCATACATATACTTGATACGCAGCTTCATCGTCTGGTACTGGTCATCTTCGTTGGCTTTCGCAGTTACCAGCTCTGTCTCTGCATCATTGATCTCAGTCTCTTTTGCAGTCAGATCTGACTGTGTCTTCTCCATCTTTGATACAATGGAATCCAGTTCCGAAGAAAGTTCCGACTTCTCCGCCTCAGCCGTATTCTTCTGCTGTTCCAGCTCCTGCTGCTTCTTTTTCGCATCCGAAATATCATCAGCCTGTGCCGGAATTACCATACTGAAGCAAAGCGTAAACGCCAGTAACGCCCCAAGTATCTTTTTCCCTCTTATCATATTCGTCTCCCTTAAATATTATGCGACTAGACTCTTAAGTGCTTTCTAATCGTAAAGAAACTTCCCACAAAACCAATTCCGATTCCCAGTAAAAGTCCGACCGGAAGCAGTGTCTTGTATACCTGCCCCACCGGAAGGAAATCCAGAATATTATTCAGCAGACTGAATTTTGTAAGAATATAAGTAATTGCTCTATTATAAAGTACATAAAGGATACCAAGCGGAATCGCCGCACCGACAAGACCGATCAGGATACCTTCAATGATAAACGGTGCCCGTACAAAACCATCCTTCGCACCGATATATTTCATGATTGCAATCTCTTCCCTTCGGACAGTAATACCCATTGTGACCGTATTGCTGATCAGGAAAATGGATACTGCCAGAAGAATCGCGATGATAACAACCGATACATACCATACCAGCTTGTTCACGCTGTTCAGTGTATTGGCTACGGTATCTGATTTGTTAACCTTGCGAACCCCGTCAAGGCTTTCCGCAAAGGAAACCAGCTTCTTCTGTGAAGCCACATCTGTCATATATACTTCATAGTTGTCAGATCCTGCCAGAGGATTATCATTTTTAAATCCTTCTGCAAGGTCACTTGATTCGCCAAAATACTGATCTTTAAATGTCTCCCATGCTTCGTCCGCAGACACATACTTGATCTCTTTTACACCATCCTGCTTTTTAAGCTGTGCGCCAATATTATCAATCTGCTCCTGCGTTGCATCATCATTAAAAAATACAGTGATTGCCACGCCTTCTTCTGCTTTGTGTACAATATACTGGAAGTTCATAATAATTGAGAAAAACAGTCCGAACACAAAGATACATGCAGCCATAGTTGCAACAGATGCCAGTGAAAACATCTTATTTCTTCCAATATTCTTAACTCCCTGTTTCGCGGAGTATCCAACTGTACTAATCCTCATGCTTATACCCACCTTCTTGTTCGTCGCTGACAATGACACCCTTCTTCATCGTAATAACGCGCTTTTTCATCTCGTTTACAATTTCCTGGTTGTGAGTAACTACCAGAACTGTAGTTCCTCTCTCGTTTGCTTCTTCAAGAAGTTTCATGATCTCCCATGAGTTGGTTGGATCCAGATTTCCTGTCGGTTCGTCAGCCAGCAAAATGGCAGGCTCATTTACAACAGCTCTGGCAATTGCAACTCTCTGCTGTTCCCCACCGGACAATTCCTTCGGGAACGCTTTGTACTTCTGTGCCAGTCCGACAAGTGACAGAGCCGCCGGCACTTTCTTTTTGATGACACGGGTTGATTTTTCTGTAACCCGCTGTGCAAATGCAATATTCTCATAAATATTGCGGTCTTTCAGAAGTCTGAAATCCTGGAATACAACGCCGATTCCTCTTCTGTACTGCGGAATCTGGCGATGTTTCATACGATTCAGATTCTGACCGTTGACAATAATCGTACCTGACGTTGGTTCGATCTCCTTCATCAGAAGACGTATCAACGTAGACTTTCCGGAACCGCTGTCTCCAACTACGAATACGAACTCTCCCTGTTCGATCCGAAGGTTGATACCATTGAGTGCAGCAATACCCTTCGAGTATTCCTTGGTAACTTCTTTAAGTTCTATCATATGCTCCTCCTAATTATCCATACTCCGATATAACTTAATACTCCAGTGTTTCCATGTATTTCATATATTTGACTACCATCAGCGCGATCTTAAATGTGATTGCGTCCTCAAATACGCGCAGATCCAGTCCTGTGCTCTTCTGCAGTTTGTCAAGACGGTACACCAGTGTATTTCTGTGAATATACAGCTGTCTTGATGTCTCGGAAACATTCAGGCTGTTCTCAAAGAACTTATTGATGGTCGTGAGCGTCTCTTCATCAAATTCGTCCGGAGATTTCCCCTCAAAAATTTCGCGGATAAACATCTTGCAGAGCGGAATTGGAAGCTGATAGATCAGTCGTCCGATTCCAAGCGCACTATATGCAATAACTTCCTTCTCGTCGAAGAAGATCTTTCCTACATCGAGCGCAAGCTTCGCTTCTTTGTAAGACTTGGATACTTCTTTGATGTCATTGACGATCGTACCATATGCGATACGGACATTCTCTTCTCCTTCTGCTTTCAGAAGATCAAGAATCTCATGTGCAGTCTTGTCCATCTCCGGATATCCATCGCCAGGACCTAATTCTTTTACTACGATGATGTTCTTCTCATCAACAGCTGTAATAAAGTCCTTGCCCTTTCCACCCAGAACAGAACGGAGACTGTCAAGCGCACTGACATCTCTTTCCCGAGAAGTCTCAACTATAAAGATATCACGTTTTACCTCTGTGTCAATATGTAATTTTTTGGCGCGATTATAAATATCCACCAGAAGAAGGTTGTCAAGAAGAAGGTTTTTGATGAAATTATCCTTGTCAAAACGCTCCTTATATGCTACCAGAAGATTCTGGATCTGGAAGGCTGCAATCTTGCCAACCATATAAACATCTTCACTGCCGCCATTGGCGATCAGAATGTACTCCAGCTGGTGTTCATCATAAATTTTGAAAAACTGATACCCCTGAATCACCTGACTTTCTGCCGGAGATTCTACAAACGAAAGAACGGCATTCTCATAATCTCCAGGCTCCGGAAATGTTGTCGCCAAAGTCTTTCCATCTGTATCCATCACTCCAAGATCAATCCTTGTAATTGATTTCAACCCTTCAATCGTATTCTGCAGTATCTGATTTGATATCATATTCTCTCTCCTCCATCCTCCGTGGTTCTATACACTTTGTACAATCTTCATCCCCCGCAACTGTGGACTTAGCCATATACATATAATACTTTAATACATATTACCAAAAAAATAAAGAGGAAATCACATTTTTTTATGCATTTCCTCAATTGAGTTTATTATAAAATTTATTCTATCAAAAAAGATTTTTTGATTTTTTTTATTATTTTCAGTCTTTTGTCGCTTCAATTATACTTCTTTTCTTTTTTGCTCTTTTTTGATCTCCCGTTTTAAAATCCTTTTACCGATAAAATTTTTCAGGTGATCTGCCCAGTTCTCACCATTTGCAAAGGAAGCAATACTATGTCCTGTTCCAAACCACATTCTGGTATTCAGCTGCTCTTTGCACCGGTAAACAAACTGTTCCTGCCAAGGGAAATCCATGCTGGCAATCACACAGTCTACTTCTCCGCCGTTGACCAGATTGGTGATCCTGTCATCCTCACTTTCGTCTGCCGGTACTGCTTTCATACCGACAACCTGAATCCCACTGTATGCCTCATGCAGATAGCCCTGCAGTCTGTCTCCTTCTTCCTCAGATCCTGCCAGTATAAATATCTTACAGCGGTTCTTATGAAAATAATGGAATACCATCTTCAGCATCGTCTGATCCTCCATCTCCTGGATCCGCTTTCTATCTGTGATCTTTGCAGCTTCAAGAATCGCCATATCTCCCGGAAGCAGAAGATCCAGTTTCTCCAGCTCTTCCTTCATACCGTCAAGCTGTGTCGCTCTCATCAGGGTATCCACCGTAACAATATCTACTGTGTTAAGTTCTTCTGTCTGCATATATTCTGCAATGATCTTCATCGCATCTTTTGCCGTACAGTTATCAAGCTGTACGTCCAGTACGTTCATTTTTTCATTCATTTGCCTCACCCGTTCCATTTTCTCGGTTTTTGCGGTCAAGCGATTATATCAAACATACAGTGCTTTTTCAACAAACGTTGCAAAATATTCACATTTTTTAAAATTTGTAATATTATTGTAAATTCCCAGTCTCATTCTTCCTGGATTTTTTTGAAATGATTCCTCCGATCCGCCCGGTTTCTTTTGATGACAGACTCTTCCAGCCATCTTCCAGAACCTTATCGAGAAGTCCAAGCTCCTCCGCAATCTCGTATTTTACCCGCTCACTTGTTTCCAGATTGGGGATATCTTCGCGTCTGATTTTCTTTGTCTTTGTGCTTTTCATACCTTTCAACTCCTTTTTCAGAGTGTTTCCCCAATTACGGATTTTATACATTTATACCTGGTTATTATAAAAGAAGCCGGAAACATTACTTCCGACTTCTTCTCCTTCTGCCTTTTCTTTATCGGCAAAGCTCTCTTATTTTTTATTCTGGATCCGGAATGATAACTGCTGCAACAAAATAGGCAACCACGGCAGTCCCACAGCTTACGCAAGCCAGCAAAACACCTCCAAGCCGGATCAATGTAGGATCGATATTAAAATATTCTCCAAGACCTCCACATACACCGCAGATCTTACGGTTTGTTACGGATCTGTATAATCTTTTCTGTTCCATAAAAATTCCTCCTAAAAGTTTCTCCTATTTTTGTGTTTCTTCTATTATATATGTGTTTCATCTGATAGATTTTTCTGTCTATGTTAATTCTAATGGAAACGGATCTCCACGCTGCCTGCTCCGTTCGATATCTCAATCATGCGTTTACTGCCATTATCGATTGACTTCTCTGTGCTTAAGCCGCCAAGATCTATATCTTCTCCAATTTCTATCGAACCGGCACTACTATCCAGTTCATAATTATAATCCTCCACTTTTCCTTCCAGATTCAGTGTGACGCTTCCAGCACCACAGTCAATGTCCACTTCTTTTTCCACTGTTCCATAAAAATCCAGACTTCCGGCACCTGTTTCTACATCTAACTCCTCTATATCTGCATTTTTTATTGTACAGCCTGATGCCCCGCTTTCAATCTTAAGGCTTTTCGCATTTAGTCCATCGATCTCTGCTGTTACTGCACCATATTCCATGTCCACCTGATCGAACTTGTAATCTCTTGGAAGATAGATCACAAGTATTCCCTTTACGTTTCTCACATTTTTGAAATCGAAACTGCTGCGCATTTTCATTGTTATTTCCAGAGTTTTCCTGTCATCGGACAGTCTTTTCTGCACTGCATTTTCCGTTTTCATCCTGGAATCATCCACATGGATCTTATCATCCGTCCCCGTCTTGATCTGTACCTCACTTGCACCGATATCAAGCTTCAGATTCTCTACGTTCGAAAATGTCTCCTCTGATACAACATTTTCTGTCTCTTCCGGCTCATCATCGTCGTCATCATCATCCCAATCTTCCTCGAAAGAAACGTAATCCTTTCTTATAATACCAATTCCATTCGGATATGCTTTTTCAAACTGTGAAAATGTGACTCCAAGACATAACGCAATGATACAAAATACAACTCCTGCCCCTGTCAGGCTTATAATAACTGTCCAGAAAATCTTCCATCCTTTTTTCATCTGCATTCACCTCTCTTTTTCTGAAATGGTATGCGACAAAGATTTACAAATCCACGGAACATCATTGGAATCAGTTTGATGCATCCCCATCCGATCAATACTGTAAATACTGCCCCAAGTGCCAGCAGCAGGCAGCCGACACCAAGCATTCCGATTCCAAGAGCCGGGGAATAAAACAGCTGACCAAATCCGTGAATCCCCAACAGAATCCCTACGGCTGCGGTTGCAACTGCTGCCACCCAGATCGCTATTGCTGATATTGCAAGTACGACCAGAACTCCAAATGCCGCCAAAAGAAGACCAAGTGCTGTCGGAACTACAATTGGAAGCCCAATCAAAAGGATACAGATGATCAAAATGATCTTGCCGGCACTGGATTTCTTCCGTGGCATTTCTGTCGTCTGACCCGCACCATATCCCTGATTTCCCGCATATGTATATCCCTGATTAGAATTGGCTGTATAAGAATACTGTCTTTCTGAAAATGGATTCCTGTCATTCTGTGACTGGCTTTCTCCACATGTCTCCGAATAGCTGTCTTTATAATAGCCATCTTTTCCCGCCGGATACTCACTGGTATCAAAACGTCTGTCCTGATATCCTCTCTCTCCGTACTCTCCATAACTTTCCGCCTCATCGGTATTGCCATTTATCCCGGCACGGATCGTTTCTGCAAGCTTTGCAGGACTTCCCAGCTCTTCGATTACCTTTTCTTCATTCTCGCTTCCGGCGTCATCAAAATAATCGTTGTAATACTGCATTGCTTCTTCTCTTTCTTCTTTCGAAATTCCTTGAAGCAGTGCATCTAATTCCCTCATATACTCTGTACGGCTCATTCGGCTGCACCTCCCTCGAACATCTCTGTAATCTTCCTTGTGTAGTTCTTCCATTCGACTTTATACAAATTAAGCTGTGCCATTCCTTTTTCTGTAACTTTATAGTATCTGCGGTTTCTTCCGTCAAACTGCATATCGTAGACTTCCAGGCATTCATCTTTCTGAAGTCTTCTGAGTACCGGGTACATCGTTGATTCCGATACATCCAGAACTCTCCGGACATCCTGTGTGATCTTATATCAATAGGTTCCTTCCTGTTCCCGTGATACAACGGCAAGCACGATTGCATCAAGGAGGGCAGCTCCGGTGTTAAATACCATATGATTCACATCCTTTTATTGTTTGTTATATTGTTTTGTTAAGCATATTATACGTTATATAATATAGTGAGTCAATATAATATTGTATAAGACTTTCTGAAGATTTCCTAAAGAAATGGGTGGGAGACGGATGGTGGGAGGGAGGTTGTGACAGCTTGCGGATAGAAATAAAGTCCACCGCTTCCCACGGGGCGAAAGCATTCCGATGAGCCTCTGAATGCGAACATTGTGTCAGCAATGGCTTCCACAATGTTTGAGTCTCATCTCCATTGCCCCTCAAGGGAAGTGGTGGACTTTATTTCTATCTGCAAGCCACTCAAGGTTATCGAATGACCAGCCATCCGCTTGGGCGGGCTGCCAGGGCTGATGCTGGGGCGAAATTTGAAGGATTGTGAAAGGGGACGCACAGCGCCTATAAAGCGACTGTGCTGGGGAATCAAATATTTTAAATATGGGGGTAAAGAAAATATGTAATTACTATTTGAATGATTAGAATAATAGGGATTCCCAATTTGAATTTCAGGTGGCGGGTTTTGTGGTGGTAGTGTTTCATGGCGAGGAGGGCGGCTGGGGAGCCGCCCAGAAGGGCCAGGAGGATGAGGGTGCGTTCGGGGATTCGCCATTTGTTTTGGCGGGCTTTGGTTTTATCGGCGGCGTAGGTGAAGTAGGTGATGATGTTGATCAATAGCAGGTATGCAAGGAGTATTATTTTAATCATTTTTGTAGTCCTCCAGGTGGATTTCTTTGCGAAGGGTGAAGGAGTAGATGATCTGTTCTTTTACTTTTTTCCGGATGATCTGTTCAAGGGCTTTGGTGTAAAGGCGGAGCTGTTCCCGGTAGCGGTCTTTTAGTTCGGCTTCGGTTTGTACACGGTCGGTTTTATAATCGAGTACGATGATTTCTCCGTCTTCTTCAAAGTAAGCATCAATAATTCCCTGGATCAGTACCATTTCACCCTTTTTCTGATCCGGATAAAATTCTTTTGCATCTACACCGAGAACAAACGGCTGCTCGCGGTAAAGTGTTTTTGCCCTGGCTGCATTTTGCATTCTTTTTCCCACATTCGTATTAAGAAACTCCATAATTTCTTTTTTTTGAATACACCCGGCTGTTCCCGCATCCAGGTATCCTTCGTTTTTCAGATTCTCTATGTTTTCCCGCAGTAAATCCATCGTATATATTTTCGAAAAATCGAGAAGCTCCATTACTTTATGATAAGCTGTTCCTTTTGTTGCTCCTTTTACCTCTTCTTCCTCTTTCATAAAATTCGGAAGGATTGGAACAATCTCCTCTTCCGGAATCAGTATTTCTCCATCTTCTTCTTCCGAAGCTGCCGCATATTTTTTCAGCTCTGACACGGTGTACTTCATTTTCAGCTGATCTTCACCCTGATACGGATATCTGTAGGAAAATGCTTCCTCGATTTTTGCCCGAAAACGTTCATCTGTCACAGACATCGGATGTTCTTCTGCTTCTATTTTTTCAAGGAACACCTCTTTTTCCAGATAATCTGCTGCTTCCTTATCCACTTCACCTTCTACAAGCGTATCAACACCAATCACTTTTAATTCGATTGGAACTTCTTCTGTTTTACGCACTGCCGCCGGAAGAATCCAGTCATAATAAGACGTTGCACGTGCAAGTTTTGTAAAGTCCAGTGTTTCTTTCTGACTATTTTCCTGTTCCAGCTGACAGGCTTCCAATTTGTCTGCCGCATGTGGAACCGTTCCGGTAAGAATCAGCTTTTCCTTTGCACGTGTAAGTGCTACATAAAGCACACGAAGCTCCTCACCAAGATTTTCCAGACCGATTTCATTTTGAATAACTTTCTTTAATAGTGTCGGAGATTTGGTTCGCCGCTCCAGATCGATCGCATCGATTCCAAGCCCCAGATCCGGATGGATCACAACACTTGCCGTGGTATCCTGAATGTTGAACCTCTTTCCCATTCCGGTCACGATCACAACCGGGAATTCCAGTCCTTTACTCTTATGGATACTCATCAGACGAACTGCATCCGTCTGCTCATCGTAAAGCCCGGCTTCCCCAAAGTCTACATTATATTTCTTGAGCTGATCAATATAACGGACAAAATGATACAGTCCCTTATAGCTGGTTGCCTCAAATGCCTTTGCCCTGGTGATCAGCATATCAAGATTCGCGCGCCTTCCTTTTCCTCCTGGCATTGCCGCGATATAATCCCGGTATCCTGTCTTTTTCATGATCTCCCACAGGAGATCATGGATTGCCGTGTACGGTATCCTCTCCCGGAAATAAAAGAGCCATCCAAATACATCGCGCACTTTTTTCAAAATGCCCGCCGGAAGATCTGTCTTTTTTTCCGGATCCGCTGTTTCCAGCACATTCTGATAAAATGGTACTTCTGCATTCAATTCTCTGATCTGTGCCAGTTCTTCATTTGTCATTCTTCCAAACGGGGATTTCAGCACTGCAACGAGTGGAATGTCCTGACGAAAATTGTCAAGTACACGCAGATAGTCCATCATCCATCCAATTTCCAGAGTTTCAAAATACCCATCTGCCGATTCAGCCAGAACCGGTATTCCCTCATCCTGCAAAATTCGTGTAACAGTATCGGTCCACCCTGCAGGGCTTCTTGTCAGGATTACAATATCCTGATAGCGTATCGGTCGCAACATTCCCGTTTCTTTATCTACAATCTGCTGATTTTCCATCAGCTCTCCGATTCTTTGTGCGATCAGACGGACTTCCAGCTCTTTTGCCGTCTGGCTTCCGCTTCGCACAGAAAGCCCGGTATCCTCTTCCTCACTTTTTGTATCCAGAAGAAGAATTTCTGTCTCATTCTTTTCGGATTCCGGGTAAGAAGCTCCCACATAAAGTGCAGCATTCTCATCGTATGTGATCCTTCCAAGCTCTTCGGTCATGATCTGTCGGAAAATGAAGTTTACCGCATCCAGCACTTCTGCCCGGCTTCGGAAATTTTTGTGCAGATCGATTCGCCTGTTTCCTCCGTCCGTCAGACTGTAGGTATTGAATTTTTCCATGAAAAGCTCCGGCCTTGACAAGCGGAAACGGTAAATACTCTGCTTCACATCTCCTACCATGAAGAGATTATTTTCCCCTCTGCTGATCCGGGACACACTGGTCAGGATCGCCTCCTGAATCAGGTTACTGTCCTGATATTCATCGATCATTACTTCCTCAAATGTATTCTGATACTCCTTTGCCACCTCAGAAGGCACTCTTTTTCCGTTTTCTTTTCTTGTCAGGATCTGCAAGGCAAACTGTTCCATATCCCGGAAATCGATCAGATTTTTTTCTGCCTTCTTAGCTGCAAGTACCCTCTGGTATTCTTTTACCAGACTAACCAGCTCATGCATCACCGGAATGCAGATTTTCCGGTCTGCTTCCATCTCAGATGGCGACTGGAAAAAATAATTGTTTCGAATATCATCGATAAGTTTCTTCCAGATATCCCGATAGGCTCTTACCTGCTCTCTTTTTGTCGGATCTACTGCGTCATCTTTCTTTCTGGACAGAGTTTTCCATGCCGGCTTTTCTTTCAGTGCCTCATACATTTCTTCATAGCTCTTTGCCGCAAAAAGCTTTCTCAGAACTTTCTGATCCGCTTCCAGCATATCTCCATACATATACGGTCCGTCCGGTTCCATGCAGATCTGGTCCGCTTTTTCCATCAGCATCTGCATATCCGCAACTGTTCTCCGGATATACTCCATCACCTTTTCAATATAAATGGCTTTTTCCCCGCTCTCTTCGTACATCCTTGCACAGTCATCCAGCCACTCCTCCGGATCCGGATAACTTCCGGCAAATTCATACAGTCTGCTGATGATTTCTTCCACCTGCAGATCTTCCCTTCCGGTTGCAAAAGTCTCCACAAAACGCAGGAAATCCTCGTTTCCTTCTTCATATTTTGCTTCCAGAAGCTCTTTCATCACGTCCTGCTTCAAAAGCTTTAATTCTCCTTCTTCCGCAATACGGAATCCCGGATCCAGATCGATCGTGTGAAAATACTCCCGGATCACAGACAGGCAGAAGCTGTGGATCGTTGTAATCTTTGCTGTATGGATCAGGGCAGACTGCCGCTTCAGATGTTCACTTGACGGATCCTCCTCCAGCTCCTTCTCAATCGCAGCACCGATCCTTTCTTTCATCTCAGCAGCAGCCGCCTCAGTGTAGGTCACGATCAGCATATGGTCGACATCCACCGGATTTGCATCCCTTGTCAGCCTCGCAATAATCCGCTCCACCAGAACAGCAGTTTTCCCGGAGCCAGCGGCTGCTGACACCAGAATATTATGATCGCGCAGGTCGATCACCTGCTGCTGTTCTTCGGTCCATTTTACTCCCATGTCTGCTTCTCCTCTTCCAGCTTCGCCATAATTTTCTCCATTACAATTTCCTTCGGAAGCTTCTCAAGCTTCCGGTATTCATATCCTTCGATCTGCTCATCAAATCCGCAGATATCCCGGTATGGGCAATACGTACAGCCATTTTGTGTACCCATCTCATACGGCAGTGCCTCCGCCTTTCCGCGGTACATTGCTCCCTGAAGATCAGTCCGTCTTTTCTGTGCATAAGTCAGCACTGCATCAAACTCTTCCGGCAGGAGCATTTTGGATGCTTTGGAATAGCCGCTTTTCGTCTTTCCTGCCGGAATCACAAGCGAATTCCCCGAAAAATCCGCATCCAGTCTCTGAATCACGGCATCCTCCTGACGGATGATTCCATCCAGCCGAAGCTCCTTTAAAATTGCCTCTTCCAGTTTTTCTTCATCCAGCTCTTTCCCGACGATCGGATCCTTCATCCGATAGTAGAAAATGCCTGCCGGCACAATCTTTTTACCCGGATGTTTTCTTTCCTCCAGCCGGACTGCTTCTTCCATATACACCACCAGCTGCATCTGCAGACCATGATAAAAAGCTGCCATATCAAAACTCTTTGCCCCGGTTTTATAATCCAGGATCTTCACATAGACCTGATCTTCCGTCTCACATGTATCGATCCTGTCAATCTTTCCGCTTCCAAAGCTTACCTCATAGCCCTCCGGTTTAAATCTTCCCTTCCGAAGCTGCTTTGTCATCGCCCAGACCGTCCGGTTCATCATACGTTTCATACGTGGCACGATATACGCGTTCCGCGCACTGCTGTAGATTACGGTATTGCTGTAATCTACGATACTCTCATCCACGCTTTCCGACGCAAACTGTTCCTGCTGCTCCTTTGTAACCTCAGTCCATTCCAGGCCTTCCCGTTCTACCCGTCGGGCATATTTTTCCAGTGCTTTATGAAAAATATTTCCAAAATCAAGAGCAGCAAATTCATAGACCTCTCTCTCCTTAAGGCGAAGTCCATAGGTCAGAAAATGCGCACAGGCACAGGCAGCAAATTTCTCCAGTCTTGAAATGCTTGGTGCCCAGTCTCCATAAAGCTTCCGTGCGGTCTGCAAAGTCAGATTGTCCTCCGGCCTGCGGTATCTGCTGATCCTTGCCAGATCGTGCACCTTTTCGTTCCAGTCCTCCTGCGCACAATACCAACGGTACAGCTCCTGCCAGCTGCCTTCCTCCATCTTTTTCGGGTTCTGTAATCCTTCGATCAATGACCCGATCCCGGTCTGTGGAAGCATTTCTTTTGTCTCCATCCCATACTGATCCATATTAAATACAGGAAGCTTTGTATACATCCGCTTCAGATCCCCGATCAGATATGCCGCCCTCCTGCTCTTTCCATCGGCCGATACTTTACTGTAGGTCAGCATCAATTCTTCCGTCGGCTTTGTCATGTGCAGATACAGATAAAATTTCTGGATGTAACTTTTTTCTCTTGTTCCCGGTGCAAGCGCAATTCCTCTTTCTTCAAAACGCTCCCGGTCTCTGTCTGAAATCAGTCCACCTGCGGATGCATTTCCCGGAATCAGAGAATCATTGACTCCCAGAAGGATCAGCGCCCGGATATCTTTCAGTCTCGTTCGCTCAATATCTCCTGCCATCACTTCATCCAGACTTGGCGGAATTACACCGATCCTTGCCTCTTCCATTCCGGCATCCAGAAGCTCCCTGTACTCTTTGAGCGCAATCCGCTCATCTCCAAGAAGACTTACAAACTTGTCAAACAGCTCCATCACCACACGATAGATCTGTGCATATTCTTTTGCAAGTGCAAGCTCTCCTGCTTCTGTAAATTGATTCTCCAATACTTTTACCTGCTTCTGGATTTCTTCTTTTTCCAGAAATTCACAGATTGCAAGCGTCACATCCCGCACTGTCTTCTGACGCTGCTTTAAGACAAACACCAGCTCTTCTGTTTTTTCCACAAAGCATACCCGGAGATGATTCAGTACCTCCAACTCTTCCTCGGTCGTATCCTTCGCTCTGCGGATCCATTTTTCCTGCCATTTTTTGTAACCACGGATGCCCAGCGCAAGTACATAATTTTCCAGAAGATCCAATTCCTCACCGGTAAATCCGACCAGATCCGTTCTTAAGAAACGGAACACACTTTCTGCAGAAAAATTCTGTTCTGCCATCGCAAGAAGACTCCGGATATACTCCACAAAAGAATTTAAAAGTACATTCCGCTTATAATCCATGAAAACCGGAATCTCATACTCCCGGAAAGTCTTCTCGATCTCATCCGCATAGAGATTCATGTCACTTGCGATCACCGCGATCTCCCGGTAACGATATTCTTTCTTGCGAATTAAAAAACGTATCCTCTGGGCAGCGCATTCTACTTCCATCCTGGGATTTGCCGCTGCATAAACCCGCACATTTGACTGCTTTTCCCTGTAAGTCCTGCCACTGTAACGGAACAGTTCCTTCTCCAGAAATGCAAGTGCCGGCGCATTTTTAAAACGCCAGACCGGCTCCTGGTACAGACAGACCGGCTCTTCGACCAGCACCTTTTCCTCCCCTGCAATCTTCACAAGAGACGTCACCATCTGCTTACTCAGCGCAAACAGCTGATACTTGTCTTTCATCACGTAAGGATCTTCCCTCTTATCCATCGTGACAGTAATCATCACCTTCTGACAATGATGCAGCATTTCCCCCAGCACCTTGTTCTGAAGCGGCGTAAATCCGGTAAACCCATCCAGTACGATCACACTGTCCTTCAGCATTCTCGATTTGTCCATCACATTGCAGAGAATGTCCAGAATTTCTTCTTTTGTAATATATTTATCTGCAAGATATTCTTCAAATGCCTGATACATCACCTGGATATCCTTCAATTTCCAGGCAAGATACGAAGACTCATCTGCCTCCGTGATCATATCATCCATGCCATCCGGGGAAATGTTGTACTGCGTCAGCTCGGAAATAACGGATTTCACCTCACTGATGTAACCTGGCTTTTTGATATTTCCTTTTAAAACTTTTAGCGAATCTTCTTTTTTCCCCGCGAGTCGCCTGAGAATCAGATTCTTTCCTTCATCATCCAGAATCTCCCTGCTTCCATTCCCTGTTTCTTCCAGAACACGAAAAGCAAGACGTGCAAAACTCAGCACGTCTATGTTCATAATTCCATGTCTCGGATGCCGCAGGACCAGTTCCTTCTGCGTCTGCATCGTGAACTGTTCCGGCACCAGAATAATATAATTAATATCAGGATGTTTCATTGATTCCCGAATGATATGTTCATATAGATAATGTGACTTGCCCGAACCCGGATTTCCAAAAATAAACTGTAAAGCCATCTGTTATACCCTCCCGTCAAGCTCTTTCGGCACGTATGCAGATACATGGATTCCATCTTCTTTGTATTCTTCCTCCAGCAGTTCTCCATACTTCCGGATGAGCTGGATTTTCCCGGATTCCTGATAGGAATAAACTCGTTCGATATAAATTTTCTGCTCCCGCAGGATCTCTTCTATTGCCTGAAGAAGCGCCTCCAGACCTTCTCCGGTCTTTGCAGACACCTGTACGATCCGGTCTGCCTTAAAGTCACGTACCGTCAGGCTTTCCCCGATCCTGTCCATCTTGTTAAATGCCGTGATCACCGGTTTGTCCATTGCCTCCAGACGCTGCAGTGTCTCATACACCACATACATCTGCTCATCCATCTGTGGATTGGATGCATCGACTACATGCAGGATCAGATCCGCATACTTCGCTTCTTCCAGCGTACTTTTAAATGCATCGATCAGATGATGAGGCAACTTCCGGATAAAGCCTACCGTATCTGTCAGAAGAATCTCCTGCCCACTTGGCAGCTTCCGGCTTCTTGTCGTCGGATCAAGAGTTGCAAAAAGCTGATCCTCCTGCAGCACACCGGCTCCGGTCAGTGTGTTGAGAAGCGTGGACTTTCCGGCATTGGTATAACCGACAATTGCCACGACCGGGATCCGGTTCTTCGTCCGCTGTTCGCGTGTCAGTTCCCGGTGTCTCTTCACCTCCCTGAGTTCACGGTTCAGCTGTGCGATCCGGTTCTTGATGAGTCTCCGGTCCATCTCCAGCTTCTTTTCTCCCGGTCCTCTGGTTCCGATTCCGCCTCCCAGACGTGACATCGCCCTTCCTGCCCCAGTAAGCTGTGACTGCCGGTACTTAAGCTGTGCCAGTTCTACCTGGATCTTTCCTTCACTTGTAGAAGCCCGTCCTGCAAAAATATCCAGAATGACCATCGTCCGGTCCATTACCTTCACATCCAGAATATCCGTCAGATTGTTCATCTGTGCCGGAGACAGCTCATCATCACAGACGATCCCGGTTGCGTCAAGCTCCCACAAAAGCTCCCGGATTTCCTCAATCTTGCCTTTTCCGACATAAGTTCCCGGATGGACAAGCTCTCTTTTCTGGATTACCCGTCCGACCGCTTCCGCACCTGCGGTCTTCACCAGATCCTTTAACTCATCCAGAGAATCTTCCGTGTCATCGTTCTCCCTTGTACTGACACCGACCAGAATTACCCTTTCCTTTTCTTCTTTTATTTCATAAAGTGCCATATTATTCTCCCCTGCCAGATTTCTTTCCGTCCCGGATCAGATCTGCTCATCCGATCCGCTCTACTGCTGATCTCCTTCCGAAATCTGTGTATTTAAAAATTCCTGCTCTTTCAGCGCTTTTTTGTCATCTGGATTTGCTTTCAGATAACTGTCCAGCTTCTCTTTTGCAGACTGGTAATCCCCTGCTTTTTCATAGGCAACTACCAGATTATATGCCATTTCTTTTAGCAGCTCTTTTCCTGCGCCTGAAAGCTCCTGCCCATTTTCGAAATAATACACTGCCTTTTCCGGTTTATCCAGTTCCAAATCGCAGATTCCCAGAATATTATAAAGAGTTGCTGTCTCTTCCGTTCCATTCTTCAATGCTTTTTCCAACGCCTTCTCTGCCTTTTCATACTTTTTCTGTTCCCAGTAGCAGAGTCCGAGTCCGCGATAAGCCTCTCCCAGATTCTTCTTTTTGTCTACCGCATCCTGGAATTCCACCTCTGCATTTTTATAGTCTTTTTCTTCCAGATACTTCGTTCCTTTTTTTACAGAACCAGCACATCCCGTTACTGTCATACAAAGTGCTACAAGGATCCCTATGATTACCTTTTTCTTTCTTCCTGCTGTCACTGTTATCGTTTCCTTCCTTCTATATTGATATATCATCTGTTATTCCAGAATATGCTCCATTCCCTGGTTCATGATGGTCTGGATATGATCATCAGCAAGGGAATAGAACACCGTTTTTCCTTCCCGTCTGTTCTTCACAAGCTTCATCTGCTTGAGCATCCGGAGCTGATGGGAAATCGCGGACTGCGTCATTCCAAGAACTTCCGCCAGATCACAAACACACATCTCAGACTGAAAAAGAACACATAAAATCCGGATCCGCGTGGTATCTGCAAATACCTTGAAAAAATCAGCAAGATCCTTCAAAACCTCTTCATCCGGTATATGCCCCTCTGCCTTATGTACAAGTTCTTCGTGTATACAAAATGTATCACAACATTCTACTTCTGTCTTTTTCATAGTTACCCCTTTCATATGAACAAGTATTCATATATCTATTATGCCAAATGATCTCTTTACGGTCAACTGTTTCCATTGATTCCGGCATGCAAAGTAAAAAAGAAGTTACTGTTCACTCCCCAATGTCATTTAGTTAAGTTA
>NZ_JAQDGZ010000014.1:0-80389 GCF_027663865.1 Coprococcus sp. AF99-45
TATTCTTTTTTCACAGCCCCTTTTTTGTGTAAAAGTACTGAAAAGTCAAAAAGTTATTGCCAAACTTAGAAAAATATGTATAATGAAAGTATACATAAAACGTTTCATGAGACAATAAAACAAAGAAAAGGAGAAATGAAAATGATTGATTTTAATGACAAAAAACAGGTGGCAAAGGCAATTCAGTATACAAATGTTAACCCGAACTTAACAAGAGAAGGATTATTAAAACATCTTGATGTATGTATGAAATATGACTTCCAGGCAGCAATGATTGCACCGTGCTATATCAGCCTGGCAAAGGATGTTTTAAAAGGAACCGGAATCCAGGTTGCATCAACATTGAATTTCCCACAGGCAAATGATACTCTGGATATGAAACTGGCAGCATTAAAAGAAATGATTAAAACAGGTGTTGATCAGTTTGATTTCCCTCCGAACCCAGGTCTTCTGATTGGTGGAGAAGAAAAAGCTTACTTTGAAGAAATGAAACAGATTGTTGAGGTTGCTCATGCAAGCGGTGTAATTGTAAAATCTATGCTTGAATTTGGTTTCCTGAATGAAGAACAGAAAAAGAAAGCGGCACAGCTTGCTTGCGAAGCTGGAATTGACTGGGTAAAACAGTCAAGTGGATGGGGCGTAGGCGGATGTGCAGCAACAGTAGAAGATGTTAAGATTCTGAAAGAGAATATTTCACTTCCATGCCGTGTTAAAGTTTCTGGTAAAGTTAATTCTTTGGAAAAGATGAAGATGATGTTTGAAGCAGGAGCAGAACTGGTTGGAACAAGTTCTGGACCGGAAATTATTGAAGGACTTATTGGAGATCCGAACGCATATTAAGATCGGATCTGCTAGAATGGAGGGTATGGAATGAAGGTATGTATTATAGGAAGTTACGCAAAAGCACTGGTTATGACAGCTGACAGAATTCCAGTTGCGGGTGAGACGTTGATGGGACGTGACTATCGAGGCGAATTTGGAGGAAAAGGTTCCGATATGGCAGTTCAGTCAAGCCGTCTGGGAGCAGAAGTTTCTTATATTGGTGTTATCGGGGACGATACATTTGGAAAAGAATTTGTTGATCTGATGAAAGATGAAAAGATTGATATCAGCGGTTTACGTATTACAAAAGAAAAATCGACGGGAACGGGATTTATTATTAAAGATATTGAAGCGCGGAATGTCATCGTGGTAGATTCAGGAGCAAATGATCTTTTTTCAAAAGAAGATATTGACAATGCGGAGAAGCTTATTGAAGAGGCAGATGTAGTGTTAGCGCAGCTCGAAATTCCACTTGATACAGCGCTTTATGCAATGAAAGTTGCCAAGAAGTATGGAAAGACTACGATTTTGAATCCGGCACCGGCTGTTAATCTGAAGGAATGCGACCTTTCAGATGTAGATATCCTGACTCCAAATGAGACAGAAGCAAGAGTAGCAGTAGGTGTTCCAACTGATTCAGAATTAACAAATTCAGAAATTGCCGAGATGTTATTTAAGACTGGATGCAAGAAGATAATTATGACGCTTGGAGATAAAGGATCCGGAATCTTTGAGCCAGGTGTGGCAAGACAGGTACAGCCATATAAGATCGAAGTAGTGGATTCTAATGGAGCAGGTGATTGCTTTAATGCATCATTAGCAACAGCGCTTGCAGCAGGAAAAGAAATTGACGAGAGTGTATTATATGCAAATGCAGTTTCTGCTCTTTGCTGTACGAAGTGGGAGACCGTACCATCTTATCATACCGCAGCAGAAGTTAAAGAATTTATGAAAAAACATGGAAAGAAGGAGATTGTATAATGAGACCAGGAAGAATATTACATCCAGAACTTGCAAAAGCACTTGCAACATGTGGACATACAGATATTATACTTGTGACAGATGCCGGATTCCCGATTCCGAAAGATGCAAATAGAATTGATTTGGGATACTATGCAGGTCAGGCAGATTTACTTGATATCTTAAGAATGCTCCGTAAAGAGATTTTTGTAGAGGAAGTTGCGTTTGCACCAGAAGTTAAGACGCATCATCCGGCTTTATATAAAGATCTCCAGGAAATTTATACTGGATCAGGTGCAGTATTTAAGGGGATTCCGCATGAAGAACTCGTTGCTGAGATTGCACCGAAGGCGAAAGTAATTATCCGTTCAGGATCATTAAATGCATGGGGTAATATCGCACTTACATGCAGTACAGATCCGTTTGCGTGGTTTACTGAAGACGATGTTACGATCTTAGATGGATATGTGGAAAGAAGAAAGAGAATTGAAGAGAATGAGGTGCCTGAATTGTAAAAGCAAATGAGAGGAGGCCATTTATGAAGAAGATTATTGGTATGGCATTGTGTTTAAGCATGACTGCGATGTTATTTACAGGATGTAGTTCGTCAGGATCGGGCGGTGCAGATAAAAAAGACAGCTCGGGGAATAACAAAGTAGGAGTTGCTCTTCCAACGAAAGAATTACAGAGATGGAATCAGGATGGAGCTAACATTAAAAAAGAACTGGAAGCTGCAGGATATGAAGTTGATCTTCAGTATGCAGGAAACGACAATGCACAGATGGTATCTATTGTTGAGAATATGATTAGTGGAGGCTGCAAAGTCCTTGTTATTACGCCAATCGATGGTGATGCATTGGGAAGTGTATTAAAGACGGCGAAAGAGGACGGTGTAGAAGTCATCAATTATGACCGTATGATCACAAATACAGATGCGGTCAGCTATCTTGCAACGTTTGACAATACAGTGGTTGGTGAAAAACAGGGCGAATATATTGTAGACAAGCTTGATCTTGAAAATACGGATCAGACATTTAATCTGGAGATAGTAAGTGGGGATCCAGGGGACAATAATGCAACATATTTCTATAATGGCGCGATGAGTATTCTGCAACCGTACATTGATTCTGGAAAACTGGTAGTAAAATCCGGACAGGTATCAAAAGACGATACGGCTACAGCAAACTGGGATACAGAGAAAGCACAGTCCAGAATGGATGCAATCATAGCATCTTACTATGCGGACGGAACAAATCTGGATGCAGTGCTTTGCTCAAATGATTCGACAGCTCTCGGAACCGCGAATGCACTGGAATCATCTTATACTGGAAGTTGGCCGATTATAACCGGTCAGGACTGTGATATTGCGAATGTAAAGAATATCGTAAAAGGAAAACAGACGATGTCTGTCTTCAAAGACACTCGTAAGCTTGCGAAAGTAACAGTAAAAATGGTAAATTCTATTATGAAGGGTGAAGAAGTAGAAGTAAATGACACTATAACTTATGATAACGGAGCTAAGGTTATACCAACGTATGTAGTAGATCCAATTGCTGTTGATCAGGATAATTATAAAGAGATTCTGATAGAAGGCGGATATTATACAGAAGCTGAGCTTCAGTAATGAAGGTTCAAATAACAGGCGGAGAATGACTCCGCCTGTTTTCAAAAGAAGGGAGGATTGTCATTGGCTAAGATATTGTTGGAGATGAAACAGATTACCAAGACGTTCCCGGGGGTAAAAGCACTGGATAATGTAAATCTTAAGGTAGAGGAAGGAGAAATCCATGCACTTGTTGGAGAAAATGGTGCGGGAAAATCTACACTTATGAATGTATTGAGCGGTATTTATCCATATGGGACATATGAGGGCGATATTATCTACGATGGAGAAGTGTGTAAATTCTCGAAAATTAAAGACAGTGAGGAAAAAGGAATCGTTATTATTCATCAGGAACTGGCGCTGGTACCGGAGATGACAATTGGTGAAAATATGTATCTTGGAAATGAGCGCGGAAGCAAATACGCTATTGACTGGGACAAAACGTATGGTGAAGCTGAAAAATATCTGAAACAAGTCGGACTTAAAGAGTCATCCCATGTTCTGATCAAAGATATAGGCGTAGGAAAGCAGCAACTGGTAGAAATTGCCAAAGCACTTGCAAAGAAAGCAAAACTTCTGATTTTGGATGAACCAACGGCATCATTAAATGAAGAAGATTCAAAAGCGTTACTTGATTTGATGCTTGCATTCAAAAAACAGGGAATGACGATGATCATTATTACTCATAAATTGAATGAAGTTTCCTATGTGGCAGATAAAATTACGATTATAAGAGATGGTTCAACAATAGAAACCCTGGATAAAAAGACGGACAATATTACAGAAGAAAGAATCATCAAAGGTATGGTTGGACGTGAACTTACCAGTCGTTTTCCTAAGAGGGAACCGCATATCGGGGATGTGGAACTTGAGGTCAAAGATTGGACTGTTTATCATAATGTCTATGCGGAACGTAAAGTTGTTGATAATGTATCAATACATGTATGTAAGGGAGAAGTGGTTGGAATTTCCGGACTTATGGGAGCAGGGCGTACAGAACTGGCTATGAGTATTTTCGGAAAGAGTTATGGAAAGAACATATCAGGAAAATTGTTTATTGAAGGAAAAGAAGTAAAAAATGATTCTGTACAGGAAGCAATAGAGCATAAGATTGCTTATGTAACCGAGGACAGAAAAGGAAATGGTTTGATTTTGAGTAATCCGATCAGAGTAAATACGACGCTGGCAAATTTACAGGGAGTCAGTAGACATGGCGTGATTGATAAAGATAAAGAGATTGCTGTGTCAGAAGAGTATCGTAAGAAGTTAAAAACAAAATGTCCGTCGGTAGAGCAGAATGTAGGAAATTTAAGCGGTGGAAATCAGCAGAAGGTTCTTCTGGCAAAATGGATGTATGCAGGACCGGATGTTTTAATATTGGATGAACCGACGAGAGGAATCGATGTAGGAGCAAAATACGAAATTTATTGTATCATCAATGATCTTGTGGAGGCCGGAAAATCAGTAATTATGATTTCATCAGAGCTTCCAGAGGTTTTAGGAATGTCTGATCGTATCTATGTAATGAATGCCGGAAAAATAGTCGGGGAATTAGATGCAAAAGAAGCGACACAGGAGAAAATCATGTCGCACATTCTAAAATCAGGAGAAGGAGAATAAGTTATGGGAAGAGAGAAGACTTTAGTATTTTTGAGAAAATATACGATGGTTATTGTGCTGATTCTGGTAACTTTGTTTTTTACATGGAAAACAGGGGGAAGAATGTTACTTCCACAGAATGTTAATAACTTAATTGCACAGAATGCATATGTATTTATTCTTGCAACAGGTATGTTATTGTGTATCCTTACAGGTGGTAATATTGACCTGAGTGTAGGTTCAATTGTTTGTTTTGTAGGAGCAATCGGAGCTACCTTTATGGTAAATAAGGGATTTAATGTATATGTAAGTATCATTATCATGCTTTTAGCCGGATTACTTATCGGAGCATGGCAGGGATTCTGGATTGCGTATAGAAGAATTCCTCCATTTATAGTAACGCTTGCGGGAATGTTGATGTTCCGTGGATTATCAAATATTGTACTCGATGGATTTACGATTGCACCGCTTCCGGATAAATATCTTGAACTTTTTAACAGCTATATTATTGATTTTTTCCATGGCGATGGATTCAATATCACAAGCCTGGTAGTTGGAATTATTGTAGCCTGCATTTTTGTTGTTGTGACTTTTAAAGGCCGGATATCCAAGATACAGAAGGGATATTCTGTGGCAAGTATGGGAAGTGATGTTGGGAAATGCATTGTTGTCAGTCTGGTTGTAGTTGTATTTATGTGGAGACTGGGACAGTATAAAGGAATTCCAAATATTCTGATCTGGATTGCAGTGATTGTACTGATTTACTGGTATATTACTTCTAAAACTGTGATTGGAAGACATTTATATGCAATCGGTGGAAATGAAAAGGCGGCACAGCTTTCCGGTATTAATACAAATAAGGTTTATTTTTTCGCATATGCTAATATGGGGTTACTTGCAGCTTTTGCAGCAATGGTGACGATTGCAAGATTAAATTCAGCAAACCCAACGGCTGGAGATGGATATGAAATGGATGCAATTGGTTCTTGCTTTATTGGTGGAGCATCTGCTTATGGTGGAAGCGGAACGATTCCTGGGGTTATCATAGGTGCTACTCTGATGGGAGTTATCAACCTAGGTATGTCAATCATGGGAGTAGATGCAAACTGGCAGAAAGTGGTAAAAGGTGCAGTACTTCTGGCAGCAGTTATTTTCGATGTTGAAACGAAAAAGAATAAAAGCTAAATATTTATTAGTGAAAAAGGTCTTGGTTGCAAGACCTTTTTTGCGTATGAGAATTCTTAAAATTTTCTAACCTTTGTAGTAGAGCTTTGAATTGGATTTTTGTATATGATATGATAAAGGAAAAAGCAGAAAATTTTACAGATAAGGGGAAAGATGATGAAAGAATTTGTTGAAATGCGGGATGTCCGTAAGATTTACCGTATGGGTGAAGTTGAGATTGCCGCAGCAGATGGAATTGATTTTCAGATAAAAAAAGGTGAATTTGCAGTTGTGGTAGGCCCAAGTGGTGCAGGAAAAACGACAGTGCTCAATATTCTGGGGGGAATGGATACGGCAACAAGTGGAGAGGTCTGGATCGATGGAAAGAATATTGTAAAGTATTCGCCGAGGCAGCTTACTTCCTATAGAAGGGATGATATTGGATTTGTATTCCAGTTTTACAACCTGATTCCGAATCTGACAGCACTTGAGAATGTAGAACTGGCACTGCAGATCTGCAAGGATCCACTGGATGCAGAGATGGTTTTAAAAGAAGTCGGGCTTGCAGACCGTATGAAGAATTTTCCGGCACAGCTTTCCGGTGGGGAGCAGCAGAGGGTATCGATTGCGCGTGCACTGGCAAAGAACCCGAAGCTTCTTTTGTGTGATGAGCCGACAGGGGCGCTGGATTATAATACCGGTAAGGCAATATTGAAGCTTTTACAGGATATGTGTCGTGAACGAGGGATGACAGTGATCCTGATCACACACAATTCAGCGATCACACCGATGGCAGATCGTGTAATTAAAATGAAGAATGGAAAAGTCGGAAGCATGAAGCTGAATGAAAGACCGGTTCCGGTAGAGACGATTGAATGGTAGGTGGACGTAAAGACCGATGAAGAAAAATGTTTTACGCAAAGATTTTATAATAGAAATAAAAAAGACGATGGGACGGTTTGTATCAATCTTTTTTATCGTAGCATTGGGTGTCGCATTTTATTCGGGAATCCGTGCATCAGAGCCAAGTATGCGGTTTACTGCAGATCAGTATTTCGATGATTCAAAGCTGATGGATCTGAAGGTAATGGGAACCATGGGACTTACCAAAGCGGATATCAAAGCAATTGGAAAGGTATCGGGAATTGAAGCTGTAGAAGGCGGATACAGCAAAGACGTGCTTTGCCCGGTTGGAGACAATGAAAAGGTTGTCCATATGCTGAGCATGCAGAAGAATTTTGATCAGGTTTCGCTTGTGGAAGGCAGGCTGCCGGAAAAAGCCGGAGAATGTCTGGTGGATGAAGATTTTCTGAGCTATACAGACCTGAAGGTTGGCGACACGGTAACTTTCCATTCCGGAGATGGAGAGGCATTGACGGATTCGCTGGTTACAGATACATACAAGATTGTCGGGATCGGGAACAGTCCGCTGTATATTTCATTTGGAAGAGGAAGCAGTACGATCGGAACCGGAGAGATCAGTGGATTTGTTGTAGTGGATAAAGCTTCTTTTGACATGGATGTTTATACGGAAGCTTATGTGAAGGTGAGCGGTGCAGAAGAGAAAACTGCATTTACGGATGAATACAATAATCTGTCGGATGCAGCAAAGGAAGCCGTGAGTGCAATCGAAGAGGAACGCTGTGCAGTCCGCAAACAGGAAATCGTAGATGAGGCAAATGAAAAGCTTGCTGATTCGGAGAAGATAGTAAATGAAAAATCGCAGGAACTGGAGAATGCGAAAAAAGAGCTGGAGAGTGGGAAAAGCAAGGCAGCCGAAGAACTGGAAAAAGCAAAGCAGCAGCTTACGGATGGAGAAGCAGAGCTTGCGGATGCAAAGCAGCAGATCGCAGACGGCGAGACGCAGCTTGCAGATGCAAAAGCGCAACTGAATGATAAGCAGGCACAGCTTGATTCGGCGGAGGCACAGTATGAGTCAGGAAAAGCACAGCTGGATCAGAAAGAACAGGAGCTTGCAGATGCGGAACAGGTTTATCTGAGCAATTACTCGAAATATATGCCGATCATTACGGCGGGGAAGGAACAGATTGCAGCAGGAAAGTCACAGATCGCGGATGGAAAGAAACAGCTGGACGAGGGACTTGCACCGCTTAATCAGCTGAAAGACGGACTGGCTGAGATTGAAGATGGAATCAGCCAGTGTGATTCAGAAATTGCAGGATTGAATACGCAGCTGAGCGGAATGGACAGCAATGAATATCAGAAATATGTAAATATTCCTAAAGAGAATAGAAATGAAGAACAACAAGCTTATGTGGAAAAGTGGGAGAATTTAAATACACAGCTTGCCGGTATACAGGAGCGGAAGACACAGCTTGAAAATACAAAGCAGGAGAAGCTGAAACAGGCAGGTTTTGCCACAGAAGCAGACCTGGAGGCACAGATTACCAGCCTGACTAAGCAAAAAGCAGATCTGGATGCAAAAGAGAAAGCACTTCTTCAGCAGGAGCAGACACTTGCCGCACAGGAAGAAGAGCTGTTAAGTGCAGGCAGACAGATTACAGACGGCAAGAGTCAGATTGCAGCAGCCAGATCCCAGCTTGACAGTACAAAATCACAGATCACGGACGGAAAAGCACAGATTCAGTCTGCATGGGCACTTCTGAATGAAAAAGAGGGCACTTTAAATGCAAGTAAAGCACAACTTGCATCCGGTGAACAGGAGCTTGCGGATGGTCGGAGTGAATATGAGCAGGCAGCAAAAGAAGCTGAAGACCGGATCACGGACGGGCAGGTGAAGATCACAGACGGAGAAAAGCAGCTTGCGGATGCAAAGCAGAAGATCGCAGACGCAAAGGCTGAGATTAAAAAGATTGAGAATCCGAAATGGTACGTGCAGACGAGAGAGGATGCGCTGACAGAATATCAGGGCTATGGGGATAATGCAGACCGGATGCGTTCCATTGGAAAAGTATTTCCGGTACTCTTCTTCCTGGTGGCAGCACTGATCAGTCTGACGACGATGACACGAATGGTAGAGGAGCAGAGAGTCCAGATCGGAACGATGAAGGCACTCGGTTACGGAAAAGCTGCAATTGCAGGGAAATACATTGGTTATGCTCTGATTGCAACGCTTGGCGGAAGTATTTTCGGAGTACTGGTCGGGGAAAAGATCCTGCCGTTTATCATTATTTATGCTTATATGATCTTGTATAAGCATCTGCCGGCGATCCTGGTACCGTACCATATGAGCTATGCACTCCAGGCTTCGGGAATCGCAGTTGCCTGCACACTGATCGCTACGATCGCATCCTGCTACAAAGAGCTGGCAGCAGAACCGGCAGAGCTGATGCGTCCGGCAGCACCGAAGCAGGGGAAGCGGATTCTTCTGGAGCGGATCGGAATTATCTGGAAGCATCTGAATTTTACATGGAAATCGACCGTGCGGAATCTGATCCGGTATAAGAAGCGATTCTTTATGACCATTTTCGGAATCGGCGGCTGTATGGCACTGATGGTAGTCGGATTCGGACTGAAGGACTGTATCTATGAGATCGTCAGCCTGCAGTATGAGAAGGTGCAGTTCTATGATGCGGCAACCTACATGAGTGACGACATATCCGAAGAGAACAGACAACAGCTCCATGATTATCTGGATCAGAATGCAGATATAAAAGAGACGATCGAAGCGCGGATGCAGAAGACCGATGTAAAATCTGCATCCGGTAAAAAGACACTTTATCTGATGGTGCCATCGGATAATGAAAAGATTGAGGACTTTTTAAGCTTCCACAGCAGGACCAATAAGGACGAGGTTTATTCACTGAAAAAAGACGAAGTGATTCTGACTGAGAAAATGGCATCCCTTCTGAATGTAAAGGTGGGAGATGAGCTTACAATCGAGGACGAGGACAGGGGAGACCAGACGGTGACGGTTGGCGCCATCTGCGAGAACTATATGAGCCATTACCTGTATCTGTCACCGGAAAAATACGAGGAATTATATGGTGTACCGGCAGAATATAACACGATCATCTACAGTGTAAAGGACGGAAAGGATGATCAGATCGAGAAGATCGGAACAAAGCTTCTGTCGATGGATGGAGTACTGAATGTAAGTTATACCAGCAGTATTGAAGGAAGGCTGGATGACATGCTGCGAAGCCTGAATCTGGTCATCGTGGTACTGATCGTATCTGCCGGAATGCTGGCATTTGTGGTACTGTACAATCTGAACAATATCAACATCACCGAGCGTCAGAGAGAGCTTGCAACCTTGAAGGTTCTGGGATTCTACGACGGAGAGGTTGCCTCTTATGTATACAGAGAGAATATCCTGCTGACGATCATTGGATCGGTTGTGGGTATGGTGCTTGGTAATCTGCTTCACCGGTATATCATCCTGACGGTTGAGGTGGAAGAAGCGATGTTCGGACGGCAGATCCACTGGCAGAGTTACTTGTACAGCTTTTTATTTACCGTTGCATTTTCTTTATTTGTAAACTGGGTAATGTTCTACAAGCTGAAGAAGATCGATATGGTGGAATCTTTGAAGAGCGTGGAGTAAAAGCTTTTGCAAGTGTATGTCAAAGATTTCTTATAGACGGTACACAAAGAATCGGAAAATATATTTCACAGAAAGTTTATATTCTTCACAGAATTATTAGCACTCTTGTCAAAAGAGTGCTAATTTTCTATTGACATTTAGAAATCAGGGTATTAAGATATTTCATAGACAGAAAAATACGGTATTTGAAACCGTAAAAAGATAGAATATGAAATTTAGGAGTGATAAAAATGGCAGCAAAAAAAGGTAGTCTTTCAATCAGCAGCGAAAATATTTTCCCGATTATCAAGAAATGGGTATATTCTGATCATGATATTTTCGCAAGAGAGCTTGTTTCCAATGGATGCGACGCGATCACAAAATTAAAGAAGCTGGACATGATGGGAGAATATACACTTCCGGATGATTATAAAGGAAAGATCCAGGTTATTGTAAACCCGGAAGAGAAGACTTTGAAATTCATCGATAATGGTCTTGGTATGACTGCTGATGAAGTAGAAGAATATATCACACAGATCGCATTTTCAGGAGCAACCGAATTCCTGAACAAATACAAAGATAAGACAACAGAGGACGATATGATCGGACACTTTGGTCTTGGATTCTACTCTGCCTTCATGGTAGCTGATGAAGTTCATATTGATACCCTTTCTTATAAAGAAGGTGCAAAACCGGTACACTGGGTAAGTGAAGGCGGTACAGAGTATGAGATGGAAGAAGGGGATAAAGAGGAAGTTGGTTCTGAAATCACCTTATTCCTGAACGAAGATTGTGTAGAATTTTCAAATGAATACAGAATCCGCGAAGTCCTTGAAAAATACTGTTCATTCATGCCAGTAGAGATTTTTGTATCCAAAGCAAATGCAGAACCGGAATATGAGACGATCCCGGAGGATGAAGTCCTGGATACCGATACGGTTGTTGAACATATCCATGAAGACGCCAAGATGGAAGAAAAAGAAAATGAGAATGGTGAAAAAGAAATGGTTGAAGTTTCACCGGCATCCGACAAAGCAAAGATCGTGAAACGCCCGGTATCGATCAGTGATCCGGCACCGCTGTGGACAAAGCATCCAAACGAATGCAGCAAAGAAGATTATATTGATTTCTACCGGAAAGTATTTATGGATTACAAAGAACCTCTGTTCTGGATTCATCTGAACATGGATTATCCATTCAACTTAAAGGGTATCCTGTACTTCCCTAAGATCAATACCGAATACGATTCCATTGAAGGAACCATCAAATTGTACAACAATCAGGTATTTATCGCAGACAATATCAAAGAAGTTATTCCGGAATTCCTGATGGTATTAAAAGGAGTCATTGATTGTCCGGATCTGCCGCTTAACGTATCACGAAGCGCACTGCAGAATGATGGATTCGTACAGAAGATCTCCGAATACATTTCCAAGAAAGTTGCTGACAAGCTTTCAGGAATGTGCAAGACAGATAAAGAAAACTATGAGAAATACTGGGATGACATCAGCCCATTTATCAAATTCGGCTGCCTGAAAGATGAAAAATTCTGCGAGAAGATGAGCGATTATGTTCTGTTCAAGAACCTGGATCACAAGTATATGACACTCAAAGAATGCATCGAAAAAAATGGCGGAAAAGCAGAACCGGAGGAAAAGACTGAGGGTGAAAATGCAGAGCAGTCAGCAGAAAAGAAAGAAACAGAGAAGACAACAATCTACTATGTAACAGATGAACAGCAGCAGAGCCAGTATATCAATATGTTCAAAAAAGAGGGACTGGACGCAGTGATCTTGTCACATAATATTGATTCTCCATTTATTACTCAGATGGAGCAGAAGAACGAACATATCAAGTTCCAGAGAATCGATGCAGATCTGACTGATCACTTCAAAGAAGATGTATCTGAAGAAGAAAAAGAAGCATTCAAAGAAAAAACTGACAGTCTGGTTGAAATCTTCCGCAAAGCACTTGGCAATGACAAACTGGAAGTAAAAGTGGAAAAGATGAAAGATGAAAATGTGGCATCTATGATTACACTTTCCGAAGAATCACGCCGTATGCAGGAAATGATGAAGATGTATGGAATGTCAGGCATGGATCCGTCTATGTTCGGAACCAATGCAACCCTGATCCTGAATGCAAATCATCCGCTGGTAGAATATGTTGTAGCACATAAAGATGGCGAAAATACAGAAATGTTCTGCCATCAGTTATATGACCTGGCAATGCTGGCACACAAGCCACTCAGCCCGGAAGAGATGACAGAATTTGTGAAACGCAGTAATGAAATTATGATGAAACTGGCAAAATAATCTTGCTGTAGATACCCGGAAAAGCCTGAGCCATTCAGATTTCCATTTTCGCTTATGCGAAAAGGTCTGAATGGTCAGGCTTTTTTGCTGTATTTGGAAATACTTTCCACAAAGTGTTGGTGAACTTCCTGGTCTTTTATAGTATAATATAACTAAAGAGAGGCGGTGGATACGATGAAGAATTATTCAAAGGATATAAGCAGACAATACCATATTCAGGTAGCCAACGGGGAAGTCGGCCGTTATGTCATTCTCCCGGGAGATCCAAAGCGCTGCAAAAAAATAGCACAGTATTTTGAAGATCCGGTGATGATTGCGGATAACCGGGAATTTATCACTTATACAGGAACTTTAGATGGCGTAAAGGTAAGTGTCACATCTACCGGAATTGGGGGACCATCAGCAGCAATTGCGATGGAAGAATTAGTCAGATGTGGAGCAGATACGTTTGTACGGATTGGAACCTGCGGTGGGATACAGCCGGAAGTAAAAAGTGGGGATATTGTAGTTGCTACGGGTGCCGTCAGAATGGAAGGGACTAGCAAAGAATATGCGCCGATCGAATATCCGGCAGTGGCAGACCTTATGGTGGTGAACGCACTGGTCAGTGCTGCGAAGGAAAAGGACTGTGAATTTTATACCGGAGTGGTACAGTCAAAAGATGCATTTTACGGACAGCATGAACCGGAGATGATGCCGGCAGGTTATGAACTGATCAATAAATGGGAAGCCTGGAAGAAACTGGGATGTCTGGCATCAGAGATGGAGACGGCAGCACTTTACATTGTGGCAGCAAAGCTTCATGTACGCGTGGGTGCGTGTTTCCTTGTAATGGCAAATCAGGAAAGAGAAAAACTGGGACTTGAAAATCCGGTAGTACATGATACAGATATGGCAGTACAGGTGGCAGTGGAAGCCATCAGAAAGTTGATCAAAGAGGAGCGGTAAATGAAAGAAACAATATATAAACGAATCTTTGTGATCGTTCTGGATTCGCTCGGAATTGGCGCAATGCCTGATTCTGAGAAATTCGGTGACAGGGATGTAGATACATTTGGTCATATTTTAGACAGAATGGGAACACTGGAGATTCCAAATCTTCAGAAGCTTGGTATGCTGAATCTGCATACCGGAGGAAAGATGTATGGAATCGAGAATCCGGTTGGAAAAATTACCAGGCTGAAAGAGGCGAGTAACGGAAAAGATACGATGACCGGACACTGGGAAATGATGGGAATTTATACAGAAAAACCATTTAAAACCTTTACCGAACATGGATTTCCACCGGAACTGATCGCAGAACTGGAAAAACGTTGTGGGAAAAAAGTGATTGGAAACCGTAGTGAGAGCGGAACAAAGATTATTGAAGAACTTGGGGAAGAAGAAATTGAAACAGGTGCAATGATTGTCTATACCTCTGCGGATTCTGTATTGCAGATTTGTGGAAATGAAGAGACATTTGATCTGGCAAATCTGTACCGGTGTTGTGAGATCGCAAGAGAGATCACGATGAAGGATGAATGGCGCGTGGGACGAGTCATTGCAAGACCGTATGTAGGAAAGAAAAAAGGTGAATTTAAAAGAACCAGCAACCGCAGGGATTATGCACTTGAGCCGACCGGAAAGACTGCACTTGACGCATTGAAAGATGCGGGAAAGGATGTGATCGCAGTCGGAAAGATCCATGATATCTTTTGCGGGGAAGGAATCACAGAATCGTATCATTCCAACAGCTCCGTGCATGGAATGGAGCAGACCATTGAGATTTGCAAAAAAGATTTTGACGGACTGTGCTTTGTAAATCTGGTTGATTTTGATGCACAGTGGGGACACCGGCGCGATCCGGTTGGCTATGGACATGAGATTGAGAGATTTGATAAAAATCTTGGAATTTTGCTGGATGATCTGCGGGAGGATGATCTTCTTATTATTACCGCCGATCATGGAAACGATCCGACCTACACAGGAACCGATCATACACGGGAATATGTACCGTTTTTGGCGTATTCCAAAAAGATGGATGAGGGTGGCGTGATTATGGAGGAAAATACCTTTGCAGTGATCGGGGCAACGATCACAGATAATTTTGGTGTAAAAATGCCGGAAGGAACGATCGGGCATTCAATTCTGAATGAACTTATTTAGCAAGAAAAAGCAGGAAAAAAGAGAATGAAAAAAGAACAAATTAAAAAAATGATAGAAATCGCGCTTTCTCAGCTTGCATATTCTTATACCCCTTATTCTGACTTTAAAGTGGGAGCTGCGCTGCTTGGAAAGAATGGACGGATATATACGGGATGCAATATTGAAAATGCGGCTTATACACCGACAAACTGTGCGGAGCGTACCGCATTTTTCAAGGCAGTCAGCGAAGGAGTAAAAGAATTTGATGCAATCTGTATTGTAGGAGGAAAGGGCGGTGTTGTGACAGAGTATGCACCGCCGTGCGGAGTATGCAGGCAGGTCATGATGGAATTCTGCGATCCGGAGACATTTCAGATCATTCTTGCAGTAGATGCAAAGCATTATGATATCTATACCTTGAAAGAAATGTTGCCAAAAGGTTTCGGACCATCCAATCTTACAGAATGAGAAAGGACTCAGACTCCAAAAGAAGATTTTTGAAGAAAAGGAAAAAGAGAAGGAATGAAAAATGACACAGGAAACCTTGAAAGAATTACCAAAGATTGAGCTTCACTGTCATCTGGACGGTTCTCTTAGCAGACCATTTATTGAAAAAAGGCTTGGAAGAACTGTAAGACCTGAAGAACTCAGTGTTTCAGAAAACTGTACAAGTCTGAATGAATATCTGGAAAAATTTGACCTTCCCGGCAGATGTATTATGGATGAAGAGGGACTTTCAGGAGCTGCGTATGATCTGCTCTCCCAGATGAACGAAGAAAATGTCTGTTATGCGGAGATCCGTTTTGCTCCACTTCTGTCAGAGACAAAAAAGATGGACAACCGGAAGGTGATCGAAGCAGTAATCAGCGGAATGGAGCAGGGGAAAAAAGATTTTGGAATCGAGTATGGTGTGATCGTCTGTGCAATGCGGCATCACAGCACTGAGGATAATATGCGGATGATCAAGACGGCAAGAGAATATCTGGGATCCGGAGTTTGTGCAGCAGATCTTGCAGGAGCAGAAGCATTGTATCCGATGTCTGAATTTATGGATATTTTTACAGAGACAAAGAAGATGGGAATGCCATTTACACTCCATGCCGGAGAATGTGGAAATCCACAGAATGTCATAGATTCGATAAACGTGGGAGCTGGAAGGATCGGGCATGGGATCGCGATGCGTGGCAACCAGGAGATCCGGAAAATGGCAAAAAAAGCAGGTATTGGTATCGAGATGTGTCCGATCAGCAATTTACAGACCAAATCTGTAAACAGCATGGCGGAATATCCGATGCGGGAATTTCTGGATGCAGGGTTAAAAGTATCGGTCAACACAGATAACCGAACGGTAAGTAACACCAGCCTTACGAAAGAACTGGAATTTATTCAGAAAAATTATGGAATCCGGGACGAAGAAATCCTTCTGATGATGAAAAATGCAATTGATACTGCATTTGCCGATGATTCTATAAAAGATAAAATTTGCAAAATGCTGAAATAAAGAAACTACAAACAGAGAGGATTGACTCTGAAGAATAATAGAAAAGAGGAATTCTGTATGAGCAATGAAATTTATGAAAAGCTGGAAATATGCCGGAAAAGCATTCTCCAAAAAACGAATTTTAAACCGGAAGTGGCAGTGATTCTGGGCTCCGGTCTTGGCGAATACGCATCAAAAATCAAGATAGAACAGATCATTCCATATACAGAAATTGAAGGTTTTCCGGTGTCGACAGTGGTGGGACATAAAGGACAATTTGTATTTGGTTATGTAAAAGAAGTTCCGGTTGTGATCATGCAGGGACGTGTGCATTATTATGAAGGGTATCCGGTAACAGATGTGGTGCTTCCGGTGCGGCTGATGGGAATGTTAGGCGCAAAGAAGCTGATTCTTACCAATGCATCAGGCGGAATCAATACCGGATTCCATCCGGGCGATCTCATGCTCATCACAGACCAGATTATGAGTGGAATCCCTAATCCACTGATCGGTGCCAATGTCGAAGAACTTGGAACCCGTTTTCCGGATATGAGTGAAGCCTATAGTGAACGGATGCAGCAGATCATAAAGAAAGAAGCCCAAAAACTCGGCATTCCTCTGAAAGAAGGTGTATACCTTCAGCTTACCGGTCCATCTTATGAAACTCCGGCAGAAATCCGTATGTACCGCACCTGTGGGGCTGATGCCGTAGGCATGAGCACCGCCTGCGAGACGATCGCTGCCCGCCACATGGGAATCGAAGTCTGTGGCATCTCCTGTATCACCAACCTCGCCGCCGGCATGACATCACAACATTTGAACCACCAGGAAGTTCAACAAACCGCCGACCGGGTGGCTGAGCAATTCCAGGAATTACTGACAGCAATCATTACCCACGTATAAGAAACGGAACATATAACTGAATTTACCCAGAACCAGGTCCAAGGTTCCGGATTTTCCGGAACCCGCCGACCGTCCTCTTGCAATTCCGAGTTGAGGCATTGTGTAAGAATTTTGCCAACGAGGTAGAAAGAAAAAGAGCATAAAATACCGCATACAGATTCATTTGAGGCAATGGAGATGAAAACCAGAAATCGTGGAAGCCTTTGCTGACACGATTTCCGCTTTAAGGGGTTCATCGGAATGGTTTGCCGATTGAATCTGTATGCGGTATTTTATGCTCTTTGTCTCATCACTATTTTCAAAATTTTACTCAACCTCAAACGGAATCTCGTACTTTGCAAAAATCCGCTGCGCCATCTTGTCCCATGCCTGCTCCAGTGATTTGTCCAGCGTGAACAGGTTCATAGATGTTCCTGTCGTACAGCTAAGTTTTGTCCCATCATATTTAAAATTCAGGTACAGTCCCTGCACATCTGCCGGAGCAAATGAAAGATGTTCCTGTTCGAGAAGCCGTGCAATATTCGGTGCTGACATAGAAAGAACAAAATGAAATCCCAGCGGAGTACGCTTTCCTTTGATCAGAGAAAGACAAAACTCGCGAAGTTCCTTCCAGAGAGCATATTCCCGGTCATCCAGAGCTTCTTTTTCTTCAGCACTGAAGAAATCTTTTTTTAGTCGTCCGTTAAATTGAAAGGTATTAAAAGTTGTGATATCTCCTTCAATAAATAAAAAGGAATCAAATGCAGGATGCAGTAAAAGTGCGTTCATGCATTTTTTTGTATCCAGAGAAAAAATAAGCATAGACTTCCTCCCGTCATCAGTGTAATAGTATCAGTATAGCATAAATCTTGAGATATGCATAAGAATTTGATACAATACGGGAAAGAAAAAGGATGGATAACAAGATGAAAATAGAATTAAACCGGGATCAGATCAAATACATTGCAGTGTTTGCTATGCTGCTCAATCACGTTGCAAATATATTTCTGCAACCAGGAACCTTTGCCTGCGAAACGCTAAAGGATATCGGTTATTTTACAGCACCGGTCATGTGCTGGTTTCTGGTTGAAGGATACCGTTATACAAGGTCAGTAAAAAAATATGCCGGAAGACTGCTGATCTTTGCTGTCATTTCACAGCTTCCGTATTATCTGGCATTTGCGCGGAATCATCTGGCACCGTGGTATACTTTAAATATGATATTTACACTTTTTCTGTGTCTGTGTCTGATGATCGCAGAGGAAAAAATATCAGATCCGGGAAAGAAAAGTCTGGTTGTACTGGGAATTATAGCAGTAAGCAGTATCTGTGACTGGGCAATTCTGGCTCCATTGTATACGCTTTGGTTTTACCGGGCAGGAGAGGATCCAAAGCGCCGGAAAAAGGCTTTTTTTATTGCAGCACTTGTTCTGGGGATTACGGTGACAGCAGCACTTCCGGGAGCTGCAGGAATCGCAGCGGGAGCAGGAGCAATGATTGCAGTACTGGCAGCGGGAGGCTGTGTTTTGGTATTTTATAACGGAAAAAAATCACAGAAACATTTTCTTGTGAAAAAGTATTTTTTTTACGTGTTTTACCCTGCACATTTGGTGATTTTGGCATTATTAAAGATTTGACTTTTATAATAGAAGAAAGTAAAATGAATAAGTTAGAGTATTTATCACATGATTCAATGAAAATGAAACTCATATTTTAATAAAAGATAGGATGCATAGCATGAAGAAAAGAACGATGGAGAAAGAACATCAGGCAGAAGAAAGAAGAAAAAAAGTTCTGATGGAAATTGCAGGAGCGGTTGTTGTACTGACTGTAATTGTAAGTATTGGTCTTTCGCATCTTGGAACAGATAAGGTGAATACATCAGCAGGAGTAAAAGCAATCAAGAAGCTTGAAAAAGCAGATGTATCTGCGGTGGAGACCAAAATTTCAAATATTGAGAAAGAAGAAAAACAGGCGACAGAGGACTGGCAGAACCGTCCGTTGTCCGAAAAATTTGCACATGCGGTGATTCTCGGAGATTCGATCACAACCGGTTTTACCGTATATGATGTGCTTGATACTTCTAAGGTTGTAGCGGAAAAAGGAATGCACCTTGATCAGACCGGTGATCTGATCAGGACAGCAGCAGAGTTAAAGCCGGAAGTCCTCTTTCTGGCACTTGGACTGAATGACATTTCCGGAACAGATGGAGATACAGATGCATTTATTGAAAAATACAAAGCGGTACTTGCAAATGTGCGTGAGCAGATGCCCGATGCAGTGCTCTATATCAACTGTGTTCTTCCAGTTTCCACTCAAAAAGAAGAAGAAGAGCCGGTTTATGCCAAGATTCCGGATTATAATACCGCACTTAAAGCAATGTGTGATGAAGAAGGAATTACATTTATCGATAATACAGAGATCGTAAAAGATGAGTATTATGAGCAGGATGGCGAGCATATGAAGGCGGAGTATTATCCAATCTGGGCAGAACATATGGCGGAGGTGGCCGGAATATGACAAAGAAAAAAGGGGAATTTACAGTTCTGCGTAATATCAGAGCTGGGATGGTAATTATTTTGCTTATCTATATCGGTCTGATCTTTCAGTCTAAGGGAGACAGCGATACACCGTTTGCAGATGTACAGAAAGCGGTTGTGGATGCGGCAGATGACAAGAACATGACACTTGCCGGAACCCAGGAGATCAAGAGATTCTATGGGATCAATCCAAAGGATTATGAAGATATAACACTGTATTATACGAATGAAACAATGGGAGTCAACGAGCTCCTTCTGGTGAAAACAAAGGACGAGAATGAGGCAGAGGCAGTTGAGAAAGCCGCAGAACAGCGAAAAAAGACACAGCTCGATAATTTTGAAGGATATGGGGCCGAGCAGGTAAAGCTTCTGGATGCTTCGATCATTAAGACGAAAGGTACATACGTGCTTTTTGTTATTTCACCAAAAGCTGAAACTGTAGAAAAGGCGTTTACAAAGAGCCTGAAGTAGATAAAAGGAAACGAAAAAGTTATGTTATTTAGTAGTCTGGTATTTTTGTTTACATTTTTGCCAATTACACTGTTGGTATATTATTTGGTGCCGCGTAAGGTAAAAAATGTGGTACTTTTGATCGCTTCCCTCATATTTTATGCGTGGGGAGAGCCGGTCTATATCTTCCTGATGCTGATTTCCATTCTGTTCAATTATTTTTGCGGGATGGACATTGCATTAAAAGCAGGAAGAAAATCGCAGGTGCGCAGTCTGATCTTTACGATCGTTGTAAACCTGTTTATTCTTGGATTTTTCAAATATTACGGATTTATCGTAACAAATTTAAATGCGATCCTTCCGTTCTATATTCCATATAGAAAACTGGAGCTCCCAATCGGAATTTCTTTCTATACTTTCCAGACATTGTCTTACATCATTGATGTATATAGGGGAAATGTAGACGTACAGGTAAATCTGATTGATTTCGGAACCTATGTTACAATGTTCCCACAGCTGATCGCAGGTCCGATCGTACAGTATGCAGATGTGGAGAGACAACTGCGTGAAAGAAAGGAATCACTGACGAAGTTTGGATACGGTGCCTGGTTCTTTGTGATGGGACTGGCAAAGAAGGTGCTTTTGGCGAATACGATTGGTTCGATTTATGAAAATATCGCGGCGATGGATGGAATGTCAGTAGTGACTGCATGGCTTGGATGTCTTGCCTACACTTTCCAGATTTATTTCGATTTCAGCGGTTATTCGGACATGGCAGTCGGACTTGGAAAGATGTTCGGATTTGAGTTTATGCAGAACTTCAATTATCCGTATATTTCCAAAAGTGTTACCGAGTTCTGGAGAAGATGGCATATTTCGCTGGGATCATGGTTCCGCGAGTATGTGTATATTCCGCTTGGAGGAAACAGGGTAACGGTTCCGCGGCATTTACTGAATCTTCTGATCGTATGGTTCCTGACCGGTCTCTGGCACGGGGCAAGCTGGAACTTTGTAGTATGGGGGCTCTTCTACGGAGTGATCCTCATTACTGAAAAATATTTTACAGGAAAAATACTTGCAAAGCTGCCGGAGGCAGTCCAGACACTTTACACAATGATTCTGGTCATGCTCGGCTGGGTACTGTTCTTCAGCCCGACACTCGGAAGCGCACTTACCTGGATCGGCAATATGTTCGGACAGGGTGCAACCGGATTTATGGACAGCCAGGCATTGTACCTGATCATGCGAAACTGGCTCTTCTGGGTGGCAGGGATCATAGGAAGTACACCGTTTATGCATCTGCTCGGAAAGCGGCTGGTATTTGATGAGGAAAGACCGCATACGGTTCTGGCAGGCTGCCTGATGGCAGGACTGTTTGTGCTGTGTGTGGCATATCTGGTGACAGAAAGTTACAATCCATTTTTATATTTTAGATTTTAAGGAAAGACAATGGTAGAAAGAAAGAATAATAAACAAAAAAACAGAACAAAGTATTTTCTGCCAGGAGGGAAAAAACAGATCCAGGCAGTATGTGCGTTTTTATTTCTGGGAGTCCTTATTCTCAGCTGCGGAGTAAACCTTATGCATAAAGACAGGCAGATGTCAGAAAAAGAAATGCGTATGCTGGCGCAGAAACCGGAAATTTCTCTTTCCGGAATTGCTTCCGGAAGGTTTATGGAGCAGTACGAGGAGTATGTATCGGATCAGTTTGCAGGAAGAGATACCTGGGTAAGAATCAAGACATTTGCGGACAGTGTGGCGGGGAGGACAGAAGAAGGTGGTGTTTTCAAAGGAAAGGATCATTATCTGATGGAAGATGTTGCTGTGGCAGATGAAAGTGATCTGAAAGAGAATCTGGATGCAATGAAGAATTTTAAAGAGCGTTATCCGGATATCCAGATGCATATGATGCTGGTCCCAAATGCGGCAAATGTTATGGAGGACAAGCTTCCGGCATTTGCGGTGACTGCCAGTCAGAGCAGACAGATCAGCCGTGTAAAGGCAGAACTTGGAGATTCTTATGACTGGATCGATGCAGAAAAAGTACTGGATGCTCACAAGGATGAAGCAATTTATTATCACACGGATCATCACTGGACTTCTCTTGGTGCATGGTATGCATTCCAGGGAGCAAAGACGCAGCTTGGACTGGATAAGAGTGAAGAAATTAAGATGAAAGCCTATGCGGTATCGGATTCTTTTAACGGAACGTTATCCGCAAAGAGTGGATATGAGACAGATTATAAGGAACCAATCTATATTTATCTGCCAAAGAGTGCGGATGCACCACAGGTTGCAGTCAATTATGTGGAAGAACAGAAAAAGAGTGCTTCTATGTATGATTCATCCAAACTGGATGAGAGAGATCAATATTCCGTATTCTTCGGTGGAAATCATGCAATGATCGATATCCAGTCAACACAGACAGAAAAACGCAGACTTCTGGTGTTCAAAGATTCATATGCAAACTGTTTTCTTCCGCTTCTGGCTCCGTATTACCGGGAAATCGTTGTGATCGACCCTCGTTATTATACCGGTAAATTAAGTTCTGTGATGTCAGATAAACAGTTTGATGATGTGCTGTTCCTGTATAATGCCAATACATTCTTTGAAGACCGGATGCTGGCGGGGGTACTGGATGAGAATTAACAGGAGAAAAACATGGCAAATAAAATAGAAAAGCAATTTCTGGACACGGAAAATAAAGGACCGGTCCGGCTGAACAAATATTTAAGTGAAGCTGGTGTATGTTCCAGAAGGGAAGCGGACAAACTGATAGCAGCCGGACAGGTGACGGTTGACGGTGTGCGTGCAGAGACCGGAATGAAGGTAGAGCCGTGGCAGGTTGTCCGGATTGGGAAAAAGCAGGTATCCAGACAGGAAGAGATGATCGTGCTTGCGGTCAATAAGCCGCGTGGAATTGTCTGTACTGAGGAAAGACGGGAGAGAGACAGTATTGTACGTTTTCTTAACTATCCGGTACGGATTACTTATGTAGGACGTCTGGATAAGGATTCGGAAGGGCTGCTTCTGATGACGAACAACGGCGACATTATCAACCGGATGATGCGTGCGGCAAATAAACATGAAAAAGAATATAAAGTTACAGTTGATAAGCCTGTGACAGATGAATTTCTCAAGGAGATGGCAGGCGGTGTCCCGATCCTGGATACTGTCACAAGACCATGCCAGGTAGAAAAGCTTGGAAAATATAAATTTAAGATCATTCTGACACAGGGACTCAACCGGCAGATCCGCCGGATGTGTGAGGCACTTGGCTACGAGGTAAAGGAGCTGCGGAGAGTGCGGATCATGAATATCGAACTTGGTAATTTAAAGCCGGGAGAATACCGGAAGGTTACGGATCAGGAACTGAATGAACTCTATGAGCTGATCAGGGATTCAAAGTCAGAGCCGACACCGTGGAAGAATAATTAAAAGTGTGGATTTGGATATGGATAAGATGAAAAGGATGCAGGAGCTGGTAGAGCTTCTGAATAAAGCCGGAAAAGCTTATTATCAGGATGCGCAGGAAATTATGAGCAATTATGAGTATGATGCGCTGTATGATGAACTGAAAGATCTGGAAGAAGAGCTGGGAACCGTTATGGCTTCCAGTCCGACGGTGAATGTAGGATATGAAGTATTAAGTGAGCTTCCGAAAGAACGTCATGAGTCACCGATGCTTTCTCTTGACAAGACAAAAGAAGTGGCAAGGCTGAAGGAATTTGTCGGAGACCAGATGGCTGTGATCTCATGGAAGATGGATGGTCTGACGATCGTTCTGACCTATCGTGACGGCGAACTTTTTAAGGCAGTTACAAGAGGAAATGGGGAAGTCGGTGAGGTCATTACCAACAATGCGAAAGTATTTAAAAACGTGCCGCTTCATATTCCGTATAAAGGGGAACTGATCCTGCGAGGGGAAGCGGTGATCGGTTACAAAGATTTTGAGCGGATCAATGAAGAAATTGATGACGTGGATGCAAAATATAAAAATCCACGGAATCTGTGCAGTGGTTCTGTCCGCCAGCTGAACAACAAGATCACGGCACAGAGAAACGTAAAATTCTATGCATTTACCCTGGTACGTGCAGAAAATGTGGATTTCCACAATTCCAGAAAAGAACAGCTTGACTGGCTGGAAGATCAGGGATTTGATGTGGTGGAGCATTATCTGGTGACAAGGGAAGAACTGGATGAGAAGGTTGCATTTTTTGCAGAAAAGATCGTAGAAAATGATTTTCCGTCAGATGGTCTGGTTCTTGTATATGATGACATTGCGTATGGGCAGTCGCTTGGGAGAACGGCAAAATTTCCACGTGATTCTTTTGCTTTCAAATGGGCAGATGAGATCCGCGAGACGCACCTTCTGGAGATTGAATGGAGTCCATCAAGAACAGGGCTTATTAATCCGGTAGCGATCTTTGAACCGGTAGAGCTGGAAGGAACAACGGTAAGCCGTGCAAGTGTACACAATTTAAGTATTATGGAGGAGCTGCATCTGGGAATCGGGGATACGATCGAAGTCTATAAGGCGAATATGATCATTCCACAGATTGCAAAGAATCTGACCGGCAGTGATAATATTGAGATCCCGAAAGTCTGTCCGGTTTGTGGTGGAGCTACGGAGATCCGTCAGATGAATGATGCAAAGTCGTTGTATTGCACAAATCCGATGTGTCAGGCAAAAAGAATCAAATCCTTTGCATTGTTTGTCAGCAGGGATGCACTCAATATTGATGGGCTTTCTGAGGCGACACTGGAGAAATTTATTGCGAGAGGATTCATTCACAAATACAGAGATATCTTCCATCTGGATTCCTATCAGGAAGAAATTCAGACGATGGAAGGCTTTGGAGAAAAATCCTATGCGAACCTGATCGCAAGCGTGGATAAGGCGAGAAGCACAACACTTGCTAAAGTGGTATATGGACTTGGGATTGCAGGAATCGGTCTCGCAAATGCAAAACTGATCTGCCGCCATTTTAAAAATGATGTGGAAAAAATGACAGGAGCATCTGAAGAAGAACTGAGTGATATCCAGGGGGTAGGTCCGGTGCTTGCGGCGGCATTTGTAAAATATTTTATATCAGAGGAAAGAAAAAAGGAATTTAAGCTCCTTCTCGGAGAACTGGAGATCCAGCCGGAAGAGATGGCAGAGGAACAGAAATTTGCAGGTATGAGTTTCGTTATCACTGGCAGCGTGAATCATTTTGCAAACCGGAATGAGGTAAAAGAACTGGTTGAGAAGATGGGTGGAAAAGTGACCGGATCTGTAACGAAGAAGACAAATTATCTGATCAACAATGATGTAGAGTCTGCTTCTTCCAAGAACAGAAAGGCGAAAGAACTTGGAGTGCCGATCATTTCAGAGGAAGAGTTTATAGAACTTGCAGGGGTGGAAATCGAATAAGAAGGACAGAGGAATCTGTCTGAATACGACCGAAAAAAGGAGGACCAGCCAATGGCAGAAAATGACCAGAAGGACAAGACAGTTGAAAAAGTAACCGGTGAGGTAGAAAATACAGACAAAAAAGAAAATAACGAAGATCGCTATGAAAAGGTCTGCTTCATCTGTCACAGACCGGAGAGTGTGACCGGAAAGATGATCGATCTTCCGAACAATATCTGCGTGTGCCCGGACTGTATGCAAAAAAGCTTTGATGCAATGAACAATATGAATTTTGGCGGGATGGATTACAGCCAGTTTATGAACATGGGACCGATGATGGGATTTGGAGACATGGATGCACAGATCCCGAAGAGCCAGCGTGTGAAAAAGAAAAAGCCGGAAGAAGAAAAAGAACCGATCCTGAATATCAAGGATATTCCTGCTCCGCATAAGATCAAAGCGAAACTGGATGAATATGTAGTAGGACAGGAATACGCCAAGAAGGTAATGTCGGTTGCCGTATACAATCATTATAAAAGAGTGGCAACGGATACAATGGATGAGATTGAAATCGAGAAATCCAATATGCTGATGATCGGACCTACCGGCTCTGGAAAGACGTATCTGGTAAAGACACTGGCAAAACTTTTGGATGTGCCGCTTGCAATTACAGATGCGACCTCTCTTACCGAGGCCGGCTACATAGGGGATGATATTGAAAGTGTAGTATCAAAGCTCCTTGCAGCTGCGGACAACGACGTAGATAAGGCGGAACAGGGAATTATCTTTATCGATGAGATCGACAAGATTGCGAAGAAGAAGAATACCAGCCAGAGAGATGTCAGCGGAGAATCCGTACAGCAGGGAATGTTAAAGCTGTTAGAAGGCAGCGAAGTGGAAGTGCCGGTAGGAGCCAACAGTAAGAATGCGATGGTTCCGCTCACTACAGTCAATACAAAGAATATCCTTTTTATCTGTGGCGGTGCGTTCCCGGATCTTGAGCAGATCATCAAGGAAAGACTGATGAAGAATTCTTCTATCGGGTTTGGAGCGGATCTGAAAGACAAATATGATCATGATAAGAAAATACTGGAGAAGGTGACGACAGAAGATCTGCGTAACTTCGGAATGATTCCGGAATTTCTGGGACGTCTCCCGATCGTATTTACGCTTCAGGGACTGGATGAAGAGATGATGGTTCAGATATTAAAAGAGCCGAAAAATGCGATCCTCAAGCAGTATCAGAAGCTTCTGGCACTGGATGAGGTCAATCTGAAATTCGATGATGGTGCACTTCATGCGATCGCAAGAAAGGCAATGAAGAAGGATACCGGAGCCCGTGCACTGCGTGCGATCATTGAAGAATTCATGCTGGATATTATGTATGAGATTCCGAAGGATGACAGCATCGGGGAAGTGACGATCACGGAGGCATATATCGAAGGAACCGGAGGACCGCTGATCGAGCTGAGAAGCCAGTCTGTACCAAGGCTTGAGCATCACTAAGTATAACAATAACCTTCATATATCAAAAAAACATGGCGATCATACAAAAATAGAATGGGAAATATCCGTAAATTTAAGATTTACGGGTATTTTTTTGTTGAAAAATTGTATTAAAAGGTGTACATTAAAAAATGTGTCTAAAAAAACAAGATATAAACAGGAGAGAGAGAGAATGGAGACTTATAAGTATTTACTGGATCTTGCAATTATTTTACTTTGTACTAAAGCACTTGGTCTTGCGACCAGAAAGGTACAGATGCCACAGGTTGTAGGGGCACTTCTTGCAGGAGTTCTTCTTGGACCGGCGATGCTTGGGATTTTGACAGAGACAAGCTTTATACATAACGTTGCAGAGATCGGTGTTATCGTGCTGATGTTTTGTGCAGGTCTGGAAACTGATATACAGGAATTGAAGGCAAGTGGAAAAGCATCCTTCGTTATTGCACTGATAGGTGTTATCGTTCCACTGATCGGCGGTTATGCGACTGCAATGTTCTTTAACCGTCCGGATGTGATCGCATCCGATGCATCCTGCAGCGTATTTTTGCAGAATATCTTTATCGGTGTTATCCTGACAGCAACTTCCGTAAGTATTACGGTAGAGACATTAAAAGAACTTGGTAAATTAAAAACCAAATCCGGAAATGCGATTCTTGGAGCTGCGATCATTGATGACGTGCTTGGTATCATTGCACTGACACTGGTAACAAGTATGGCAGATGAATCAGTAAAGATTTCAGTTGTATTACTGAAGATCGTTGCATTCTTCGCATTTGCAGGTGTGATCGGACTGATCTTTTACAAGATATTTAAAAAGTGGACAGATCAGGCGGAAAAGGGACTCAGACGTCATGCGATTATGGCATTTGTATTCTGTCTGTTGATGGCTTATGTGGCAGAGAAATTCTTCGGTGTTGCAGATATCACAGGTGCATTTATTGCCGGACTGATCATTTCCAATACAAGTAAATCTGATTTCGTGCTGAAGAAATTTGATACCATGTCTTATATGTTGCTTTCACCGGTATTTTTCGCAAGTATCGGACTGAAGGTAGAACTTCCGAAGATGAGTACTGCAATTGTAGGCTTTGCAGTGGTTCTTACCATTGTTGCGATCCTGACAAAGATCGTTGGCTGCGCCCTTGGTGCGAAGATGTGTGGATATAAGAATTATCAGTGTGCACGAATCGGTGTCGGAATGATCTCCCGTGGTGAGGTTGCGCTGATCGTTGCCAGCAAGGGAGAAGCACTCGGTATGATGGGCGGTAATTTCCTCGGACCGGTTATCATCGTGGTAGTGATCACAACGATCATCACACCAATTCTTCTGAAAATCGTATTCAAGAGCGGTCCGAATGTAAGTACCCTGGAAAAAGGAAAAGAAGTGACTTCCTTCTACGAGGATATTGAAAAGAAACGTACCGAATAAAGAATGGATATGGAGTGCAAAATGCGTAACCGTCCAGTATCATAGTAATAAGAAAGAAAAATCCCTCATATATTTTCCAAAAGAAAGTATATGAGGGATTTTTATGCTACAGGAAGAATGTAAAGAAAAGATCCTGTCAGAAGAATACAGGGATTTTATGATGAGGGATACCGGTGCTCTTGGGAAAAACTTTCCTTTGGAAAACGGATGCCGGATACCGTTGAAATACGGTTTTGAGCTTTTTTATATTGACCAGAGTGAAGACAGAAAAAAGTCACTTGCCGATTATCCTTATACAATGGTTCCGAAGTGTTATACAACACTGGATATGGCAGCAATCCAGCAGGCGGGAATTGCTGCGGTTCAGAATATACCTGGTCTGGAACTGAGTGGTGAAGGAGTTCTGGTTGGGATCATTGATACTGGGATCAACTATCTGGATCCCATTTTCCGGAATCTGGATGGTTCGACCAGGATCCAGCGAATCTGGGATCAGGAAGAACAAAGTGGAACAGCGCCACGGGAAATCGGATATGGAAGTGAATATACGAAGGAACAAATCAATCAGGCAATCCTAAGTGAGAATCCCAAGGAAACCGTTCCGTCATTTGATACGGACGGACATGGCACTTTTGTTGCAAGTGTGGCATGCGGAGGGGCAAATCCGGAGAATCTGTTTATCGGGGCAGCGCCGGAGGCAGAGATGGTGATCGTGAAGCTGAAAGAGGCAAAAGAATATTTACGGGAGTACTATTTTATAGACCGGGATGCCGGATGCTATCAGGAAAATGATTTGGTAGCGGCGGTTTTTTATCTGCAGAAGGTACAAGAAGAGCTGAAAAGACCATTGGTGATCTGTCTGGCAGTTGGAACAAGCTTTGGAGGACATGGAGGATATTCAATCCTGTCAGAGTATCTGCAAAATGTAGCGGCGAGCGAAGGAATCGGGATTGTGACCGGAAGTGGCAACGAGGCAGATAAAAGGCATCATTATCTGGGAATTCTGGAACAGGAAAATAATCTGCCGGTCGAGATTAATGTAGGGAATAATACCAGAGGTTTTGTGATGGAACTATGGACAGAACTTCCGAATCTTCTGGCTCTTTCTATCGCATCTCCAACAGGACAGACAGTAGGACCGATCTCGCTCAAACGGGGAATAGGAGAGTATGTGTTTGTATTCGAGCAGACCAGGGTAATATTTAATTACCGGGTTCTGGTAGAGACGACCGGGGCACAGCTGGCATTTTTTCAGTTTGAAAGACCGGGAAGCGGAATCTGGAAGATTATACCGGAAACACTGGAGCTGGGGAATGGAATCTTTCATATCTGGCTTCCAATGGAAGAGTTTCTGACGGGAAATGTCTATTTTATCCGTGCAAATCCGGAATATACGGTGATGGAACCAGGGGATACCGGGGCGGTGGTCTGTGCAGCGTACTATAATGGAAAGGAAAATAGCATTGCAGTCAGTTCGGGAAGAGGTTATACTAGAGATAACAGAATCAAACCGGATTTTGCTGCGCCGGGGATCAATGTGACAGGGATCAATTTAAGGGGGCAGTTTGTTGCAAGATCTGGTTCCAGTATAGCAGTTGGAATCACTTCCGGAGCACTGGCACTTTTTATGGAGTGGCTGGATAGGCATGGAGTGAATCTGGATGCATCACAGATGAAGAATCTGCTGATATTGGGAGCTTCACGGAAGACAGACATGAATTATCCGAACCAGGAATGGGGATATGGAGCATTGAACCTTTACCGTACTTTTGAGCAGATCAGGCGGTTCTGAAAAATACGCAGATGCGAAAGGGGAAAAAGTAAATGAGTGATTTTTTTGATACAATAGGAAAGCGGATTTCAGATACCGTGGATGATCTTGGAAAGAAGGCAGGAGATACGATCGATATTCAGAAAAAGAAAAATGAGATCTATGGTCTGAAGCGAGACAGCGAGCGGGATATGACAGAGATCGGACGATTGGTATATGAGCGTTTCAAACAGGGGGAAGTGGTAGATACCGATTTTATCGCACTCTGCGAAGCAATCGAAAAGCGTGAAGAACAGACAAAGGTATGCGAGCAGGAAATCGCGCGAATCAAAGGAGAATAATTATGGAAATCCTGAGCATTTTAACCGGAGCTTTTGTTGCCGGGGGCGATCTTGGAATTAAAAAATATACTGAAGAAAATGTAAGAGACGGGGAAGAACGCCGGATTTGGAAAGGAAAAGGAATCTACCGCAAAGTCCACAACAAAGGTCTGATGATGAATCATCTGGATTCCAGACCAAAGCTGGTAAAAGGCATGTCGGCGGCAGCACTTGGAATCCTGTTTTTCTGGGAGCACCTTCTTTGGAAAGAACCGGGACGCAAACTGGCAAAGCTTGGAACATCGCTGATGCTGGGCGGAGCAGTTGGTAATACTTATGACCGTTTCAAAAGAGGTTATGTGGTCGATTATCTGTCTCTGAAAACAAAGAACAGGAAACTCTCGGATATCACTTTTAATCTCTCGGATCTGGCTCTTTTTGCAGGAGCGATCCTGACGGTATGGAGTTCTTTATTTGGAAAAAAGAGATAAAAATGATTCAATGTATCTGAAAAAATACTTGACTGTTTTTAAAGAGTTGAGGTATTATAAACCTTGCTGATATGGCGTTGTCTGGCATATACCATATAGAAAAAAGAATAGAATCTCGGTTATATTGGAAACGATACATTCCTCCGGAATGATGAACGAACAACACATTTTCTGTTACGCTTATTATGAAGGAGGATATTTTTATGCCAAAAAACAAATTTCAAGACGTTATTTTCACAATTATCATGGTGTTCGTGATGGTTTATACCATGATCTGTTACAACATTGCTCTCAACGTAGGAGGAATGAACAACCAGGTATTTTTAAATGCATTCCACGAGCTGGTCATTATGGGACCAATTGCATTCATCCTTGATTTTTTCCTGATCGGACCATTTGCAAAGAAAAAAGCATTTTCCATTGTTAATCTGGAAAGAGATAATAACTTTCACCTGGTGATCGCCATTTCCGTAGTATCCATCATCGGAATGTGTCCACTTATGAGCCTTGCAGCAACCCTGCTCTTCAAGAATGCGGGAACCCAGTTCATATCCGTCTGGTTCCAGACCACAGCAATCAACTTCCCGATGGCATTCTTCTGGCAGCTCTGCTTCGCCGGTCCACTGGTAAGAAAGATTTTCACATTATTATTCCCAGAAAAAGAAACATCCAAAATCGCTGATGGTCAGGAAGCCTAATTGAGGTAAAGTGTAAATCCATTTGAAAATATAAAACAATGATTTACGGCTCCAGTTCAACACCCAGTCAAAGAAGTAAAACTCAGTCAACAACGTAAATAAAAAATAATCCCTGGTAGATGCGTCTTTGCACGATGGAAACGAGACTTAATCAATTGTGGAAGCCATTGCTGACACAATTGATGCTTTGAAAGGCTCGTTGGAATGGTTCGTGCAACTTAGCAGCTACCAGGGATTATTTTTTATGCTCTCTTGCGACTACCCCTCAAGTTCTTTCAACACTTTCCTAAACTGAAACGTAAACAAAACCGTCGTGAAGGATACAGCCAGGAAGTCTGCAATCGGTTCAGCCATATACACTGCATTGGTCTTGTTCCCGGTCAGAATATGCGGCAGCAGATAGATCAGTGGCAGCAACAGGATAAATTTACGTGTAACAGCGACAGCAATCGAAGCCTTTGCTTTTCCGAATGATGTAAATGCCATCTGGCATGCGATCTGGATTCCGAAAAGCAGCAGGCAGGCACAGTAAATCCGGAGTGCTGATTTAGTAAAACCAAGCAGTGCAGAATCGGAAGTAAACATTTCTGCAAACACCTGAGGGAAGAGCATAATAAATGCCCACAGAATTGTGGAATAACAGAGGCTTGCTGTTAAAAGAAGCCTGAAAGCTTTTTTTACACGATCTCTGTTTTTTGCACCGTAATTATAGCTCAGGACTGGTTGTGCACCCTGTCCAAGACCCTGCAGTGGCAGCATTGCGAACTGCATGACACTGGTAAGGATCGTCATGGCACCAACTGCGATATCTCCTCCGTATTTCAGCAGAGAAGAGTTGAAACATACAGAGATGATACTCTCACTAGCCTGCATGATAAATGTGGCAAGCCCGAGAGCGACACAAGGAAGAATAATCTCCGGTTTCAGGATGAGATTCTTTTTCCGGATGTGCAGGATCGTCTTTTTTCCGCAAAGGAAAGAAAGAACCCAGATGCAGGAGACTGCCTGTGACAGAATTGTGGCAAGCGCAGCACCTCTGACACCCAGATGGAATGCAAAGATAAACAGCGGATCCAGAACAATGTTCATCACTGCTCCGATCAGAACAGAGAGCATACCTGTTTTGGCAAAGCCCTGTGTGGTGATAAACATATTCATGCCAAGGGTAAGCTGGACGAAAATAGTGCCGACAGCGTAAATGTTCATATAATTTACAGCGTATTCAATCGTATTTTCACTGGCACCGAAGGCAAGAAGAAAAGTACGGTTACCAAACAGCAGGATGACTGTCAGGATTATAGAAATCAGAATCTGCAGGAAAAAGCAGTTACCCAGAATATGTTCTGCAGTATTAAGATCATTTTTTCCCATTGCAATCGAAGCATGCGGTGCACCACCGCCTCCAACCAGTGCGGCAAAAGCGGAAATGATCATAATCAGTGGCATACATACACCGACTCCGGTAAGGGCAAGTGCCCCATTACCAGGAATGTGTCCGATGTAAATACGGTCAATAATGTTGTACAGCATATTGATGAGCTGTGCGGTGATCGTCGGAAGCGCCAGCCGGAACATCAGCTTTCCGACGGGTTCAGTACCCAGAAAATCTTTGTCTTTGTTCATGTCTAATAATCTCCTTTGTGATAAATAGTTGCTACGTTGGATGCCAGACGTTCATTCAGCGAGGCGAACATCTGGAATTCTTCTAATGAAAATCCGTCAAACAGATTGTGGTAAAAAGCAGACTGGAACGTGTCGATTGCTCCGGTAACATTTTCGCATGATGGCAGCAGGGAAAGATGCGTTTTCCTGCGATCCGTCTGGTCTGCTGTTTTTGAAAGAAGCCCCTTCTGACATAAAAGATCAACTGCCTGGGATACATTCCCTTTTGAGAGCATCCGTAGCTCGACGATATCACCTGCAGTATCTTTTGTGGGGTTATTATGTAAGAAAGCAATGATCTTAGCCTCGATCAGCGAGAGATCATACTGGCGGCATAATTCTTTCAACTTCTGTTTATGCATTTTACCAATTCGCTGCATTAATACAAGCAGATATGTAATGTTCATCCATACACCTCCGTTTTTTAATAAAAAAGAATGTGCCTTGACACATTCTCGTGCCGAGCACAGTCATTTGAAAAATGGTTCTAAAAAGAACCATTTAAACAATATCTTATATCAATTGAGATAAAATGTCAATAGAACGAAAATATGCAAGTTATTTGTTAAAATATAAACGGTATAATTGTATACGAAAATACATTTTTTTACTTTAACATATTGACGTGGAGAAAATTTGCTGTTACAATAATAAACAATTTATAGACCATAGTTCAAGGAGGACATAAGTACATGCTTACAGGATTTAAAAACGCAGTAGAAGTTGATTTCACATTGGAAGAAAATAAAAAGAAAATAGAAGAAGCATTCAAACAGGCTCATGCAGAAGCAGGTGCTGTTTACCCACTGATCATCGGTGGAAAAAAAGTTGAGACAGAAAAGAAGATCGCTTCTGTATCACCGGCTACAAAGGAAGTACTCGGATATGCATGCTCATGCAGCAAAGAACAGGCTGATGAGGCAATCAAGGCATCTTACGAAGCATTCAAAAAATGGAGCCTGACATCTGTAGAAGAAAGAGTACGTGTATTAAGAAGACTTGCAGCACTTCTGATCGAGAACCGTTTCATCATGGATGCATGGAACGTCCTTGAAAGTGGAAAGAACTGGGGAGAAGCTGACGGAGAACTTTGCGAACAGCTTGACTTTATCAATTCTTATGTAATGCATATCCAGAATCTGGAAAAAGGAAAAGAGCTGGTTCCTACAGATGAACTTACAAAATGCGTTTACATCCCGCTCGGTGTAGGTGTGGCTGTTTCTCCATGGAACTTCCCGCTCTCACTGTTTGGTGGAATGATTGTATCTGCAGTTGTTACCGGTAACACGATCTGCTGCAAACCATCTTCAGACGCTCCGATCGTTGCATACAAATTCGTAGAACTCTGCCAGAAAGCCGGTATTCCGGCTGACGTAGTAAGTTACATTCCTGGATCAGGATCAGAGATTGGTGACTTCATCGTAGAACATCCGCTTACAAGATTTGTAAACTTCACAGGATCAAAAGCAGTTGGATGCAGAATCAATGAACATGCAGCCAAGATCGCTGACGGACAGAGATGGATCAAACGTGTTGTGGCTGAGATGGGTGGAAAGAATGCAATTATCGTAGATTCAACAGCAGACATCAAGAAAGCAGCAAATGGAGTTGCAAGCTCTGCATTTACATTCCAGGGACAGAAATGCTCTGCATGCTCAAGAGCAATTGTTCTGGCAGATGTATATGATGAGTTTGTAGATGAAGTTGTAAAATGCGCAGCAGAACTGAAGGCGAACCAGGGATCGGGCGAAAGCAATGCAGCGATGGGACCGGTTATCAACCAGGGCGCTTATAACAGCATTACCAATTACATCGAGATCGGACGTAAAGAAGGAAATGTTGTATTCGGTGGTACATACAGTGACGCAGAAGGATATTATATTGATCCTACTGTAATCCGCGATATCAAGAGAGATGCAAGAATTGCCAATGAAGAAATCTTTGGACCAGTCCTTGCTGTTATCAAAGTAGATTCTTTTGATGAAGCACTTGATGTAGCAAACCAGACAGAATATGGTCTGACAGGATCTGTATACAGTGAGACACGTGAAAATATCCAGAGAGCAAAAGTAGAATTCCAGGTAGGTAACTTATACTTTAACAGAAAATCTACAGCAGCAGTTGTACTTCAGCATCCATTTGGTGGATTTAACATGTCCGGAACAGATGCGAAGACTGGTACAGCAGATTATCTGACAAACTTCATGAACCTTAAATCAATCACAGAAGATCTGAATTCATAGGAAGAGCCGGACTTAAAAAAGGACAGGGAATCAGAGTGTGTATAAAAGCGAAGTATTGGCTTGGCAGATTATAGAAAAACCGGAGGCTTGTGTAAAAAGACACATGAGCCTCCGGTTTTTATTATTAGGAATTCTATTTTTGATGCAAAGTGTCCAACAAGTGATACGGATGATTTGCTTAGCTGTCTGAAAAAGCTGACCGCAATTTACTCATCTTTAAATCCTTCACCCACTACATCATTCGATTCCATGATTACAAGGAAGGATTTTGGATCAATCGTTTTGATCAGCTTGCGGATTCCGTACATCTGCTTATTGTTGCAGGCGCACATTATGATGTGCTTATCATCTTTGGAATAACTTCCCATACCATTTAAAATTGTAGAGCCGCGTCCGAGAACCTCATCGATTTTGAAGCAGATTTCAGTGCTGTGTTCGGGATCGGTTACAATCAGGGCAAGCTTTCCTTCATCAATTCCGTACATAACTTTATCCATAACAAGAGAGAGCAGATAGCTGACGATCAGACCGTAGATCAGACTGTCCACGTCACGGGATACAATTACGGTTCCGAGGATCACAATTACTGCATCCAGTGCAAATGCAATATTTCCAAGGGAAAGGTGAGGGTTCAGTGCTTTGATCGACATCATGATAAAGTCAGAGCCGCCGGTTGAAGAATCACGCATATAGATCATTGCATAACCAAGTCCGGAAAGGACACCGCAGCAGATGGCAGAAAGAAGTCTGTCACCCTGATAAACCGGGAATAGCGGTGCGATCACGTCCATGATTATGGAAGTAATAATGATCGTCCGGACTGAATTCAGGAAAAATCTGCGGCCCAGAAGCCGAAAACAACAGATGGCGATCGGGATGTTAAGAATCAGGGCAACAGTACCGATCGGCAGTCCAAACAACTGGTAAAAGATCAGGGCGATTCCGTTTACCCCTACCATCGGAAATTTTGCAGCAGCAGCAAAATTATAGACACCGACAGCAATCAGGATTCCTCCGATAATGTCAGTTGCGATATCTTTTGTAAGTTCCAAAGCTTTGTTCTGATTCATGATAATAACCTCCTTGATGTTGATGGAATGTGATTTATAAAAAGCAAAGGCTTGCCAGAAAGACCAAAAAAAACACCTGCTAATTATATCTGGATATAATCGCAAATGCTCTTCATTTCTTTAGTATACGCGCCATAGGATAAGGATGTCAACGGTTGTTTAGGTTGTATTCGTAAAATAAATTTGTTATGATAATGAACAGAAAAAGTTGCAAATTACAGTGATAAAGTGAGGAACAGATTATGAAAATAGTTTTTTTGGATGTAAAAACAATTGGAGAAGATATTGATCTTTCTGGATTTGACAGGTTAGGTGAAGTCGTAAAATACGATTTTTCTACATCAGAAGAAGTACCGGAAAGAGTTCAGGATGCAGATGTGATTATTTTAAATAAAGTACAGGTCAATGAGCAGACGATTGGAAAAGCAGAGAATTTAAAGCTGGTATGTGTGACGGCAACGGGGATCAACAATCTGGATAAAGAATATCTGGAAAAAAGAGGAGTTGCATGGAGAAATGTAGCTGGCTATTCGACAGAAACGGTGGCACAGCACACTTTTGCAATGCTTCTCTATCTGCTGGAAAAGATACGTTATTACGATGATTATGTAAAAGAAGAGCGTTACATCAATGATACAATATTTACGCATTTTGCAGAGCATTTTACGGAGATCAGTGGCAAAACGTGGGGGATCATAGGTCTGGGAACAATTGGACGGAGAGTTGCGGATATCGCAAAAGCATTTGGAGCACAGATTATTTATTACTCTGCATCAGGGCGTTCGGCGCAGGAAGGTTACGAACAGGTAGATTTGGATACGTTGCTTGCAAAATCTGACATTATATCCATTCATGCACCGTTAAATGAACATACAGAGGGCTTAATGGATAAAGCAGCATTTGCAAAAATGAAAAAAACCTGTATTTTCCTGAATCTTGGACGTGGTCCGATCGTAGTCGAGCAGGATCTGTATGAGGCACTGGAAAATGACGAGATAGCTGCAGCCGGACTTGACGTGCTTTGTCAGGAGCCGATGAGTGAGACGAATCCGCTACGAAAAATAAAAGACAGCAAAAAACTGCTGATTACACCACATGTAGCATGGGCGAGCGTGGAAGCAAGGACAAAGTTGATGGGAATTATACTGGGACAGATAAAAGAATATTTTCAAATTTAAGAAACCGGAGTTGTCGCATAGATTTTAGTGATATGCGGCAACTCCGGTTTTGCTTAAAATATTTGTTTACTTGTTAAATCGGATTAAAGACGAAATACAACCCTTTACATCTCCGCGTATAATTTCACAAGCTCAACTGCGATATCCACAGCCTTGTCCATTCCTTCTGCCGTGATGTGTTCATATGGTCCATGGAATGCATGTCCCCCTGTTCCAAGGTTCGGGCAAGGAAGTCCCATAAAGCTGAGCTGGCATCCGTCTGTGCCGCCACGGATCGGAAGCACAAGCGGTGCAACACCCGCATTTTCACAGGCTTTCTTTGCATTCTCAATCAGATGCATGCATCCGGCAATAATCTCAGCCATATTCTGGTACTGGTCAGTAATCATAAGCTTCACAGTGCCTTCTCCCCATTTTTCATTGAGGTTCTTCTCAATATGGCGAAGAGTTTCTTTTCTGGCTTCAAACAGATTCTTGTCATGATCTCTTACAATATAATGAAGCTCTGCTTTTGCCACATCTCCACTCATACCGGTCAGATGGTAGAATCCTTCATAATCCTCCGTTTCACGCGGGATTTCAAGTCCTGGAAGCATGTTATTGATTTCAGCGGCAACCAGGCACGCATTGATCATCGTATCCTTGCTGGAACCCGGATGCACAGCAAAGCCGGTAATTTCAAAATCTGCCTTGCATGCATTGAAGTTTTCATACTGAATTTCGCCTTCGGTATCGCCATCCAGAGTGTAGGCAAACTGTGCAGCAAATTTTTCTACGTTAAAATGATCAGTTCCACCACCGACTTCTTCATCTGGTGTAAAAGCAATTGAGATCGGTCCATGAGGAATATTTTCTTTGATCAGTGCTTCAGCCATGGTCATGATCTCGGCAACTCCGGCTTTATCATCGGCACCAAGAACAGTTGTACCGTCTGTTGTGATCAGGGTGCGTCCGGCAAGAAATGGAAGATGCGGGAAATCTTTTACGGTAAGGGTACGTCCGCTTGTGCCAAGCGGCAGATCACCGCCATCGTAGTTCTTGTGTACGACCGGGATGATGTCATGGTCACAGTAATCGGAAACGGTATCCATGTGTGCGATAAATCCGATAGATGGTTTATTCTCATATCCCGGTGTGGCAGGAATCTTTCCATATACATAGCAGAATTCATCCAGACTTACGTCAGAAATCCCGAGGGCAGTCATCTCATCTGCCAGAATACGTGCCAGGTCGAACTGACACTGGGAAGAAGGAGAAGTCGTACTGTGTTCATCACTTGGAGTACGGACTACTACATAATTTAAAAGTCGTTCATATGCTCTCATAATCAAACCTCTTTTCATTAACATTTCTCATCCGAGTATAGCATTTTGCAGGTGAATATGCAATTGTGGCAGCAGGTTCTTTTTTTGCTGTGGCATTGCATAAAGGAACTTCTTTTCCGGTTGGAAAGGTAGATTTTATGGATCTTTATCCATTGACATTTCAGGAATTTTTGTGCGCATTAGGAGAGGAACGCTTCGTAAATATTCTTCAGGGAACGGATACCGATATGGTGACAACATTCAAATCTAAATATATAGACCGATTACGCGAATATTATTATGTAGGTGGCATGCCGGAAGTAGTACAGACGTATGTAGAAACGAAGGATTTTAATCAGGTCAGAGAGATACAGAAGAATCTGTTGAATTATTATCAACAGGATTTTTCAAAACACGCCGAGACTTCATTGGTTCCAAGACTGAATCTTGTATGGAATTCGATTCCGATGCAGCTGGCGAAGAAAAATAAAAAATATATCTATGGACAGGTGAGAAAAGGATCAAGGGCAAAAGATTTTGAGCTGGCAATACAATGGCTTTTAGACTGTGGACTGATTCATAAGGTGCAAAGAGCAGGGAAGAACTTCGATTATTCCGTTGGAAGTGAAAGCGGAGGAAAATTTGCGGGCAAAAAGCCTGAAAGCGTTCTGGGAAAAACATAAGCCTAAATATGCCGTAAGAACGTCAATGTCAGATTACCGGGAACAGGAATGGATGACAAATATTCCTTTGTATAATATCGACAGGATCAAAGAATATCTGGAACAATAAAAAGCTGAAAATATGAAAAATTATGGAAATCTATAAGGGCTGAAAATAAAAATTGCACAAAACAAAGAAAAAAGTTTGAAAAACAGCAAAAATATTGATCAAAAAAGATGTGATTTTGGTTAATCTTGATAATCCATGAGTGCTATAATACAGCTGTAACAAGGAAATAGGTACTTTACCAGAAGTCAGTGATTGGAGGAAAAGATAAATGAATACTTTAAAAGCTGAAAAAAGAAACATGCAGACAAAAGCCAAAAAACTCAGAAGAGAAGGTTATGTAACCGGCAATGTATTCGGACGTGAGATTGAAGGCTCCATTCCGGTACAGATGACACAGAAAGAAGCGGAAAAGTTCCTGAAAGCTAATGGCAAAGGAAGCCAGATCATGTTGGATTTGGACGGAGAGCAGATGGATGTGCTGGTAAAAGAAGTCGATTATGATTCTATGGGTTCAAAAGTACTTGAAATAGATTTTCAGGCACTGGTAAGTGGAGAAATGGTACATTCTGTAGCAGAAGTTGTGATCCACAATCAGTCAAAGGTTGTCACAGGTGTTGTGGAGGAACTGCTTGATGAAATTGAATACAAAGCACTTCCATCTGCACTTGTTGAAAAAGTAATTGTTGATGTTGGAGATTTGAAGGTTGGAGAAACCATTAAAGTCAAAGACCTTGACATCGCAAAGGATAAAGATGTCAAACTGATCACAGATCCGGAAGCAGATGTAGCAGGTGTGGCTGCCGTTCATAATGATGTTCCGGAAACAGATGAGGAAGAAGCAGCAGTTGAATAAAAAGATTTTGTAAAAAAGGCGGACGCTTTGCAGAAAGAACTGCAAAGTGCCCGTTTTTTGCTTCATAGAAAATCCCGAAGGAACTTCCTATGAAACAAAAGGCACTGCGTGCCGGAGATGCACATTCTTTCTATTTAATGAAATTCCTAATCCCATTTTTCAGCAGGAAATCATAACGGAATATTTACATAAAATCAGGAATCTTTATACAATCTTTATACTAAAAATACTATCATTGATTTACAAAACAGGAGAGGAAAAACAGTGAGAGGAAGGAAAGGTTATGTTCGAGATTGAGAGTATTATTTTATTTACAGGGATCCTGAGCTTTCTGCTGATCGCCGGATTGCATCTGATGCGTGAACTCGACATTTTTCTGAAGAAGGATAAAAAAGAGAGAGAGGAAGAAAGATATAGAGGAGAAAGGAAACGAAACAAATGACAGTAATATATAAAAAGATGACACAGACACAGATGATTGTTGTCGGGTATTTGTTGTTGATCCTTTTGGGAAGTATTCTCTTAATGCTTCCGGTTTCATCAAGGGATGGAAATATGACATCTTTTGCAGATGCATTATTTACCTCGACATCCGCATCCTGTGTGACTGGGCTGGTTGTACAGGATACATATCTGCACTGGTCTTTTTTTGGACAGCTTATCATTTTGATCCTGATCCAGATCGGCGGTATGGGATTTATGACAATTGGTGTCTGTGTGGCGATTCTGTTAAGAAGAAAGATAGGGCTTAAAGTCCGTGGAATTTTGCAGGAGAGTATCAATAGTATTCAAATTGGTGGAATTGTAAAGCTTACGAAGAAGATTATAAAAGGAACACTTTTTTTTGAAAGCATTGGAGCTGTATTGCTGATGATCCGGTTTATTCCGGAATTCGGAATAGGAAGAGGAATCTGGTACGGGATCTTTCATTCTATATCAGCCTTTTGCAACGCCGGGTTTGACCTTATGGGAGAAAATGGTGCCTATCAGTCACTGATCAGATATTCGGATGACTGGCTGGTAAATACAGTGATCATGCTGCTGATTATAATCGGTGGAATCGGTTTTTTAGTGTGGGATGATCTGTCTGTGAAAAAATTTCAATGGAAAAAATATCATCTGCATACAAAGATTGTATTATCAACAACAGGTTTTCTGATTATAGGAGGAGCAGTTTTATTCCTGATACTGGAAAAAAATAATGTACTGGCAGGGATGCCTGTGAAAGAACAGATACTCTGTTCTTTATTTCACTCGGTGACAGCCAGAACGGCAGGATTTAATACAACCGATACAGGAGCGTTGACGGAAGGCAGTAAACTTGTTACTATGATTCTGATGTTCATAGGAGGAAGCCCGGGATCTACAGCAGGTGGAATTAAGACGACAACCGTAGTGGTTCTTATTGTATTTGTGCGTGCAAATCTGATGGAAGCAGCCGGTTGTAATGTATTTAACAGAAGACTGGATGAAACTGCGATCAGAAAGGCCAGTGTTGTAATGTGTACGAATTTGTTCCTTATACTAACAGGAACGATCTTCATGGAAATTATGCAGCCGTTTTCTTTGGCGGATGTGATGTTTGAAGTCTTTTCTGCAATGGGAACAGTGGGAATGTCTGCGGGAATCACAAGAGATGTATGCATGGCATCAAGAATGATGCTGGTATTTCTGATGTTTTGCGGAAGAATAGGAAGTCTGACATTTGCGCTTTCATTGAAAGGGCACAGACATGAAGCACCGATCCGGAAACCGGTAGAAGAAATTACGATAGGATAGAATAAGGAGTAGAAAAATGAAATCAGTATTGATTATTGGACTTGGAAGATTTGGCCATCATCTGTGTATGGATATGGCAAATCGGGGAAATGAGGTAATGGTCATCGATAAAGATGAAAAAAAGACACCGGATTTGTTGGAATACGCAACAGCAGTACGGGTAGGGGACTGTACAAATGAAGAAGTATTAAGAAGTCTTGGAGTAGGAAATTTCGATCTTTGCTTTGTGTGCATCGGATCAAATTTCCAGAGCAGTCTGGAGATAACAAGCCTGGTAAAAGAGCTTGGAGCCAAACATGTTGTCAGTAAGGCAAACAGGGATATCCATGCAAAATTCTTATTGAGAAATGGAGCGGATGAAGTTTTTTATCCGGATCGGGATATTGCAGAGCGACTGGCTGTAAAATACAGTGCAAATCATGTTTTTGACTATTTTGAACTCAGTAAGGATTATTCGATTTTTGAAATCCAGCCGAAGGCTGCATGGATCGGGCGGACGATAGAAGAAGCGGATATAAGGGCAAACTATCATATAACTGTATTTGGAATAAAGAAAAATACAGAGCTGGTGGTCCTTCCGAGAGCGGATTATGTGATGCATGAGAAGGATCATCTGCTTGTAGTAGGTCTTACAAAGGATATTGACCGTCTGCTTGCAAGTATAAAATGATGAATGATGGGGGAAAGAAAATGACAAAAAAGAGAGTAAAATATATGGTGCAGTCGATTGCGATCATGGCGGTTGCAACATTTTTGTCTTTTTTTCTCCAGAGTTATGGAATTCGAAAAGAAAATATTCTGATGATCTATATTGTGGGTGTACTGGTCATAACAGTTACAACTACCGGTTATCTGTATGGAATGATGGCTTCTGTATGCAGTGTGTTGCTGTTTAATTATTTTTTTACAGTGCCGGTGCATACATTTGCGATGACGGATCAGAATGATGTGGTACGTCTGGTATTTTTCCTTATCACAGGATTCATTTCTGCAAGTATTATGGTACGATTTCATAATCAGGTGCGTATTGCAGAGGAAACAAGGGCACAGATGGAAAGAGAAAAGCTGAAAAGCAATATGCTGAGAAGTATATCCCATGATTTCAGGACACCTTTGACCGGAATTATGGGAGCTGCAGGACTCTTAAAAGAGGCGGATGAGTTGGATGCCAGAGTCAGAAAGGAACTGGCAGGAGAGATACAGGAGCAGTCTGTATGGCTGATGCGCCTGATGGAAAATATTTTGAATATGACAAAGCTGGAAAGTGAAGAATTTGAGATCCGGAAAAACCAGGAAGTAGTGGATGATCTGATCTATGAAGCCGTATCACATATCATAGGACTCCGGGAAAAGAGGAGGTTTGAAATTAAACTTCCGTCGGAGCTGATTGTTGTAAATGTAGATGGAAAACTGATGGTCCAGGTGCTGGTCAATCTTCTGGATAATGCGATGAAGCATACAGGGGAAAATGGATGGATCTGTATAGAAGCCAGATATGATGCAGGGAAAGTGTGGATCAGTGTAGAAGATGACGGAGACGGGATTCAGGAAGATCTGAAAGAAAATATTTTTGACGAATTTGTTACAAGGTCAGACGAAAAAGGGGACAGACAAAGAGGAATCGGACTGGGATTGGCTATATGTAAAGCGGTAGTAAATGCACATGGTGGAAATATTTGTGCAGAGAACAGAAAAGAAGGCGGAGCAAGGTTCATGTTCTGGTTGGAGGCAAGGCAGGTAAGTACAGATGGCAGATAAGCATAAAATTTTAATTGTGGAAGACGATAAATATATTATTAACTTTATCTCGATGAGTCTTAAGAAAGAAGACTATGATTATGTGATTGCGAAGACATGTGGAGAAGCAAATGCACTGTTCTATGCAAACAGACCAGATATGATCATTCTGGATCTTGGACTTCCGGATGGTGACGGGATTGAGATTATAAAAAATGTAAGAGAAATCTCGAAGATACCGATCATTGTGGTCAGTGCAAGACAGGAAGAGGAAGAAAAAATACAGGCACTGGATCTGGGGGCAGATGATTATGTGACAAAACCGTTTTATATGGGCGAACTGCTTGCCAGAATCCGTGTGGCGCTCAGAAAGAGTAACCAGCTCCCGGAAGAAAAGAAAGAAAAAATCTTTCAGTGTGATTATCTGAAGGTGGACTGGGAAAAACATCAGGTATCGATAGATGGGAAAGAAGTTCATCTGACTCCGATGGAATATAAAATTTTGAAACTATTGATCGACAACAGGGGAAAGGTACTGACACATAATTATATTCTCAGCCAGATCTGGGGCAGTGCACAGGGAGTAGAAGCAGCCAACCTGAGGGTATTTATGGCAGCACTGCGAAGGAAGATAGAAAAGGATCCCGGAAATTGCAGATTTATTCTGACAGAAATCGGAGTAGGGTACCGGTTTAGAGAGGCTACGGAATAAAACAATTTGCAGACGATGAAATTAGTTAGAAAAAACGAATGTTATTCTTGAATGACTACCTACAGGACTGATATGATAATGATATAAATTATCAATAAATGGTTTTGCCAAAGGAGACAGATAGAGGAATGACATTAAAAGAATTACAAGTCGGAAAGACAGCTACGATTCTTTCCGTAGGAGGAAATGGTGCACTCAGGCAGCATTTTCTGGATATGGGATTGATCCAGGGAACAGAAGTAACGATTGTAAAGTATGCGCCGATGGGGGATCCGGTTGAGATCAGAATCCATGGTTATGAACTTACGATCCGTCTGGAGGATGCCGGACAGATTGAAATTACGCCGGCCCATGAGCCGCATTATAAGAAGAAGGAAGGCAGACAACCGTTAGGAGATGCACAGCATCCGGGGTATGGAGAAGCAGGCATTTTTCATGAGAAGAAAACAGAGCATCCGTTACCGGAGAATACGACACTTACGTTTGCATTGGTTGGAAATCAGAATTGTGGAAAAACAACGCTGTTCAACCAGCTGACCGGATCGAATCAGCATGTGGGAAATTTCCCAGGTGTTACGGTTGACAGAAAAGACGGTGTGATCAAGGAACATCCCAATACCCGTATTACCGATCTTCCGGGAATTTATTCTATGTCTCCGTATAGCAGTGAGGAAATTGTTACAAGAGAATTTCTGCTTCAGGATAAACCGAAAGGAATCATCAATATTGTAGATGCAACCAATATTGAACGGAATATGTATCTGACGATGCAGCTTATGGAACTTGAGATCCCAATGGTTGTTGCGCTGAATATGATGGATGAGATGCGTGTGAACGGTGGCTCTGTGCGTGTGAATGAGCTGGAAGCATTTCTCGGAGTACCGGTTGTACCAATCTCGGCAGCAAAGGGAGAAGGAATTGCGGAACTGGTAGAACATGCACTGCATGTCGCAAAATATCAGGAAGCACCGGAGGAAGTGGATTTTTGCTCTGCTGAAGGTCAGGAAAGTGCGGTTCACAGATGCATTCATGCGATCATGCATCTGATTGAAGATCATGCAAAGGAAGCAGGGATCCCGGTCAGATTTGCAGCAAGCAAACTGGCAGAGAATGATGAGCTTGTCCTGGAAAAATTAAAGCTGAGCCAGAATGAAAAGGAACTTCTGGAACATATCAATCTGCAGATGGAAGAAGAATGCAAGGTAGACCGTTCATCGGCAGTAGCGGGAATGCGTTTTAACTATATCCAGCGTGCCTGTGAAGATACGGTCTTAAAGCCACATGAGAGCAGGGAGCGGGTGCGAAGCAGGAAGATTGATCAGGTTCTGACAGGAAAATATACCGGGATTCCGGCATTTATTGCAATTATGGGACTGGTATTCTGGCTTACATTTAATGTGATCGGAGCATTTTTGCAGGATCTTCTGCAACAGGGAATTGACCAGGTGATTGTAGCCTGCAGTCAGGCGCTGGATGCGGCAGGAGTCAATGGCGTATTAAAGTCACTGATTGTAGATGGAATCTTTCAGGGGGTTGGAAGCGTGCTGAGTTTCCTGCCGATTATTGTTACACTGTTCTTTTTCCTTTCGATGCTGGAGGACAGTGGATATATGGCAAGGGTTGCGTTTATTATGGATAAACTTTTGCGAAAGATTGGTCTTTCCGGAAGAAGTATTGTACCGATGCTGATCGGATTTGGATGTACAGTACCGGGAGTTATGGCGAGCCGGACACTTTCTTCAGAGCGTGATCGTAAAATGACGATTATGCTGACTCCGTTTATGAGTTGTTCAGCAAAACTTCCGATCTATGCATTCTTTACAGCGGCGTTTTTCCCGGGGAAGGGTGCAATTGTAATGATTGGTCTCTATTTCTTTGGAATCCTGATGGGAATCCTTACTGCACTTGCAATGAAAGGGACGATGTTCAAAGGAGAACCTGTTCCGTTTGTTATGGAGCTTCCGAATTATCGTATGCCGGGAGCAAAAAATGTTGGTCAGCTTCTCTGGGAAAAAGCAAAGGACTTCCTGCAGAGAGCATTTACCGTTATTTTTGGTGCAACGATCGTGATCTGGTTCCTGCAGAGCTTTGATCTGCATCTGAATATGGTGACAGATTCACAGGCAAGTATCCTTGCAACGGTAGCAGGTATGATCGCACCTGTATTCATTCCACTTGGATTCGGTGATTGGAGAATATCAACGGCACTGATTTCCGGATTTATGGCAAAAGAGAGTGTTGTCTCCACTCTTTCGATTTTGTTTGGGTCAACAGCAGCACTGACAGCGGTGATAAATACAGCCGGTGCAGCAGCACTTTTAATTTTCTGTCTTTTGTATACACCGTGTGTGGCAGCGATTGCTTCTATTAAAAGAGAACTTGGTGGTAAATGGGCGATCGGTGTTGTGATCTTTCAGTGTGTGATTGCATGGGTTGCTGCATTTATTGTGCATGGAATTGTATGTTTGTTTTAAAACAAAAACTTCTGGAAACAGGAAAACTGCTTCCAGAAGTTTTTTATTGCAGATATTTTTTCAAGGCATCCAGATAAGTTGTCCCTAATCTGCTTAACATCCTTTTTTTATGTGTAATATACCCAATCCGCATATCACTTTCGTCAGCAAGAGGAACGGCAATGATATCTTTTCCATTCAACTTTTTGTCAATTACACCACTGCATACTGTGTAGCCATTTAGCCCGATCAGAAGATTAAATAAGGTGGCACGATCCCGTACACGGATATTTTTTTTGCGTTCAGATACAGAAAAGATTTCTTCTGAAAAATAAAAGGAATTGTGTTCACCCTGTTCAAAGGAAAGATATGGATAATCGTCCAGTTCTTCATTGGTGATTATTTTGTGATCGGCGAGAGGGTGACGTCTGCTGATAAATACATGTGGTTTTGCAACAAACAGCTGATGAAAAATAAGCCCGTTGGATTTTAAAATTTTTTCCAGAACCGTTTCATTAAAATTATTTAAGAAAAGAATTCCAATCTCGCTGCGCATTTTTGCTACATCTTCGATGATTTCGTATGTCTGGGTTTCGCGGAGACTGAAATCATATTCATCCTGTCCGTAGGTTTTGATCAGATCGACAAAGGCATTGACAGCGAAAGAATAGTGTTGCGTGGATACACAGAATTTCTTTTTCCCGCCGGAAGTTCCTTTGTATTTATCTTCGAGAATAGCGGCCTGTTCCAGCACCTGTCTGGCGTATCCTAAGAAATCTTCGCCTTCTTTTGAAAGGATGATCCCTTTATTAGTCCGGAGAAAAATGGTAATCTTCATTTCTTTTTCCAGTTCACGGATTGCGTTTGTCAGGCTTGGCTGGGAAATATAAAGACGATTTGCGGCTTCGGTAATTGTTCCTGTTTCAGCAACAGTTACGACGTATTTTAATTGTTGAAGAGTCATATTTTTCACTTTCTATAAAGAATATTGTTTTTGGGTTTGGAATATCAGAAAAGTATCTGGAAAATGTATCTTAGCGGAAAATACTTCTGGCCAGATATCCTGGTAATATTGTAGCATGGAAGCAGGGAGCGTGAAACATTTTTTTGATATTGTTATAGTTTTAAACTATGGCAAACTGCATTTTTTTTGTATTTTTCAGATGCAGAATACTCTGCTATACTTTCAAACATAAAAGACAGACAGTACGAAAGAGAAAAGGAGAGCTATATTATGAGTAAAAATACACCATTTCGTTATGATTATGTAGGAAGTTTTTTAAGACCGGAAACACTGAAAAGAGCAAGAAGAGATTTTGAAGAAGGAAAGATTTCAAAAGAAGAACTGAAAAAAGTAGAGGATGCTGTAATTTTAGACCTGGTAGAGAAGCAGAAAAAAGCCGGATATCATGTGATCACAGACGGCGAGTTCAGAAGAGCAACCTGGCATCTGGATTTTATGTGGGGATTTAATGGAGTGGGACATGAGCCGACCAAGACCGGGTTACCATTTCACGGAGAAGCTGCAATGCTCGATGATACGTATCTTACCGGAAAGATTTCCGTAGATCAGCATCCGTTTGTAGAGCATTTCAAATTTGTAAAGGCACTGGAAGATGAAAATACAGTAGCAAAGCAGACAATCCCGGCACCGGCACAGTTCCTGGAACAGTTTATTATGCCAATGTCCCTTCCAAATACCAATCAGTATTATCCGGATGTGGAAGAACTGGCAGAGGATATCGCAAATGGATATAAGAAAGTTATTCGTGACCTGTATGATGCGGGCTGTAGAAACATTCAGTTGGATGACTGTTCATGGGGAATGTGTGTAGATCCACATGCTGCAGCAATTTTCGGAACCGATGAAGCCGGACTTCAGAAAATCATGGAACAGCTTCTTGCTATCAATAACCGTGCAATTGAGGGAGCGCCGGAGGATCTGGTGATCAACACTCATGTATGCCGTGGAAATTTCCATTCTACTTATGCAAGCAGTGGTGCATATGACCGTGTGGCAGAAGTTTTATTCGCCCGTGAAAATGTAAGTGCATATTATCTGGAATTTGATGATGCACGTTCTGGTGGATTTGAGCCGTTGAAGAGTGTAAGTGGTGATAAAAAAGTGGTTCTCGGTCTGATCACAACCAAGTCACCAAAGCTGGAAGATAAAGAAGACGTAATTAAGAGAATCCATGAAGCAGCGAAATATGTCCCGCTCGACAGACTGTATTTGAGTCCACAGTGTGGATTTGCTTCCTGTGAAATCGGAAATAAACTGACAGAAGAAGAACAGTGGAAGAAGCTTGCACTGGTAAAAGAAATCGCGGAAGAAGTATGGGGCGAAGAAAAATAAGCCAGATATAAAAATTTAATAAATAAGATACATACAGCTCCTTTCAAATCGTGCTACAATAGAAGCAGATTTGAAAGGAGCTGAAAATTTATGAATGAAGTAATCAAAAATATGGAAGAACGCAGAAGTGTCCGTGGATACAAACCGGATATGATCAGAAAAGAGGATCTGGATACGATCATTGAGGCCGGAACTTATGCGGCAACGGGAATGGGAATGCAGTCACCGATCATCGTGGCAGTGACGGATAAAGCAACAAGAGATCAGCTTTCAGCAATGAATGCAAAAATTATGGGAACCGATACAGATCCGTTTTATGGTGCACCGGTAGTTCTTATTGTACTTGCAGATAAGGCAAGACCGACATATCTTTATGATGGAAGTCTTGTGATGGGAAATCTGATGAATGCAGCGCATTCGCTTGGAATCGGAAGCTGCTGGATCCACCGGGCAAAAGAAGAATTTGAATCCGAGGAAGGAAAGGCTCTTCTGAAAAAATGGGGAATCGAAGGAGACTATGAAGGAATCGGTCATTGCGTACTTGGATATGCGGCAGCAGAACTTCCTGCAGCAAAACCAAGAAAAGAAAATTATGTCTATTATGTAGAAGCATAGGAGTGTGACATATGGATTACGAAGGACAGATTTGCCGGGCCCCGATGGAAAGAAGCTCTTTCATGCTTCCGGTTATGGTTGGATGCTCATATAATCAGTGTAAATTCTGTAATTTATTCCGGCATCTGAAGTATCGGGAACTTCCGATGGAACAGATTGAAGCGGAACTAAAGAGAGTGCGGGAACTGCATGGGAAGCCGAAGAAGATCTTTCTGGGGGATGGTAATGCATTTGGTCTGAAGACAGAAAAATTGTATGAGATTCTGGATCTGATCGCATATTACTTCCCGGAATGTGAAGGGATTAATATGGATGCGACTGTTACGAGTATTTTACATAAAAGCCAGGAAGAGCTGGAAATGCTTGCTAGAAAAAAGGTAAAGCATCTGTATCTTGGAATCGAGAGCGGACTGGATGATGTGCTGAAATTTATGAAAAAAGATCATGATCTGGCACAGGCATATCAGGCAATCGACAGGCTTCATGAAGCAGGACTGATTTATGATGCACATATTATGACCGGAGTCGCAGGAAAAGGAAGAGGAATGGAAAATGCAGAAGCACTGGCGCAGTTCCTGAATAGGACCAATCCGGCGCATGTAGTGAATTTTTCCATGTTTCTGCATAAAGAAGTTCCGTTGTATCAAGATATACGGCAAGGTACTTTTGTTCCGGCAGATGAGCTGGAAACAATTCGGGAAGAATATCATCTGATCGAGAGGATCGCACCGGAAAAAGCAGGAGCAAATATTTTATATGATGGTTTTCATGACTTTATCCATGTGAGAGTCAGAGGACATCTTCCGGGGGATAAAGAAAAAATGCTTGCCAAATTAAATGGTATCATTCAGGAATATGAAGGTAAAGAACCGGTTTATTCCTTTGTACAGGGGGAATGCCCGGATCTGGAATACTGTGATGATGGTAAGGCAGTATGGGATATGGACCGGAAGACTTCATAGAATCCGCTGTACTATGAATCAGCAGAAATTGAGCGCGTCAGCAGGCGCGCTCTTGAACTTTGGAACAGAAAATATGTCATAAAAAATCCACTGTATCTGATCTTTCAGCTACAGTGGATTTTAATTTGATCCATCCATTGGATTATCCTCCTTATTCACTTCTTATCTATCTGAAACTATTATCTCAAATAGTTTTTTCTATGTAAATTTCAATAATTATTATGCCATTGGTCTGCACCTCTTGATTTCATTGATTTGATATTGTATAAATTATCTTGCCATTGGTCTGTACCTCTTGCTTTCATCAGATTTATTCTGGTTTTAAATTATGTTCCTTTTGGTCCGTACCTCTTACTTTCATTAGATTTGTCCGAGTTTTAAATTAAGTGTCCTTTGGTCCATACCTCTTACTTTCTTAGACTTTGGAGTTAAGATTAAGTTTCTGGTGGTCCGTCCTCCTTTTGTTTTGTTGATATTATAATATCGCATAAAATGCAAAATGTCAATAAAAATTCTGAAAAAAATAAAATTATCTTAAATATATGCAATAAATATGAGATATAGATAAAAAATAGAGAAATGTATAGATTAAACGAATAAATAGACAAACAATAATGCTCTTGGGAGAGCATTTAAGCTTGAAATGCGTGTGAGCAGATGATAAAGTGAATGTATTATAACTGAAAAGACGAAAGAAAGGATTGGTAGAACAAATGGAAATAAAAAACTGGATATATGAAGAATTCCCTGAATATACAGAAAAAGTAGAAGGTGCAGTCCGGATTTCGGCTACAGGAAATGAAATGGGCGTTTATTACAGACCGGATATTGAGTATGCAAAGATAGATGGAGTACCATTACATCTGCAGGTTCTGGAACCGTTTAGCAGAAATGAGCCAGAAAAATTCTATCCTTGCCTGGTGTTTGTACAGGGATCTGCATGGATGAAGCAGGATGTATATAAAAGCTGCCCGATGTATGCACGCCTGGCAGCAAAAGGATATGTGGTTGCAGTCTGTGAATACCGTCATTCAGGGATTGCTGCATTTCCGGCGCAGATCCAGGATGCGAGGAATGCAATCCGGTTTATGAAGAGGAATGGGCAGAGCTGGCATGCAGATGTGAAGAATATTTTCATCGGTGGATGTTCGTCGGGAGGTCATACTGCAGTATTTGCCGGAATGTTAAAAGAGAATGATCCGATGAATGCAAGTATTTATCCGGACACAGATGCTTCTGTGAAAGGAATCCTTGATTATTATGGTTCTGTAAATCTATTAGAAGATGATTATTATCCAAGTACAATAAATCACCATCTGCCGGACAGTCCGGAAGGAAGGGTGATGGGTGGTGCTGATATGCGGAAAGATGTTAAGCTCAGAGAGAAGGGAACGGCAGAGTGCTATATTACGCCGGATACTGATCTGCCACCGGTGATGATTGTGCATGGAACAAAGGACCGGACGGTAAGTACCGTGCAGAGCGTAAGCCTTTATCATAAATTGAAAGCATGCGGAAAAGATGCAGAGCTTTATCTGATTGAGGGCGCAGATCACGGTGGAGCGGAGTTCTGGACGGATGAGATGTGTGAAATTGCAGATTGTTTTATGAAAACATGCATGAATAAAGAAACGTAGTTTAAAAAGTTTAGATTATATAAACAGAGATTTTACCTTCCCCTGTTATGATATAAGATAACAGGAGGGAGGTTTTGTTATGTCACTGATCGTCTTTGGTGTTGCTTTTGGGTGTATTGAGACCGGCAGCGGCAGAATTTACATTTTATCTGGCAATTCTGTTTGGGATCATTGGTGTTATATAAGTTGTTTATGGATAAAATCCCAATTGTAAGTTCATGGTCTGCATGATAAGATGATACCATGAACTTACAAAGGAGAAGACTATGAATCACTATACTGGATATGAATTACTATGGCTCTTTTTCATTTATTCTTTTGGTGGCTGGGTATTGGAAACCATATCGGCAACTTTGAAACAGAAGAAGTTTGCCAATCGTGGTCTGGTTAACGGACCGTTTTGTGTGTTGTATGGTCTGACGGCAATTGCGATGACGATCGGCTTGCAGGAACTTCGTGGAGTCTGGCTGTTCATTTTTGCAGCTGTTTATGCGACTGTGGCAGAATGGGTCAGCGGTCATCTGATTGAAAAAGCGTTTAAGGCGAGATGGTGGGATTATTCAAACATCAAATGGAACTTGGATGGATATATCTGTCTTCCGGTTTCGCTGTTCTGGGGTGTTCTGGGTTATCTGACTGTGAGATGGTGTAATAGGATCACACTGGTTTTATTACATATTCTGCCGAAGCTTTTGATGCATATTGTGCTGCTGACACTGATTGTGGTACTTTTTATTGACATCTTTGGTTCTTTTATGCTCCTTACCGGAAAGAGTAAGAATCCGGAGCGGTGGATTGCAACCGATGCCGGGATGGATAAGCTAAGTGCGAGGATTGCGGGAAAGATTGTAGGAAGTCTGGAAAAGCGTCTGACGAAAGCGTATCCAAAGGCGAAGAAGATTGAAGAAGTAATTCGGGAGACGGATGAAGAAGAGGTATTCGCAAAGGGCTGCGGTTTTTATAAGATCGTGATGCTCTTTATGATTGGCGCTTTTCTGGGAGATATTACGGAGACGATTTTCTGCCGTGTGACGGCTGGTGTATGGATGAGCAGGAGCAGTGTGGTCTGGGGACCATTCAGCATCGTCTGGGGGCTTGCAATCGCACTGGTTACAGCACTTTTATACAGGTATAAGGACAAGGGAGACCGGTTTTTGTTTCTTACAGGGACATTGCTTGGTGGTGCTTACGAGTATCTTTGTAGTGTATTTACGGAACTTGTATTCGGAAAAGTGTTCTGGGATTACAGTAAGATTCCGTTTAATCTGGGAGGGCGTATCAATCTGTTGTACTGCTTTTTCTGGGGAATCGCTGCGGTTGTGTGGTTTAAAATTTTATTTCCACCAGTGGAAAAATGGATTGAAAAAATACCGGCAGTTACAGGAAAGATTCTGACCTGGTGCTTGCTGGTATTTATGGTCTGCAATATTCTGGTGTCCTGTGTGGCGCTGGTGCGATACGATGAAAGAGAAAATGGCGTGCAGGCGACGAATGTAGTTCAGAAGTGGGCAGATGTGCATTATGATGATGCGAAGATGAAGAGGATCTATCCGAATGCGAAGGTAACGAAATAGAAAAATAAATCAAAAACATATTGACAAATTTCTATATAAAGAGTAAGATGCAGTTAAAAGCCGGTGTGATAAATGGATTGCACCGGTTAAAAAATGAAAAACACATAGAAATATTTCTATATTTCTATGGGAAGGAAGAGAAAATGGAAATAATAAAAACCGGATGGGAATTTTTTCAGAATCAGATCCTTGGAATGCAATGGCTAAAAGATCTGATTGGAAAACTTCTTGTCAAAGCCGGATTGGGAGAGGGGAGATTTCCGGGCGAATTTCTTCACTTTTTCCTGTATGATATCATCAAAATTTTTGTGCTGCTTGCGGTGCTGATCTTTGTGATATCCTATATTCAAAGCTATTTTCCGCCAGAGAGAAGCAGAAAGATCATGGGGAGATTTCACGGGATCTGGGCAAATCTGATCGGGGCACTTCTTGGAACAGTGACACCGTTCTGTTCCTGTTCATCGATTCCGATCTTTATGGGCTTTACCAGCGCGGGACTGCCGCTCGGAGTTACTTTTTCGTTCCTGATCTCATCTCCGATGGTGGATCTGGGATCGCTGGTTCTTCTGATGAGTGTCTTTGGAGGGAAGATTGCATTTGCCTATGTGATCGTTGGACTTGTCATAGCGGTTATTGGGGGGACGATCATTGAGAAGCTGCATATGGAAGACCAGGTGGCGGATTTTATCCGGCAGGCACCGAATGTGGAAGTAGATTCGCCATCACTTACGGTGGCAGATCGTATGGATTATGCGAAAAATCAGGTTGTGGCTACCGTCAAAAAGGTAGCTCCGTATATCGTTGTCGGAGTGATCATTGGGGCAGCCATCCATAATCTGATTCCGGAGCATATTGTTCGCAGCATTCTCGGAAAGCAGACCTGGTACGCTGTGCCACTGGCAACAGCAGTAGGTGTTCCGATGTACGCAGATATCTTCGGAACCATCCCGGTTGCAGAAAGTCTGCTTGCCAAAGGAGCAGGACTTGGAACGATTCTTTCATTTATGATGGCGGTGACGACACTTTCCCTTCCATCTATGGTAATGCTGTCAAAAGCGATCAAGAAAAAACTGCTCGGAACATTCATTGGGATTGTCTGTATCGGAATAATCATTGTAGGGTATGGGTTTAATGTGATAATATAGGATAGCAAACTCATATGCCGTTCGTGCTTGCACGAAAAGGTATATGAATTTGCTACCCGCCGGACATGAGGAAGGAGCGATTTACGAAGTAAATCAGCGGATTCCGAATGGACGGAGGATTGCGAGAGCAGCTACGCTGCGGGGCAATCCGTAATATTATCAAAAGTAGTGGAGCAAAGTAGTACATTACCCGAGGTGACAAAAAATGCAGATAGATTATGAAAAATATGCCCGTATATTTAAAGTGATGTCGGATCCGAAACGTCTGAAGATCATCGACATGCTATCCGAAGGAGAATTATGCGCATGTAAGATTCTGGAAGAATTTCATATCACACAGCCGACTTTATCACATGATATGAAGCTGATGTGTGATCTGGGAATTGTAAAGGCGCGCAAAGAAGGAAAATGGATGCAGTATTCTCTGGACATAGACGTAATGAATGAGGTTTATAAGACAGTGGGGCATCTGATGATTCCGGGAGATTATGCAGGACTTTTAAATTGCAATTGTAGTACGGAAAAAGGAGAAAATGAATCATGAGTAAAATTAAATTATATTTTCTGACAGGGTTCTTAGGAGCTGGGAAAACGACAATCTTGAGAAATCTGCTGGAAAACATGGAAGGAACAAAGGTTGGGGTAATACAGAATGAACTGGGAAAGATCAGCATTGACGGAACGGTGCTTCAGAATAATGATATCCAGATGATAGAATTGAACAGAGGCTCTATTTTTTGCAGTTGCCTTCGTTTATCCTTTGTGGATGCACTGACGCAGATGGCACAGAAAGGTCTGGAATATGTGTTTGTGGAAAGTTCTGGATTCGGGGACCCGTCTAATGCAGAAGAAATTCTTGCAGCCACAGAAGTAATGGCGCCTGGGGCATATGATTTCAGAGGATGCATTTGCCTGGTGGACTGTTATAATTTTCTGGATCAGATCGGGGATTCAGAGACAATTGATCGTCAGCTTAAACACTGCAATCTTGCGGTTCTGACAAAGGTTGATCTGGTGGACAGTGAGCAGATTGAACAGGTGAAAGACAAAGTGCGTGAAATTAATCCGGTATGCCCAATTACAGAGAGTGCGAATGGAAATATTGACCGTTCGTTTTATGATATGGATCTGATGCTGTATAAATGGGCAGAATGTGAGGATACTACGAATTCATCGAAAAATAAACCAAAAACATTTTCCATGGATTTTACGGGAGAGATCCAGAAGGAAAAGCTGGAAGCCTTTCTTGCAAGGATTGAACCGGATGTATTCCGTGTGAAGGGTTTCTTTAAAGTGGAAAAAGAAGGATGGGAAAAAGTTGATGTAGTCGGAAAGAAACGGGATTATGCGCCTTACGAACCACAGCCGAAGTCTCAGCTTGTCTTTATTTCCAAAATCGGAATCGCACTGATCCGAGAAATCGCGGCGGCGTGGGAGGAATGTGTGGGACTTCCTATGAAACTGAACAATTAAATCTGGAGGCGGGATATGAATATAAAAGTAATTGGAAGCGGCTGCGAGAACTGTGATAAGACGAATGCGGTTGTGAAAGAATGTCTGGAGGAACTTGGAATTGATACGGAGATTGAGAGAGTGACAGATCTGGTTGAGATTGTAAAACTGGGTGTGATGACGGCTCCATCGGTTATGATTGATGGGAAACTGGTGGTTGCAGGGCAGGTTCCTTCAAAGAAGCATATGATGAAAATATTAAAAAAATAAAAGTTTTAAGGCTCGACATTTACACAGGAAGCTGAGACGACGAGGATGATGTATTCGGGAAATGAACAGAGAAGATGCGCAGGCAATACCGATATTTGCAATGACGACGAATGCATTTATTGATGATATCAGTCAGAGTCATGTGGTGGGAATGAATGAACATCTGACCAAGCCGCTGAATATGGAAGATGTAATGGCTTTGATTTACCAGTATTGCAGATAAAAATTGAAAAAAAGAGATAGATATTGATCAGAAGCAAAAAGCGGATCATATCTATCTCTTTTTTTATTCGTTTGGATTGTTTTTGAGTTCATTCAAATAACGGTAGATAATCCATTTGCATATGGGATGCGTCTTTTGGATGTTTTCTATAATGAGATGGAAAAGAACAAAGACAGAATTTCATTTGTAAAAAGTTATCAGGAAATAGAAGATAACATGAAAAATGGAAAGATGTCAGCGCTTTTAACACTGGAAGAAGGCGGCGTATGCATGGGAAATATCCGGCTTCTGAGAGACTTTTACCGGCTGGGTGTCCGGATGATGACTCTGACATGGAACTTCCCGAATGAGCTGGGATTTCCGGCAAAGGTAACAGAAGGAAATCTTAAGGGAACTCTTTTTGACGGAGACGAATACGGACTGACAGAAACTGGAATTGCATTTGTAAAAGAGATGGAACGTCTGGGAATTATCATCGATGTGTCACATCTGAATGACGCTGGAATCAGGGATGTGTTAGAGCATACATCCAAACCGTTTGTGGCTAGTCATTCCAATGCGAAAAAAGTGTGTGGACATCCACGAAATCTGAATGATGATTTGATACAGGCAATTGACGAAAGAGGCGGTGTGATTGGTATCAATTACAGTTCTTCTTTCCTGAGGGACTGGGAAGAAGGCGAAGAAGAGGTAAGTCGGATTGAAGATATGGTAAAACATGTTCTTTACATCAGGGATCTTGCCGGAATTGATTGTATTGGTCTTGGATCGGATTTTGATGGAATTGATGGAGAGTTGGAAATTGCTTCACCGGAGGATCTGCCACTTCTGAAAAAAGCATTGCGGGAAGCAGGACTTAAGGAATCGGAAATAGAAAAGATTTTTTATCAGAATGTTCTCCGTCTCTATAAAGATATTTTGTAAATAGTTTGATCATAAATACAGGGCGCATTTGGCGAAAGCTGAATGCGCCCGCCCTCCGTTATGGAGGAGAGGGTGAGGCATTTAGAGAAGGTAGTAATGCGGGATAATGTCTTCATAAGTGCCATCCGGCATCCGGAAACCTCCCGGAATTGTGCCAAGTTTTTTAAACCCAATTCGTTCATAAAGATGCAGTGCGTGGGTGTTGGTAGCAACAACTGCGTTAAACTGCAGAATACGAAATTGTTTTTCTTTTGCCATTTTCAGACAGTCAAGAACCAGCTTTTCACCGATATACAGCCCGCGGATATTTTTCCGGACAGCATAGCTGGCATTACAGATGTGACCACATCTTCCAACATTATTTGGATGCAGGATATAAAGTCCAAGGATTTCATGGGTTTCGGTATCTTCCGCAATACCGGTATAAGTCTGTTCCAGGAAAAAATGGTTAGCCGCGTCAGCTGTCATTTCAGTATCCTGTGGAAATGCATTTCCATCAGCGACAACCTCATTCCATATCTGTGCTGCAAGGGCAGCGTCTTTACTCTGATAAGCTCTGATCTGAATATTCATATTATAAAATCTCCTTTTCTATTTCCTCTTGAAATTATAGCAAATCACAAAGTAATTTTTGACTATCTTTTTAAAAGTTCTTATATGCCGGTATAGCCTATTGTTACAGGCTTTTCCGGCATTTTTCGTTATGGAAGATATTCTCAAATCTTCTTATATCCCCGTATGTTTTGGTGTTCAAAAGTAGTATGTGGAGTAGTAAATTCTCCGTTTACTACTTATGCAATCAGCCGCTTCATTTCTGTTATCGACGTTTCGGAAGTCGTATGCGCGTAATAGTTCAGTGTCATGTTGATATTAGAATGTCCCATAATGTACTGTAATGCCTTTGGGTTCATTCCTGCATTTGCTAACGTGGTGCAGAATGTGTGGCGTAAGGTATGCGGTGTCATTACCTTTGGCAATGCTACCTTTTGCGTTTTGTTGTATTTCCTTACAAGCCCCCGAAACATACTTTCATAGTTGACTGCCACTTTTGGCAAGCCGTTCCGGTTAAGGAACAGAAACTTTGTGTAGCCCTCCAAAATAACAGGCTGTGCATATTTCCGTTTGTTCAGCACCCGTTGAAATGCTTCCAACACTTTTTCACTCATAGGAATAACCCGGTTGCCGCTTTTCGTCTTAGGCGTTTCCACATAGTAGCCCACGTCTGCAATCTTCAAAAGTTGGTGGTCTACATTGATAAGCTGTTTGTCTAAGTCAATGTCAGCTTCCGTCAGTCCGCAGAGTTCCGAAATGCGAAGTCCTGTCCCTAACAGTATGATAATCTCGTCGTAGTATTTCTGATAGACTTTATCATGCTGCACAAAGGACAGAAAAGCCGCTTCCTGCGTAGGGGATAGAGGTTCCTTTGGTTCCGTATCATCTTCAAGGACTGTGTTCAACTGGAAGTCAAACGGATTTTTACGAATACAATCGTCCTGTATAGCTGTGTAAAAAGCAGCCTTTAAGGAACGCTTGTGGTTATTGATAGTTTTGAAGCCGTAACCTTTTTCTTTCATGCGTAACGCCCATTCCTTTGCGTCGGAGAGCTTCACATTTTCAATCCGGCAGGCTCCAAGTTTATCCTCCTGCAAAATCCGCATGAGCTGTTTTCGCCCCTGCTTTGTACCATGCCGCACATTTGCCCGGTGGCGTATCTGCTTTGCGTAGAGTTGGCAGACCGTCATTTTCTTTCCGATATGGTCGATACCGTCGTCAAGGTCTTTTTGGATTTCTTTCTCTTTTTCCCTCAACGCTATATCGTCGCGTTTTCCTGCCGGGGTTTTGTCCGTAGGTACTAACTTCCAAGAATACACAAACTGCGGTTTTCCAAAGGTATCTATATATTTGTAGGCATATCTCCCGTCTTTTCTCTGGCTCTCTCCGGTGCGGAGAATACGATTTTTATTATCCCGTCTTTTTTCCGACATCGTTATGCTCCTTTCCATAATGGAAAGAGCCTTGATATGCTTGACTACATTGTACCACATTCAAGGCTCGATTTCACTATCAGATTGCGTCCACCATATCAATCATTTTTTCAAACTGCTTACGCTTAATCTGAATACGGTTTCCGTTCATCATTACCCAGTCCGGGACGGGATTTTCTTCTGCCAGTTTCCGCAGCTTGCTTTCTCCGATACGGAAATATTTTGCTGCTTCTTCTATGGTAAGCGTGTACTTTTCCCAAATCGGCACGTCGTTATTGTTCAATTTGTCGTCCCCCTTTCTTAATGGGTCAAAAGTCAATTTGTAACATAGGCTTTAATCGGACGGCTATTAGCGTAACCTCATGGGACTTGCACCCCTCCGGCGGTCTGCCGAAGCCCTACCCATTGCCTGCGACGCTTCTAACGCTCGGACTATGGCTGTAAGGAAGTATCATTATGTATTCTGTGCGTTATCGCCCGCAAGTTGCTACACTTGCTTTGCAGCGGTGGTGTTGTTCGCTCGCTTTTCCCGTAGGAGAAAGGTCATGGCGCACCCGCCGTATGGCTCGGCACAAAAGGAACGTATCCGATTTGCCTTATGCTGCGCCGCCGTTTTCTTGCGCCGCTTTCTTTGTCAAGGTTCAAAATGGCTGTGCTGCCGCATTAGCAGCGGAACGGAAAAGGGGGAGTAAAGACGTTCCACTGCCGATTGCGGTTATTTCTCTGTTCTAAAATTGAGGACAGCCATCATCAGTTTGGCTTGCAGCCGTTCCCGAATGTCGTTGTCTATACCAAAATAAACATTTCCACGCTCGTCATATAACTTTCGCATGGATAAACGGGCTATGTAACCGCTGAAATGCTGCAAGACCATTTTCATAGCGTCCGGGTCGCCCTTTGTCGCTGCCACAATGACAGGATAAGGAACAAGGGCATTTTCCGGGTAGCCGGGTTGATTACCATTCGTCCCATTCATCAGCATTTTCCTCCAAATATTTTCTTAATTGTTCAAAAGAGCTTGTCCGTCTGTACTGTATTGTGCTTCTCGGTGTATTGAGCAACTCTGCAATTTCTGTATCGCTCATTCCCTCGAAATAATACAGCAATATGGCTTTGCGCTTTTCTTCCGGCAAAGTACGGATTGCTTCAAGAAGCAGCTTCGGCGTGATTTTCTTTCCGGCTTTTTCAAAGACGGTTTCAGCAGTTTCCCGTTTGAAATATTCATCAAAGGTATGTAGCTGTCGCGCTTCATCTAAGGTCATGTCGGAAAAGGTTACTTCCTTTGCCTTATGTGTACGAAGCTCTCTATGAGCGTCGCACGCTTCATTGTGCAATACCGCATTGCAATACTTCTGAAAAGAACATTGCTTATAAAACTCCCTGCTATTAGGTTCCACATTCTCACCTCCTTTCTTGTTGAAAGTTGGTGGTGCTTCCCCCTTTTCGCGGGGTAATACGGAGCCTTGAAAAAATGCCAAATATTTTCGGAAATTTTTTCAAAAATTTTTTTAAGCATACAAAATGCGCCCGTCCGCAAAAAAACGCGGACAGGCGCATAGGAACAATAAAAAGTATTTAGATGATTTAATAGTTCATATCTAAGGGTAGGAATATCCCCGGTGGCGGTCGGGCTTTTTTTGATAAATCAAAGAATGTAAGAATTTGTTGATGTGGTTTATAACTCATGGCGGCTACCTCCTAAAGCCGCCATGTCTACATGGTTAAGGGTCGTCGTACAGACAAAAAGAAACGGCGGCTCTGAAAATCAAAGCCGCCGAAATAGAATAGGCGCGTGAAAATATGGCTGCTCTGCGACGGCTTTTTTTCTTTGCCGTCGTCCGGCAGATGTTGGTTGTATCATTACTTATTTTTGATTGTTTTTTTAGATGTTAAAATCAAGACAGAAAACAATCCACAAAAGAACAAACTCATAAGGCTAATAATGATTTCTCCAAAGGTGGCAGAATAATAGCCGGAAATATTGAATGTAGCAGTAATAGGATAGCAAGCCGAAAGAACATCGGATATACTTGTGAATAATCCTGCAAAAGAATAAATTACTGTAAAAATCAAAGCAAGCCAATAGCCTTTCTTTATTCTTGATACAACCGCAATAACAGGTGCAATAGCAAAGAAAATTCCAATGCCGTCAAGTAAATAGATTTTGAAAAAACTTAAAATCATTTTGATAGACAAGCCCCTAAAATGCAAAATAACTTCAACTAAAAATGTAATGCCGAAAAGCAGCAAATAAAAGAGTACGCTAAATGCAAAAGTAATAAGTAATTTTGCAATCGTCATTTTAGCTTCACTTATAGGAATTAAACGTAATGATTTAATAGTATCTTCTTGTTCCTCACGACAAATCATATAGCTCCCAAAAAGTGCAATAACCGCAGGAAGAACAAAAAAAGTTGCTAAAGACTGTGCTGCGTTCATAAACCACCCTGCGTCATCTATATAGCGTTTTTCCCCAAAAGAAAACTGCCCTTGAGTAAAAACAATAATTGCAACCATAATAACTGCGAATATGGCGACCAACACAATTTTTGAACGTCGGAGTTTTTGATGTTCTGCCCAAATCAATTCTTTCATCATTCAATCACTCACTTTCTATGCTTTAAGGAAATGTACGCAAATACGATAGAAACAATAGTCCATATACCGATACAAAAAAGTGCAGCCGGAATATTGACTTCCTGTGCCAAAATAACACCGGGAATATCTCGCATGATAATTGCTGTTGCACTGGATAGAGGGTGTAGGTACATATTAACCATAAGCAAAATAAAGCTAAGAAAGGTGTAAACCAGTGTCACACATACAGGAAGTATATAGTTCTTCCCGGCAGCTGCAACCGCTAAAAGTGGTAATATGGAAAATGCGGTAAGTATGGCGATTTCAATACATTTCTTAAATAGATAACTGATACTATTCCATTCAAAGGTTATATAACCGGGAAGAAACGGTGTCCGCTATATCGCCATGAATGACGGTATCGACACCTTACGGGATAACAACGACATTGCCCCGTTCAAGAATATCCTGAACGAGATGTACAGCAAGGATATTTCCAAGAAAGTCCATTCCTCTTATCTTCTGAAAGCGCAGAAAGGACAGTTTACCGGGTGTCTTGCCCCGTTTGGGTATCGGAAAGACCCGGAGGACAAAAACCATCTGCTCATTGACGAGGAAACCGCCCCGATTGTGCGGCTGATTTTCGGATATGCCCTAAACGGTCATGGTCCGAACTATATCCGCAGACGGCTGGAGGAAGAAAAAATCCCCTGCCCCACATGGTGGAACCGGGAACGGGGGCTTCGCAATACCCGCACCAAATGGGAAAAGAAAGACCCGGAAAACGGGCGGTATATGTGGGACTTCTCCGTTATCAAAGACCTTTTGATGAATCCCGTTTACACTGGGGCGATTGCTTCCCAGAAAAAGGACTACCGTTTCAAAATCGGCACGATTGGGGAAAAGAAGCCGGAGAACTGGATTGTAGGGGAAGGACAGCATGAACCGCTGATTGACCGCATGAGCTTTGACATTGTGCAGAACAAGCTGAAATCCCGCCAGCGTCCGGGGCAGACCAATGAAATCAGCCTGTTTGCCGGACTGATAAAATGCGGCGAGTGTGGGAAGTCTCTGACGGTACGCTACACAAACGCAAAACATCCCCAGCAGATTTACTCCTGCAAGACCTACAATGCCTTTGGAAAGAACCACTGCACCCAGCACCGGATTGATTATGACACCCTTTACAGTCATGTGCTGCGGAAAATCCGGGAATGTGCCAGAGCTGCCCTGATGGACGGGGAAGCGGTTGCTGACCGCCTGACCAATACCTGTGAAGCCGAGCAGCGGGAACAGCGGGAAGCAATGGAACGCTCCCTTACAAGGGACGAGGAACGGATTGAGGTTCTGGACAAAATGGTCATGCGGCTTTATGAGGATATGATTGCAGGGCGTATCAGTGAGCAGAACTTCAACACCATGCTGGAAAAGACACAGACCGAGCAGACGGAACTTAAAACAAAAGTGTCCGAGGGCAGAAAGCGGCTGTCCGATGAAGTCCAGCTTGCCAATGACGCAAAACAATGGGTGGAAGCCATTCAGGAATACGCCAACATCACAGAGCTGGACGCAGCCACCCTCAACCGCTTAATCAAAGAAATCGTCGTGCATGAGCGCATTGACGAAGATAAAACAAGACACATTTCTATCGAAATTCATTTTAATCTCAAACCCATCCCGGAGGTGGAACAGGTCACTGCCTGACCTGTCCCGCCGGGACGGTTCTCTTAAAAACACCATATAGATTTTTTGTACGCCGCCGCCCGCCATCGAGCAGAGTTTTACACCTAATTGGGGATAAAACAGCTTATGGCGGGCGGCGGTGTTGCCCTTATCGGCACTATCCTTGTACCTCTGCTTTCCGGTCTGTTCGGATAAGTTTACGGAGGGTAGCCTATGGAGAGCATACTTGACGCGATTAACGAATGGATAAAGGAAATCCTTATCGGCGCGATAAACGGTAATCTGTCAACTATGTTCGGGGACGTAAACGAAAAAGTAGGCACCATTGCAGCGGAGGTAGGCAAGACCCCGCAGGGGTGGAACGCAAACATTTTCAGCATGATACAAAATCTGTCGGAAAATGTGATTGTACCCATTGCGGGGCTTGTCATTACCTATGTCCTCTGTTATGAGCTTATCAGCATGGTAACGGAAAAAAACAATATGCACGACGTTGACACATTCCTATTTTTTAAGTGGTTTTTCAAAGCCTTTGTTGCCGTTTTCCTGGTAACACATACCTTTGATATTACTATGGCGGTGTTTGATATGGCGCAGCATATTGTGTCCGGCGCGGCAGGGGTCATCGGCGGCGATACGAATATCGACGTAACCGAAGCCCTTGCCGCCATGCAGGAGGGACTAAAAGATATGGAAATCCCCGAACTACTGTTACTTGTTATGGAAACGAGCCTTGTAAGCCTTTGTATGAAAATCATGTCCGTACTGATAACCGTTATCCTCTACGGCAGAATGATTGAGATATACGCCTACTGTTCCGTTTCCCCTATCCCTTTTGCCACCATGACAAACCGAGAATGGGGACAGATTGGGAACAACTACCTAAAGGGGCTGTTTGCACTTGGTTTTCAAGGCTTCCTCATTATGATATGCGTCGGCATTTACGCAGTTTTGGTAGGCGAAATGGTCTTAGCGGACAATCTGCACAGCGCGATTTTTTCCCTTGCAGCCTATACCGTTATCCTCTGTTTCTCCCTGTTCAAATCCGGCGCACTGGCAAAATCCATATTCAACGCCCACTAAGGGCAGAAAGGAGGTTTTTTCTTGGCGTATGTACCTGTACCCAAAGACCTTTCCAAAGTCAAAACAAAAGTCGCTTTCAATCTGACAAAGCGGCAAATCCTTTGTTTTTCAGTGGCACTTCTTATAGGACTGCCACTTTTCTTTTTGCTCAAAGACAGCGCAGGGACGAGCCTTGCGGCAATGGTAATGATTGTCGTCATGCTTCCCTGCTTCTTGGTTGCCATGTATGAAAAGCATGGGCAGCCCCTTGAAGTGGTAATAAAGAACATCATTCAGACAAAATTTACCCGCCCCAAAGTGCGACCATATCAGACAGAAAACCTATATGCACTCTTGGAGAAACAGCGGGCATTAGAAAAGGAGGTATCAGCGATTGTCAAAAGGACAGACAAAAAAGACGCGGGAAGCCGCAGGAAACAGGCGTAAGCTGACCCGCGTGGAAAAGAAACAGATAGCGGCGGTTATCCGGCAGGCAAAGGGGGACGGCAAAGCCCACACCGCACAGCAGACCATTCCCTACCTTGCCATGTACCCGGACGGTATCTGCAAAGTGGCGCAGCGGAAATATTCAAAGAGCATTGCTTTTGAGGACATTAACTATCAGCTTGCACAGGCAGACGATAAGACCGCCATTTTTGAAAACTGGTGCGATTTTCTCAACTACTTTGACGCGAGCGTGAACGTGCAGCTTTCTTTTATCAATCAAGGCTCACAGCAGGAACAGGCAGCGCGGGCAATCCATATCCCGCCGCAAAATGACGATTTTAACTCTATCCGCACCGAGTATTCCGATATGCTGAAAATGCAGCTTGCCAAAGGGAACAACGGGCTTGTAAAGCACAAGTACATCACGTTTTCCATTGAAGCGGACAATCCGGCGGCGGCAAGGGCGCGGCTTTCCCGTATCGAAACGGACGTACTCAACAATTTCAAGGTGCTTGGCGTATCGGCGCACCCCTTATCCGGCTATGAACGCTTAAAGGTGCTGCATGGGGTATTCCACCCGGCAGGCGAGCCGTTCTCATTCTCCTATGACTGGCTGACCCCGACAGGGCTTACCACAAAGGACTTTATCGCCCCGTCCTCTTTCAAGTTTGGGGAGGGACGCTACTTTGCTATGGGGAAAAAGACGGGGGCGGTGTCGTTCCTTGAAATCCTTGCCCCGGAGCTGAACGACCGTATCTTAGCGGATATGTTGGACTTGGAAACAGGGGTTATTGTCAATCTCCACATTAAAAGTATCGACCAGTCGGAAGCAATCAAGACCATTAAGCGCAAAATCACAGACCTTGACAAGATGAAGATTGAGGAACAGAAAAAAGCGGTTAGAAGCGGCTATGACATGGATATAATCCCGTCTGACCTTGCTACTTTTGGGAATGAAGCAAAGAACTTGTTGCAGGATTTACAGAGCCGAAACGAGCGAATGTTTCTCCTTACGTTCCTTGTGGTAAACATGGCAGACACGAAACGGAAACTGGAAAATGACATTTTCGCGGCGGCGGGCATTGCACAGAAATACAACTGCGCCTTGACCCGTCTTGACTATCAGCAGGAAGCGGGGCTAATGTCCTCTATCCCTTTGGGCGAGAACCTTATCCCTATTCAGAGAGGGTTGACGACGAGCAGCACCGCTATTTTTATCCCGTTCATCACGCAGGAGCTATTTCAGACCGGGGCTGCCCTGTATTATGGCTTAAATGCCCTGTCAAACAACATGATACTCTGCGACCGTAAACAGCTTAAAAACCCGAATGGGCTTATCTTGGGAACACCGGGCAGTGGAAAATCCTTTGCAGCAAAGCGGGAAATCACAAATGCCTTTCTCATTACTGACGACGATATTTTTATCTGCGACCCGGAAGCGGAATATTTTGCCCTTGTAAAGCGGCTTGGCGGGCAAGTGATACGGTTATCCCCGACAGGGAAAGGCATGGACGGTACGCCCCAGTATGTGAACCCTATGGATATGAACCTCAATTACAGCGAGGACGACAGCCCCCTTGCACTGAAAAGTGATTTTATCCTTTCCCTCTGCGAGCTTGTCATTGGCGGCAAGGAGGGCTTGCAGCCTGTTGATAAGACCGTCATTGACCGCGCCGTAAGGAATGTGTACCGGGACTATCTTGCTGACCCTGTACCGGAGAAAATGCCTATCTTGGGCGACCTTTACGACGAACTGTTAAAGCAGCCGGAGCCGGAAGCTGCCCGCATTGCGGCAGCATTGGAGCTGTATGTTTCCGGCAGCCTTAATGTATTCAACCACAGAACGAATGTGGAGCTTTCTAACCGCCTTGTCTGCTTTGATATTAAGCAGCTTGGAAAACAGCTCAAAAAGTTAGGTATGCTCATTGTGCAAGACCAGATATGGAACCGCGTTACCATTAACCGGGCAGAGAAAAAATCTACCCGCTACTATATGGACGAATTTCATCTGCTCTTAAAAGAGGAACAGACCGCCGCGTACAGCGTGGAGATTTGGAAGCGTTTCCGTAAATGGGGCGGCATACCCACAGCAATCACGCAGAACATCAAAGACCTTTTGGCAAGCCGCGAGGTGGAAAATATCTTTGAAAACTCTGATTTTGTCCTTATGCTCAATCAGGCACAGGGCGACCGGGCTATCCTTGCAAAGCAGCTAAATATCAGCCCACAGCAGATGAAATACGTTACCCACACCGAAGCGGGCGAGGGACTTATCTTTTACGGAAATGTGGTGCTGCCTTTTGTAGACCATTTCCCGAAAGATACCGAGCTTTACCGCATTATGACGACGAAGCCGGAGGAAGTGAGCAGCCTATGAAAACAGACGTGATTATCAACCGGGACGCGCTTTGTGCTTTGCAGGAATTACCCAGTGAAAGCGTCCATTGCTGCGTTACAAGCCCGCCCTACTTTGCGCTGCGGGACTATGGGCTTGACGCACAAATCGGACAGGAGGACACGCCGGAACAGTATATTGATAGGCTGACCGCTGTTTTTGGCGAGCTTTACCGGGTGCTTAGAAAGGACGGTACGTTATGGCTGAATATCGCAGACACCTATTGCGGTACAGGAAATAAAGGCGGCTATGCTGACCCGAAAAACCCAAAGGGGCGCACCGGACAGCGGATTGCAAGGAACAGCCGCGTTACCGGCTGCAAGCAAAAGGACTTAATCGGTATTCCCTGGCTCCTGGCGTTTTCCCTGCGGGAACAGGGGTGGTATCTGCGCAGCGATATTATATGGCAGAAACAAAATCCTATGCCGGAAAGCTGCAAAGACCGCCCGACCCGCTGCTATGAACATATCTTCCTGCTTTCAAAGGAAAAGAAATATTACTATGACGCTGCCGCCATTGCAGAACCCTTAGCACCTACTACCGCAGAACGGTATCGCAGAGCGCGCAGCACCAACAGCAAATACACACTGGAAATACCCGGACAAGGAAAGGTGCAGGGACTAAACCGACCGCGGGACGGCGGCTACTATGACGACGCGCTCATGCCGACCACGCGGAACAAGCGGGACGTGTGGCTGATTAACACTGTCCCATATAAAGGGGCGCATTTTGCAGCTTTTCCCCCAAAATTAGCGGAAACCTGTATCTTGGCAGGCTGCCCCAAAGGCGGGATTGTCATAGACCCGTTTTTTGGAAGCGGCACCACAGGATTTGCAGCAAAAAGCCTTGACCGCCATTATATCGGGATTGAATTAAATGCAGAGTATTGCGCCCTTGCGAGGGCGCGGATTGGAGGTGCAGGACTATCAAGCAGTTAAAACCACGCGATAAAATCACACAGAAAATGACCCGCGACGGGCTTATTGAGGTAAACGAAACACAGCAGACCGCCGAGCGTATCAGCAGCCGGGAAGCAGACAGCGACTTTTCAAAGCCGGACAGTGCCGCAGCGGAACGCGCCATAGAACATCTTGACGCAGCACATACCCGAAAAACAAACAAAAAGGCAGTCAAAAAAGAGCAGGAAGCTACTGCTTTGCGTACTTCCACTTCCCGCTTACAGTTTACCGACGAGGAACGGGCAACGCCGGAACTGGAAACTTACATCAAAAAATCGGAAAACGCCGCTGACCGACTGGACGCAGTAAAGACAGCAATCCCGAAGCAAAAGAATCTGGTTAAGGAGCGCACCTTTGATGAAGCCGCAGGCAAGGCAAAGACCCGCTTACGCTTTGAAGAACAGGAAAAGCCCATACCCGGCGGCAAAGCCCACAGGAACCCGTTATCCCGCCCCGCGCAGGGAGCGGGTATTTTCGTCCACAACAAGATACATTCCGTTGAAAAGGACAATTCCGGCGTTGAGGGGGCGCATAAATCAGAGGAACTTGCCGAGCGCGGCGCGAAATACGGGGTGAGGAAATTAAAACAGGGCTACCGCAGCCATAAGCTCAAAACCTACCGGGAAGCAGCAAAGGCAGAAAAGGCAGCATTTAAGGCAAACGTCAACTTCCAGTATCACAAGACCCTGCACGACAACCCGCAGTTTACTTCTAACCCTCTTTCCCGTTTCATGCAGAAACAGCAGATAAAACGCCAGTATGCAAAGGCGGCAAAGAAAGGCGGTGCAGCCACCGCCAAAGCTGCCGCCGGAGCGTCCCAAACAGCGGCAAAGAAAGCGGCTGCCTTTGCAGGACGACACCCGGCAGGCGTGATAATCGCTATCGCCGCGCTGCTTCTGTTCATCATGGTATCCGTAGGGCTTTCCTCTTGCGGGGCAATGTTTTCCGGCAGCATGAACAGCGTGTTAGGGACTTCCTACACGTCCGAGGACAGCGACCTTGTGGCAGTTGAAAACAACTATGCCGCATTGGAAAACGGGCTGCAAAGTGAGATTGACGCTATCGAAAGCACCCACCCCGGCTATGATGAATACCGCTATGACCTTGACAGTATCGGGCATAACCCCCACGAATTAGCGTCTTACTTGACCGCCTTCTTGCAGAGCTACACCCCGCAGAGCGCACAGGCAGAGCTTGAACGTATCTTTGCCATGCAATACACCTTGACGCTGACCGAGGAAGTGGAAATACGCTACCGCACCGAAACAAGCACCGACCCGGAAACCGGGGAAACCACCACCGAGGAAGTCCCTTATGAGTATTACATCTTGAATGTGAAACTGACAAACAAGCCGATTTCCGAGCTTGCAGAGGAACTTCTTACGCCACAGCAGCTTGAAATGTTCCATGTGTACTTGGAAACAAGCGGCAACAAACCGCTGATTTTTGGCGGCGGTTCTCCCGACGGAAGCCCGTCCGAGGATTTAAGCGGCGTGGAGTTTGTAAACGGTACGCGCCCCGGAAATCAAGAGCTTATGGAGCTTGCAAAACAGCAAGTCGGAAATGTGGGCGGATACCCTTACTGGTCTTGGTACGGCTTTAACAGCCGCGTGGAATGGTGTGCCTGTTTTGTATCATGGTGCTACAATCAAGCCGGAAAAAGCGAACCCCGATTTGCGGGCTGCGAATGGCAGGGTGTCCCTTGGTTTCAGTCAAGGGGACAATGGGGCGCACGCGGCTATGAGAATATTGCACCGGGCGACGCAATCTTTTTCGATTGGGATTTAGACGGCGTTGCCGACCATGTGGGGCTTGTGCTTGGCAGGGACGAAAGCCGCGTCTATACCGTTGAGGGCAATTCCGGCGACGCCTGCAAGATAAAGAGCTATGACCTTAACTATCAATGTATCAAAGGCTACGGGCTGATGAACTGGTAAAGCAGCCCCAAAAAGAAAGGAGAAATGACCTATGGCAAACAATAAAATCGACCGTATCAATAAGGAAATCGCAAAGACCCGCGAGAAAATCACAGAGTATCAGAACAAGTTAAAAGGACTGGAAGCGCAGAAAACCGAAGCGGAAAACCTTGAAATCGTACAGCTTGTACGAGCTATGCGTCTGACCCCGCAGGAACTGAACGCTATGCTGTCCGGCGGCGGTATTCCCGGCATGACTGCCGCACCCGCAGGAGAAAACGAACAGGAGGAAAATGCAGATGAAGAATAAACTGAAAAAGACCATGACTGCCCTTTGTGCCGCCCTTATCCTTATGGGCGGTTTTTCTGTCCCTGCCTATGCACAGGGCGCAGCCACAGAGCAGCCCGCAGGGGACGCGACCAACGACAGCAACGTAGTTGTGGAGGAAAAAGAGGAAACGCCGCCCCTTACCCCAAAGGGAAACGCAACACTGGTTGACGATTACGGCGGCAATAAGCAGCTTATCACTGTTACCACCAAAAGCGGCAACTATTTCTATATCCTCATTGACCGCGCCGCCGAGGGCGAACAGACCGTACATTTCCTAAATCAAGTGGACGAAGCCGACCTTATGGCACTGACCGAAAACGGTGAAGCTGCCAAAAAGCCGGAAATCTGTAACTGTACGGAAAAATGCGAAGCCGGAAAGGTAAACACGTCCTGCCCGGTATGTGTTACCAGTATGACAGGCTGCACAGGCAAAGAACCCACCCCAACACCAACAGAGCAGTCGGAAGAACCGAAAGAAAAAGGCGGCAATCCCGGTGTGGTGCTTGCCTTAGTCCTCTTTGCCCTGCTTGGTGGCGGCGCAGCGTTCTACTACTTTAAGTTTCTAAAACCGAAGCAGAACGTGAAAGGGAACACTGACCTTGAAGATTTTGAATTTGAGGATTACGACGAGGACGAGCCGGAAACAGATACCGGGGAAACTCCCGAAGATGAAGAAACGGAGGAAGAAACCCTATGACCCTGTTTACCGACAATCCCTTTGAAAAGATGATGATACAGAAACCGGACGGGCGGCGTGATAATGCGCCGCCTGTTCCTTATCCCCCGGCTTGCGCTTCCTGCCCTTACAAGGGACAGTCCACTTGTGTGGGGTACTGTCTGAAACAGGTACAGAAGAAAAAAGAAGCCGAGCCGGAACGCTGAAAGGAGGATTTATCATTGATTTTAGTTATCGCAGAAAAGCCCAGTGTGGCGCAGACAATCGCTGCCGTACTTGGGGCAAAGGAAAAGAAAGACGGATTTCTCACAGGAAGCGGCTATATCGTTTCTTGGTGCGTGGGACATTTGGTAGGGCTTTCCGAAGCTGCCGCCTACGGGGAACAGTATAAAAAGTGGAGCTATGACAGCTTACCGATTTTACCGCAGGAATGGAAGTACACCGTTGCTTCTGACAAAGAAAAACAATTCAAGACCCTAAAAGAGCTTATGCACCGGGCAGATGTTTCCGAAGTCGTCAATGCCTGCGACGCAGGGCGTGAGGGAGAACTCATTTTCCGTTTTGTCTATGAAATGGCGGGCTGCAAGAAACCTATGCGCCGCCTTTGGATTTCTTCTATGGAGGACAGCGCAATCAAAGAGGGCTTTTCCCGTCTGAAGAACGGCGAAGAATACGACGCGCTCTTTGCTTCCGCATTGTGCAGGGCAAAGGCTGACTGGCTTATCGGTATCAACGCCACCCGCCTTTTCTCTGTCCTTTACAATCATACCTTGAACGTGGGACGCGTACAGACCCCGACCTTAAAAATGCTTGTTGACCGGGACGCAGCGATTACCACATTTAAGAAAGAAAAATACTACCATGTGCGCCTTGCCTTATCCGGCGCGGAAGCTGCAAGTGAAAAACTGTCTGACCGTTCCGAAGCTGACAGGCTGAAAGCTGCTTGCGAAGCGTTGCGGGCAGTCTGTACTTCCCTTGTGAAAGAGAAAAAGACCGCAGCCCCGCCGAAGCTCTTTGACCTTACTTCTTTACAAAGGGAAGCAAACCGCCTGTTCGGTTATACCGCAAAGCAGACCCTTGACCTTGCACAAGCCCTGTATGAAAAAAGACTTCTTACTTATCCGAGAACAGACAGCGTATTTCTGACCGACGACATGGGCGACACAGCGGCGGGCATTATCAAGCTGCTTTATAGGAAATTTTCTTTTATGGCGGGAAAAGACTTCACGCCGGAGCTTGGAAAGGTTCTGAACAGTAAAAAGGTATCAGACCACCATGCTATTATACCGACTATGGAGCTTGCAAAGACCGACCTTGCTGCGCTGCCGGAAAGTGAAAGGAATATCCTTACCCTTGCCGGGGCGCGTCTGCTCACGGCGACCGCTGTACCGCATACCTTTGAAGCGGTTACAGCAGTTTTTGAATGTGCCGGACAGTCCTTTACCGCAAGGGGCAAGACCATTCTTTGTGAGGGTTGGAAAGAGATTGACCGAAAATACAGGGCAGCCTTAAAGAACAAGCCCGAAACGGACGACGCAGACAGCGACACAGAAAAGACCCTGCCGCCATTTACCGAGGGACAGACCTTTGAAAAACCGGCGGCAAAGGTAACGGAGCATGACACAACACCGCCAAAACCTCACAACGAAGCGTCGCTGCTCTCTGCTATGGAGCACGCCGGAAGCGAGGACACCGACCCGGACGCAGAACGCAAAGGGCTTGGAACTCCCGCCACCCGCGCCGCCGTCATTGAAAAACTGGTAAAGGGCGGTTTTGTGGAGCGAAAAGGCAAGCAGCTACTTCCCACAAAAGACGGTATCAACCTTGTGTGCGTCCTACCGGACACTTTGACAAGCCCGCAGCTTACCGCAGAATGGGAAAACAATCTGACGCAGATTGCAAAAGGCAAGGCAAACCCCGCCGCATTTATGGAGGGTATCGAGGATATGGCGCGAGAACTGGTAAAGACCTATCCGTTTCTTTCTGATGATAAAGCGCAGATGTTCAAGCCGGAACGGGAAGCGTTGGGAAGCTGCCCCCGCTGCGGTTCTCCTGTCTATGAGGGAAAGAAAAACTACTATTGCAGCAATAAAGAATGTATCTTTACCATGTGGAAAAATGACCGTTTCTTTGAAGAACGAAAAGTAGCCTTTACCACGAAGATTGCCGCCGCGCTCTTAAAATCCGGCAAAGTAAACGTGAAGAAGCTCTATTCCCCAAAGACGGGCAAAACCTACGACGGAACTATCGTATTAGCTGATACGGGCGGGAAATACGTCAACTACCGGGTGGAGCTTCCGAAGAAAAAATAACTGAATAGCAAGCATAGGAAAAGAGTACCCTTTTCCGTAAAATCCCTGCTTTCTCTACCGAGAACGGCGGGGATTTTTGCTTGTTGGGAAGTGTCCCAAACCCTCTGAAATCTTGAAAAAATATCTAAAATTTTTGGCAAAAACGCGGGCGCGGGGTACTGAATGATGAAACCGGAAAATGCAGCGTCCGCGCTGCCGTTTGGAAAGGAGGTTACACATGGAAAGTTTACGGGACACCGTAAAGGACTATCAAGAAGAATTACGGGACGGTATCGCTTGGGTGGCGTTTTGGAAAACGGGACGTTCTTGGAACGCCGAGCATTTTTCCCTTGAAATGGGCGACTACCTTTACCCGGAGGACAGAAGCCGCATGGAGGAAATCAAGCAGGCTGACCCTGCCGCCGTTGTGGTAAACGGCTATTATTCCGGCTATCTTGGCGAGGATATGAGCCTTGACGAGCTGACCGCAGGAGTGCGCCACCATTACGAAAACGGATATAGCAATATCGAGGAATTTATCGAAGCCCACGACGACAGGCTGCCGCCGGAGCTTATCGAGGAAGCAAGAGCCGCCGCCCACGCTGCGGGGCTGCCTTTCTCTGAAAAAGGCTACCGGGACGGCGAAGAACCCGACCCCTATCTATTTGACGGGAGCATGAGCATGGAGGACTACGAACTTATGCACCGCATGATTGAGAAAGAAAGGAGTGAACGCATGGCAGAAACGATTTTAAGCGGGTATCTTTCTAATCTTGGAAAGTACACCGAGGGCAGACCTGCGGGCGAATGGGTATCATTCCCCACGACTGCTAAACATTTGAAAGAAGTCTTTGACCGTATCGGGATTGACGGCAAAAACTACGGGGAGCTGCACATCACAGAATACCAGTCCTCTATTGCGGGACTGGCAGGAAAACTGACCGAGCTTGAAAGCCTTGACGAGCTGAACTATTTAGGCGAGCTTTTGAAAATGCAGTTTGACGACGACCGGAAAAAATTTGCTGCGGCTATCACATACGGCGACCATACAAGGGATTTGCAGGACATCATCAACCTTGCACAAAACCTTGACTGTTACTGGCTTTACCCGTCCGTACAGAGCGAGGAAGATTACGGGCATTATCTGATTGAAGAACTGGACGAGTTGGAGCTACTGGAAGAAGCAAAAAATTATTTCATGTATGAGGAATATGGGCGGGACGCTGCTATCAATGACGGGGGCAGATTTACCGAGCAGGGCTATATCTATAACAACCGCAACACCTTTACACAATGGTACGACGGGCGCGACGTGCCGGAGGAATACCGGGTAACGCCGCAGCCGCCAGTACAGGAAAAGGAACAGGCAGACCTTGACGCTTCCGCAGCTATACCGACCACCGCCGCAGAGCAACCCCCGGTTCTCCCGATTATCCTATCTTCTGAAAAGCCCGCTGACAAAATGAAAGAGATTACCGACCGACTGGAACAGGGGATTTTAGGACTATATGAAAGCGACCGTTACGCCGATTATCTGCGTACCATGTCAAAATTCCATGATTACAGCCTTAACAATACAATCCTTATCGCCATGCAGGGCGGCAATCTTGTAAAAGGCTATAAGCAATGGGAAAAGGAATTTGACCGCCATGTAAAGCCCGGAGAAAAAGCTATCAAGATACTTGCACCGTCCCCGTTTACCGTCAAGAAACAGGTGGAAAAAATAGACCCGGACACCCAAAAGCCTGTTTTCGATAAGGACGGGAAGCCTGTTACCGAGGAAAAGGAAATCAAGATACCCGCTTTTCGTGTGGTATCTGTCTTTGATATTTCACAGACCGAGGGAAAGGAGCTTCCTGCCCTTACTTATGAGCTGACGGGCAACGTGGAACAATACAGGGATTTTTTCGCTGCCCTTGAAAAGACTTCCCCCTTTGCTATGGGATTTGAAGCCCTAAGCGGCGGCGCAAAAGGACGCTGTAATTATGAGGAAAAGCGTATTCTCATCAACGAGGGAATGGACGAATTGCAGAACATCAAGACTGCAATCCATGAAATCGCCCATGCGACGCTCCATGACATAGACAAAGACGCGTCGGAACGCCCCGACCGCCGCACCCGCGAGGTACAGGCAGAAAGCGTCGCCTATGCTGTCTGCCAACATTACGGGCTTGATACGTCGGACTATTCTTTTGGGTATATTGCCGGGTGGAGCAGCGGAAAAGAACTTGCAGAACTGAAAGGCTCTCTTGAAACAATCCGCAGCACTGCCGCAAAGCTGATTGATACCATAGACGGACATTTTGCAGAAATCCAAAAGGCACAGGATAAGGAACAGACCACCGAACAGGCACAGCCCGCACAGGAAACCGCCAAACAGCCCGAAGAAGAAACCGCCGCGCCGGAGCTTCCCGAAGAAACAGCCCCGGCACTGGAAAAAGAAGCACAGACAGAGCCGGAAGCTGATACAGGCGCAAGCAGCGAAGCACCACAGCCCACACAGCCGGAACAGGCTGCACCCGCCGCACCTTATTACACAATCAACGAAGCTGCCGCCAAACGTGCAAAGGACGCAAACAGCTTTTCCGATTATAAGCAAGGCAGCGTAACAGCGGAATACAGGCATTATGTAGATGAAGCCGTACAGCTTGCAGAACAGCAGAAACGCCGGGTAGACCCGATGTACCATGAGAAAATCGACAGCCTGCTTGACACTTACGCCCGAAAACTGGCGGCGAACATGAACAAAGGCTATGAGATTGACGCGCGTGTTCCCTCTATCCTCATTGCAGGCGGCTCTAACTTCCCCACAAGGAAGAAAGAAAAGCAGAACGCAGCCCGCGGCAGCAATTACCGGGAATGGCAGGACATACAAGGACTTCTTGATAAAATCCGCAGCACCGGCATGGGCGGTATCAGCGCAGACGACCCGCAGGCAGTACAGAAGTTGGAAAAGAAACTGGAAAGCCTTGAAAAATCGCAGGAAACCATGAAAGCCGTAAACGCCTATTACCGCAAACATAAGACCCTTGACGGCTGCCCGCATTTACCGCCGGAACAGCTTGAAAAACTGAAATCAGACATGTCGAGCAGTTGGCATTTGGAGGACAAGCCCTTTGCGACTTGGGCGTTATCCAACAACAGCGCAGAAATCCGGCGCGTGAAAGACCGTATCAAATCCCTTTCACAGCAAAAAGAAATCGGTTTTGTGGGTTGGGAATTTGACGGCGGCAAGGTGGAAGCAAACACCGAAGCGAACCGCCTGCAAATCTTCTTTGAGGATAAGCCGGACGAAGCCACGCGGGAAGCCTTAAAAAGTAATGGCTTCCGTTGGTCGCCAAAAGCAGGGGCATGGCAGCGGCAGCTTACCAGTAACGCCTACTATGCGGCTGATTATGTCAAGGCGATTGCACCTCTTACCGGGGAAAAGCCTACCGAGTTACAGCGGGCGCATATCCGGCAGCAAAAGGTAGCTGCACAGGAACAGGAAGCCCCACAGGACAAAGACACCTTTTCCATTTATCAGATAAAAGACGGGAACGAAACAAGGGACTTGCGCTTTGAACCTTATGACCGTCTGACTACCACAGGACAGCGGGTAGACCCGAAAAACTATGCGCTTGTCTATTCCGCACCTCTTACGCCGGGGACTTCCCTTGAAGATATTTACACCCGCTTTAATATCGACCACCCGAAAGATTTTAAGGGACACAGCCTTTCCGTTTCCGACGTGGTGGTGCTTCATCAGAACGGGCAGGACACCGCCCACTATGTAGACAGCTTGGGAAAAAGTCCTCAATCAAATGCCCTGTTTGCAAATAGTTACGCCCCAGTCGGCTGAGGTCTTTCGTGATGACAAGGTTGATTTGCCTGCGCTCAATGGCTCTCAACATTCTCTGTAAATCAGGACGCTCCATATTAAGACCTGTGAAGCCATCGTCCTGATAGACTGCCACAACCTCCCATCCCTGCTTTTCGCAGTATTTTTCCAGCATATCACGCTGGTTTGCGATACTGGCACTTTCGCCTTGCAGGTCATCGTCCTTTGACAGCCTGCAATAGACCGCCGCACGATAGCCCCCGGCAAGTGCTGAACCGATTGTTCTGTATTCCATTTCGTTCATCATAGCCATTTACCCACACAATCCAGACGGTATCCGGCTCTTTTGAACCTCATCTTCATTATACTTCAATTCTTTCTTTTTAGCAAGATATTCTTTTGTATTTGTCTTGCCGTATTTCTGGGAAATCAGGCTGACGAACACATCGGTGGCGTCCAGCTCCCCGTCAAATACAGTGGTCACATGAATCTCTGTTTTGTTTTTTGCCATAGGCAGTTATCCTCCATACATGAACATAGCCAGACAGAGGGTGTCGGCAACGAAGTCCGGCAACGGGCTTCAAAAGACCTTGCAAACAATCTCAATCTGGCGTTGATTACTATTTATACTTTTCTTTTATTTTTCTGTTGTTTTGGTCGTCATAGGGGAGAAAAGCCCGCAGTTATGGGTTTTTCCCCGGCAACCGGCTCGGCAACGGGATAGCAACGAAGTCGGCAACGGGCTGTCATTTTCAGAATGGAAGCTCCATCTGCTCCGTGACCTCCACAAAACCGTCCATAGATTTTTCGGGCGGGTTGTCGGTGTCCGTTGCCGGGATTTCACGCTCCCAGCCCTTTTGTCTGCCGTATTCCGCAAACATCCTCGGATTGGAAAAGTAGTTCCACCCGGTAATGCACTGGTTCATTATCTCGTTGATTTCCCGGATTTCCCATTGCTTCGGCTCATCAAAGGTGTGGTTTAAGGCTTCCTTGTAGAGCTGCTTGGAACAGACCGTTTCCCCGGTGTACTTATCAAGGTAAGCCTGTATCATCCCGGCTTTGGTGTCCTCCGGCATAAAATCCCGCTGGTGTTCTTTGAGATACCGCTGCATGGCTGGGCTGAATGACAGCTTGTACCTGCCGCTTCGGTAAATCTCCATTGCTTCCGCCCACATCTGGCTGATATAGGCTCTGGAAGCGGCTTCGTCCTCCAAAATGTGAACCTCGGCTTGCTCCGGGTACACCATGACCGGGATAAATCGGCGGTTGCCGGAACGGTCAAGGGGGAGAAAGTCAAGGGCGTTGGAAGT
>NZ_JAQDGZ010000014.1:80432-80831 GCF_027663865.1 Coprococcus sp. AF99-45
CCGGACTGCCAGCAGCCGGAAGAAGGTGGATTTGCCAGCCCCCTGACCGCCTACCAGACACAGCATGATTTCAAACTTGCTTCCGGGCTTAAATGCCCTTGTAATCGCCCCCAGCATGAACAGCTTCAAGGCTTCATAGGTGTAATCGTCCACATCAGCTCCCAGAAAGTGCCGCAGACAGAAGCGGATGCGCTCAGTCCCGTCCCATGCAAGGCTGTTCAGAAAATCCCGGATGGGGTGGTACTTATTCTCATTCGCCACAATCCCGATGGCGGTTTCAATCTTTTTCTCACTGGTAAGCCCGTAGGTTTCCTCCAGATAGAGAAGCAGATACTTCATGTCCGTATCGGTCAGGGCTGTGCTTTCTCTGTGAAAACCGATGGGCTTTATGATGTCCTT
>NZ_JAQDGZ010000015.1:0-80484 GCF_027663865.1 Coprococcus sp. AF99-45
GGTGGCGAAATTAATTTTATAGACGTGTTTGGTATTTTTAGATGTTTTTACCACAGCGTGAGAAGTCACTAATTCACAGAAATTATACAGAATCATACGAGCATTGATTTCCCCAATTAATACTAAATTGACTACTCCAGCATCACCTATTGATCATATCTTTATTAAAGGATTTATAAAAAATACATGTAGAGTGTCGCAACCAACAGAGTGTTCTGATCATTTAATTTTATGGGCTGAAGAAAAATAGTTAGTAGTTCTGAAAAATGGAATTATTTTATATAAAGGAGCGGACAAATTCTCATTTACAGGGAGCGGAAGATTGAGCTGGATAAAATACCCAGCTCAATCTTCCACATGGAATACATCTTCCACCAGCATATTAAGGGTGATAGGGTAGAGCAATAAAACAGATTAGATGGAAAGGGAAGAGGCACCGTTACATAGGTACCTCTTCTTTTTAAAGAGTTGGCTCTTTCCCTGATACAGGAATTTGTATCTCCGGAGCATTGAGCAGTGCTGTGAAATTCTGCTGAATGATTTCCAGAGTTTTCAGCTTTTTCTGTAATTCCTGTTTTTCCCGAACAGTAGAAGTCTGTTCAGATTCAAGATTTTCAATCTGCTTCTGGATTTTCTTAGACCTTGGGATTTTGGTAATACCGAGATCCTCAAGCTCTTTTTTTAGTGAAGCGTGGAGCTGGTATTCTGCCTGATGTTTGGTGCGGTATACTTTTGGGTTTTTGGCAGATTTGCAATCTTCAATCACTTTACGGCAGAGCCGGTAAGAATCGCAGTGCTTTTGAATGATTTTCTGTGTGCTCAGCGCACTGTTAATTTGTATTATTCTCTGTTCAGCCGCTTTAACAGAAGCATCAACGTCAGAAATATGCTGCTGGACATCTTCATAATTCAGCAGATTATTTTCGGAGAAATAGTTGAAGGTGCGGGCTGTCTCTTTTAGATTGTTTAGTTTTGCCCAACGTTCAAATCCTTCTCGATTGCCGGTTGTAACATACGTGCCGTGACATTTCTATTAAGATCAGGAGTAATCTTGAGATTAAGAGGGAAAAAGGGGAATGCGTGACTCCGTTTGTAGCATTTGGATACAGGAAGACAAAGACAGATAAGCATAAATTAGAGATTGACCCATCTGCAGGCAGTGTAGTACAGGATATTTTTAAGATGAAGCTACGGGGAATGAGTCAGGATGCGATCGCTAATCGTTTAAATGAACTGGGTATTCTTTCACCATTTGAATATAAAATCAGCAGCGGCAGTCATTATGAAACTGGCTTCCTGCAGAAAGAGCAGGCACTTTGGAGTTCTGTTACAGTCCGTAGGATACTGGAAAACGAGGTTTATATCGGAAATCTTGTGCAGGGAAAAAGGACAACACCGAACCATAAAGTGAAGCAGACTTATGTGAAACCGGAAGATGACTGGATCCGGATTGAGAAAAATCATGAGCCACTGGTGAGTGACCGTGATTTTGAAATTATTCAGAGACTTCTGGGCATGGATACACGTACTTCACCTGACCAAAAGCAGGTATCCAAAACTTCTTTTATCAGTAAAAGAAGCCTGCAAGTTAACAGGAGTGTCCGAAAAAACAATGCGTTCTTTAGCTTATGAGCAAAAAATGATGGTGCGAATAGGAAAAAGAACTTTAATTCACAAAAAAAAATTAGAAAAATGGATTGACTATCAAGTGCGGCATTGAGTATTTTATCCTATAGTACCCAAAAAGAGCTTCTTGAAAAGCTCATTAAAATTTGATACTATTAAACGGATGAAGTACCTGTCCATGGGTCAAGAAAAGACAGGTGATCGTCATGGGAAAAGATCTAACAGGCAAAGAATTAGGAAAAGGGTTTACCCAACGAAAAGATGGGCGTTATCAAACACGCATATCACTTGGAGGAGGAAAGAAACCGATATGCCTATATGGTCATACTTTAAAAGAAGTTAAAAAGAAAAGGGAAAATTATTAGAAAAAACAAAATACGGATTAGATATAGACACACACAAAATAACTCTAAATCAGTGGTTTAAAAAATGGATGGAACTCTATATCGTAAATAGGATAAAAAAAACAACAATTCGGAATTATATCGATTCGTATAATCGGTGTATAAAATATATAGGCTATATGAAATTAGCAGATATTCAAATCACGCATGTTCAAAATATGGTTATTGAACTAGCTAACAAAGGCTATAAAAAATCCACTATCCGTTCTACTGTTTCTGTCGTATCCAGCTGTCTTGAAAGAGCTGTAATCGGAAAAATGCTTTTATTCAATCCATGCAGAGGGATTGTTTATCCGGAAATAACGAATAAAAACTTCAAACCGGTCAAAATGGCAGGACAGAATTTGAAACGCATGACAAACGACGAAATCATAAGGTTTTTTGATGTAGCAAGAGATACTCGATATTACGAATTATATATACTGCTTCTTTTTACAGGAATGCGGATTGGAGAGGCGTGTGCATTGGAATGGAAAGATGTTGACTTTCAAAACAACTATCTCCATGTGTATAAAACAATCAATATTGTCCCTGTTTATTACGATGACAACGGGAACAAACTAGATAGACCTTATTACATCAAGCAAATTACATCTCCAAAAAGAACCGCAAGTATAAGAAAAATCCCTCTATTCAAGGCGGCAGTTGATGCGTTATATAGTTGGCGCGAAAAACAGCTTGCTGACAAAAGAAAGTACAAAAAAAGTGGGGGATTAAAAATTTGTTATTAAATGATTATCCTCAATTGATTTTTACGACACAAGAGGGAAATTGTTTTATGCCGACACAGGCAGAAAAAGAGTGCCGACGGATAACTTCCATAATGAATAATCATGAAAAACAACAGGCACTAACAGAAAATAGGGAATATCATATTTCCAATATTCATCCTCATTTATTCCGCCATACGTTTATTACATTGTGTTATGAATTTCATATGGATCCAGCGTCTATAATGCTTATTTCCGGACATAATGATATTGATATGATGAAACATTATACACATCCGGACTCCGTATTTATTAACAGCGAGTTTAATAAATATACAGATTATATGCATAAATATTTATTCCGTTCAAATGCAACAATTGATCAGGATTTACAAATTTGGTCAAAAGATGGTCAAATTAGCATACCACAAACGCTGAAACCCTTATAAAATAAGGAGATTTTGATATGAGTAATGAATTAACACCGATGATGAAGCAATATATGCAGACAAAAGAGGAATACAAGGATTGTATCCTTTTTTACCGCTTAGGAGATTTTTATGAAATGTTCTTCGACGATGCTCTCACAGCATCAAAAGAGCTGGAAATTACTCTGACTGGAAAGAATTGCGGACTGGAAGAACGGGCACCGATGTGCGGAATCCCGTACCATGCAGTTGACAGTTATCTGAACCGTCTGGTATCAAAAGGCTATAAGGTAGCAATCTGTGAGCAGGTAGAAGATCCGAAAACAGCAAAAGGAATTGTAAAACGGGAAGTTATCCGTGTAGTAACACCTGGAACCAACCTGGATACTCAGGGACTGGATGAAACAAAGAACAATTACATTATGTGTATTGTCTATATGGCAGACCGGTACGGACTTTCGGTTGCGGATGTTACAACCGGGGAATATCTGGTGACAGAACTGGATTCCCAGACAAAACTGATGGATGAGCTTTACAAATTTATGCCGTCTGAGATTGTCTGCAATGAAGCATTTTACATGAGTGGACTGGATTTGGATGATCTGAAAAACCGTCTGCATATGGCAATTTATTCACTGGAAGCATGGTATTTTGATGATGCACTCTGCCGGGAAACTTTGCAGGAGCATTTTAAGGTGGCTTCTCTTGAAGGAATTGGACTTTCGGACTATGAATGTGGGATGATCGCGTCCGGTGCGCTTTTAAAATATCTGGAAGAGACGCAGAAGAATTCCCTGTCTCATATGAGCCGTCTGACACGTTATGCAACGGGTAATTATATGGTTCTGGACAGTGCTACAAGGCGTAATCTGGAGTTGGTTGAGACTTTGCGTGAAAAGCAGAAAAGAGGATCTCTTCTGTGGGTACTGGATAAGACAAAGACGGCAATGGGGGCGAGAACCCTTCGGAAATATGTAGAACAGCCGTTGATCGACAAGAAATCCATTGTCAAAAGGCTGGATGCGGTTGCGGAATTGAAGGACAATGCTATTTGCAGAGAAGAAATCCGGGAATATTTGAATCCGGTGTACGATCTGGAGCGTCTGGTCGGGAAAATCACCTATCAGTCAGCAAATCCAAGAGACCTGATTGCATTTCAGAGTTCCCTTTCCATGCTCCCGTCGGTAAAATGTATATTAAAGGATATGGAGAGTGACCTTTTAAAAGAAATTTATGAAGAACTGGATCCGCTGGAAGAACTTTGTGATCTGGTCGGACGGGCGATTCAGGAAGAACCGCCACTTGCCATGAAAGAAGGCGGAATCATCAAAGACGGTTATAATGAAGAAGTGGATCGTCTTCGAAAAGCAAAATCCGAAGGAAAGAACTGGCTTGCTGATCTGGAGACCAAGGAACGGGAAAAGACCGGGATTAAAAACCTGCGGATCCGTTATAATAAAGTATTCGGTTATTATCTGGAAGTTACCAATTCGTTCAAAGATCTGGTTCCGGATTATTATACAAGAAAGCAGACCCTTGCCAATGCGGAGCGTTATATCATTCCAGAACTGAAAGAGCTGGAAGATACGATTCTGGGAGCAGAGGATAAACTCTGTGCACTGGAATATGAGCTTTACTGTGAGGTGAGAAATACTATCGCAGCAGAGTTGACCAGGATACAGAGAACAGCAAAGGCAGTTGCAAAGCTGGATGTGATAGCTTCTCTTGCACTGGTTGCCGAGCGCAACAACTATGTACGGCCAAAGATCAATGAAAAGGGCGTGATCGACATTCGTGATGGGCGACATCCGGTGGTGGAAAAGATGATCCCGAATGATATGTTTATTGCCAACGATACTTATCTGGATGATAAAAAACAGCGCATTTCCATCATTACCGGACCAAACATGGCTGGAAAATCCACCTATATGCGTCAGGCTGCGCTGATCGTACTGATGGCACAGCTGGGATCCTTTGTGCCGGCGTCTTCAGCAAATATTGGACTTGTGGACCGCATTTTTACCCGTGTGGGAGCGTCAGATGACCTGGCAAGCGGACAGAGCACCTTCATGGTGGAGATGAACGAAGTGGCAAATATTCTGCGAAATGCGACAAGCAAGAGCCTTCTGATCTTGGATGAGATTGGAAGAGGAACCAGTACCTTTGATGGATTGAGTATTGCTTGGGCGGTTGTCGAGTATATCAGCAACAGCAAGCTTCTTGGGGCAAAGACCTTATTTGCAACCCACTATCATGAGCTTACCGAGCTGGAAGGCAAGATTAGCAATGTCAACAACTATTGTATTGCGGTCAAGGAAAAAGGTGATGATATCGTATTCCTGCGTAAGATCGTAAAGGGTGGAGCAGACAAGAGTTATGGTATCCAGGTCGCAAAGCTTGCAGGAGTGCCGAATCCGGTCATTAACCGCGCCAAAGAGATCGTAGAAGAGCTGGTGACAGCGGATATTACCGGAAAAGTAAAGGATATTGCGGTACAGGGAAGTGAGACGAAGAAAAAAACGCAGAAGAAGCTGGATGAGGTGGATCTGACACAGTTTTCTCTGTTTGATACCGTAAAAGATGATGATGTGTTAAATGAGTTAAAGGAACTGGATATCAGCCATATGACGCCAATGGATGCCATGAACAAACTGTATCAGCTGCAGAATAAGCTGCGGAACAGATGGTAGGCTGATCCATAAGAGAAAGGAAAGAAGAATCGAATGCCGCATATAGAATTGCTGGATCAGATTACAATTGATAAGATAGCAGCCGGGGAAGTGATTGAACGCCCGGCTTCTGTTGTGAAAGAGCTGGTGGAAAATGCGATTGACGCAGGATCTACAGCGGTGACTGTGGAGATTGAAGAGGGCGGGATTTCTCTGATACGAATTACGGATAATGGTTGTGGGATCGCGAAACAGGACGTGGAAAATGCATTTCTGCGCCATTCGACCAGCAAAATCCGCAGTGCAGAGGATCTGACACATTTGTCTTCTCTTGGGTTCCGCGGAGAAGCGTTGTCGAGTATTTCGGCAGTTGCAAGAGTGGAACTGATCACAAAGACAAGAGAAGATGTATTTGGGACAAAATATATCATAGAAGGCGGAAAAGGAAGAACGCCGGAGGAGACCGGAGCGCCGGATGGGACGACCTTTCTGGTGCGTCAGCTGTTTTTCAATACACCTGCCAGACGCAAATTTCTGAAGACGCCGATGACAGAGGCAAGCCATATCAGTGATCTGCTGACCAGACTTGCCCTTTCGCATCCGGATATTTCCTTCCGGTTTATCAACAATGGACAGGTAAAGCTGCATACTTCCGGGAACGGGAAGATGAAAGATGTCATTTACCACATTTACGGACGGGAAATTGCGAACAATCTGATCCCACTGGAATTTGAAAAAGATGGTGTAAAGCTGTCCGGATATCTGGGAAAGCCAGTGATTAACCGTGGAAATCGAAATTTTGAAAATTATTTTGTCAACGGGCGTTATGTAAGGAACAGTATTCTTGCAAAAGCGATTGAAGATGGATACAAAGATTTTACGATGCAGCATCGTTATCCGTTTGTTGCATTCCAGATTGAGATCAATCCGGAAAAAATTGATGTAAATGTGCATCCATCCAAGATGGAACTTAGGTTCAGTAACCAGCAGGGGATTTACAATCTGCTTTATGAGGCGATCAGTAAAGGATTGCATGAGCCGGAGTTGATTCCGGAAGTGGAAATGTCTGCGATCAAAGTACCGGGAATGTCTGAAAAAAGACAGGAAAAGAAAACTGTTATAAGAGATGCGGGAAATCCATATCGGACAGATGGCACTTCACCCAAGATGCGAAAGAGTTCCGTTCAGGAGGGGGCAGAGCGAGCGGAATCCTGGTCGCAGTCAGAGATGCCGTCAGCAGAACTTCAGACACAGATAAGTACAGAAAAGACAGTCTCAACCGGTGACGAAAAGCTGGATTATTTTATGCAGAAGATGAGGGAGCGGGTTTATGCCAGTCATCTTACAGAAGCAAAAGAAGAGCAAGAGAAGAATATCGGTGCTAAAGAGTCAAAGATGGCTGCATTAGATGAAAATCCGGCTGTAGATATCCAGAATAAAGGAATAGAAAACAGAGCGTATTCTTATAAAAGTAAAGAAAAAACAGAGCGTGATCCGGAAAAAACAGAGTCAAATCTGTTTTTGAAGGATTTGAAAGCAAAAAAAGTAAAACAGTTAGATTTGTTTGAAGAGCAGATTTTAAAGAAAGAGGCAAGACAGGAATACCGGATCATCGGACAGGTTTTTGAAACCTACTGGCTGATCCAGTATCGTGACAGCCTCTATATTATAGACCAGCATGCCGCACATGAAAGAGTCCTTTATGAAAGGGCCCTTGCAGGAATGAAGAAGAGAGAGTATACTTCACAATACTTGAGCCCACCGATCATCCTGAGCCTTTCTATGCAGGAGATTGATGTGTTGGAGACATTTAAAGACCGCTTTACGGCAATCGGGTTTGAAATTGAGCCATTTGGTGGTGACGAGTACGCAGTTCGCGCAATTCCGGATAATCTGTTTGGAATCGCCAAAAAGGAACTGCTTCTTGAAATGTTGGATTCCCTGTCGGATGGGTTATCGACCAGTCTGGAACCAGAGCTGATTGATGAGAAGATTGCGTCCATGTCCTGCAAGGCAGCTGTCAAAGGAAATATGAAGCTGTCCTATGCAGAAATGGATGAACTGATCAATGAACTGTTGTCCCTGGATAATCCATATCATTGTCCGCATGGCAGACCAACGATCATTGCGATGACAAAGCGGGAACTGGAAAAGAAATTTAAGCGTATTGTGTAGGAGAAGAACATGACACAGATGACAGAGAAGAAAAAGCCACTGATCATATTGACAGGTCCGACTGCTGTCGGAAAGACGGCTGCGTCGATTGGCCTTGCAAAAGCAATTGGAGGAGAGATCATTTCGGCGGATTCGATGCAGGTATACCGGCACATGGATATTGGTTCCGCAAAGATTTTGCCAGAAGAGATGAAAGGTGTGAAACATTATCTGATCGATGTGCTTAATCCGGAAGAGGAATTTAATGTAGCTGTTTTTCAGAAGATGGCAAAAGATGCAATGGTAGAGATCTATAAGAGAGGACGTATTCCGATTGTTGTAGGTGGCACGGGATTTTATATCCAGGCGCTTTTGTATGACATTGATTTTGAAAAGGGAGAAGAAAACACTGCCTATCGAAAGAAGCTGGAAACGTATGCAAAGGAGTATGGTGCGCAGGCACTCCATGACAGGCTAAGGGAAGCGGATCCAAAGTCGGCAGATGCAATTCATGCAAATAATGTAAAACGGGTGATTCGTGCTCTGGAATATTATCATGAGACAGGAACAAAGATTTCCGAACATAATGAAGCAGAACGGGAGAAGGATTCCCCGTATCAGTTTGCGTATTTTGTTCTGAATGATGTGCGTAGCCGTTTGTATGAGCGGATTGATCGTCGTGTGGATCTGATGGTGGAGCAGGGGCTTGTAGATGAGGTGACTGCTTTAAAGACCAGAGGATGCACAAGGGAAATGGTTTCAATGCAGGGACTTGGATATAAGGAAATTCTGGATTATCTGGATGGAAAGAATTCACTTGAAGAAGCGGTAACGATCCTGAAAAGGGATACCCGTCATTTTGCAAAACGTCAGTTGACCTGGTTCCGCAGAGAGCGGGATGTGAACTGGATCCAGAAAGAGGAATTCGGATACGATGAAGAGAAGATTTTGCAGGCAATGCTTGTGATACTGAAAGAAAAGGAGATTATAGACTAATGGATATCAGTCAGAAAATACAGAAATTATATGAACAGACCGGAATTTCACCGGAAGTTCATGATTTTGGAGAAAAAATTGAAAAATCACTGAAAGAACGTTTTGATAAGATCGATAAGATGGCAGAGTTGAACCAGCTGAAGGTCATTCATGCCATGCAGGAAGCAAGGGTGAATGCAGAATGCTTTAACTATGCATCTGGCTATGGATACAATGATTTTGGAAGAGATACGCTGGAAAAGGTGTATGCAAATGTCTTTCATACCGAAGATGCGCTGGTAAGACCACAGATTACCTGTGGAACCCATGCACTTGCTTTAACACTTTCTGCAAATTTAAGACCTGGTGATGAACTGCTTTCCATCGCAGGAAAGCCTTATGACACACTGGAAGAGGTCATTGGAATCCGCCCATCCACAGGTTCCCTTGCAGAATATGGAGTAATCTATAACCAGGTGGACCTGCTGCCGGACGGAAGCTTTGACTTTGATTCGATTGAAAAAGCGATTGGCGAGAAAACAAAGCTGATCACGATTCAGCGTTCCAAAGGATATCAGACAAGACCGAGTTTTTCTGTGGATCAAATTGGGGAAGCAATTGCATTTGTCAAGAAGATCAAACCGGAAGTCATCTGTATGGTGGATAACTGCTATGGTGAATTCGTAGAAGAAAAGGAGCCAAGTGATGTGGGTGCGGATCTGGTTGTCGGTTCCCTGATCAAGAATCCGGGTGGCGGACTTGCCCCGATCGGTGGCTATGTGGCTGGAAGAAAGGATCTGATCGAGCAGTGTGCTTACCGCCTTACTTCTCCTGGACTTGGAAAAGAAGTGGGTGCTTCACTTGGTGTGATGCAGTCGTTTTATCAGGGACTTTTCCTTGCACCGACTGTTGTTGCAGGTGCATTAAAAGGTGCTATTTTTGCGGCGAATGTATATGAAAAGCTTGGTTATGCAGTTGTACCGGACGGAAAAGAGGAACGCCACGATATCATTCAGGCGGTAACACTTGGAAGTGCGGAAGGTGTAATCGCATTCTGTCAGGGAATCCAGGCGGCAGCACCGGTTGACAGTTATGTAACACCGGAACCGTGGGCAATGCCGGGATATGACAGTGATGTGATTATGGCGGCAGGGGCATTTGTACAGGGATCGTCCATCGAACTGAGTGCAGATGGACCGATCAAAGAACCGTATGCAGTATATTTTCAGGGAGGCCTCACCTGGGCGCATGCAAAACTTGGTATTTTAATGTCTCTTCAGAAGTTATATGAAAAAGGAATTGTAAAGGAATTATAGAATGAAAAAAAGAGTCATCATCATCGGCGGCGGAGCAGCTGGCAGTATGGCTGCACTTACGGCGGCGCAGAACGGCGCAGATGTACTGCTTCTGGAACAGAATGAAATAATTGGCAGAAAAATACTGTCGACGGGTAATGGCAGATGTAACTTTACCAATCGTTTTCAGGATTCATCCTGCTATCGAAGCGATAATAGCGGATTTGCATGGAAATCAATCGGAAAATTTTCTGAGCCTGAGACAACATCTTTTTTTAAAAATCTTGGAATTTATCCGAAGGATAAAAATGGCTATCTGTATCCCTGGTCCGAGCAAGCCTCGGCAGTGAGGGAAGCGCTGGAGTCTGCGCTGAAACTGGCAAAGATCCGGATTCATACCGGAGTTCGCGTATTTGGGATCATACCAAAGAAAAATGGTTTTCAGATCAGTTTTTCAAAAGATGGGAAAAAAGGAATGATTTCCGGTGAGGCTGTGATCCTTGCGGCCGGATCAAAGGCAGCTGCAAAGCTAGGGAGTGACGGAAGTGGATATGACCTGGCAAAAATGCTGGGACATAAGCTGGTTCCGGTTGTCCCGGCTCTGGTACAGCTCCGGTGCAGGGAAAAGCTGTACCGGCAAGTCGCAGGCGTTCGTACTCATGGAAAAGTAACGGTTTTTATCGATGGGACAGAAACGGCTTCTGATATCGGCGAGCTGCAGCTTACGGATTATGGTATTTCCGGGATTCCGGTCTTTCAGATCAGCCGTTATGCAGCGAGAGGTCTGTATGAAAAGAAAGAAGTTTTTGCAGAACTGGATTTTATGCCGGATTTTGGAGATGTAGAATTTTTGCAGATGTTAAAGGAACGGAAGATAAGGCTGGATGGTCTTGTGATGGAACAGTATTTTAATGGGTTATTCCACAAAAAGCTTGCCGGTGCGTTGCTTAAGAGAATTGGAATTTCAGGAACAATGCCGGTGCATGACCTTAGTGAAGAGAATCTGGAAAGACTTTGCCGGATCTGTAAGCATTTCCGTACTTATATTGATAAGACAAATCCGTTTGAACAGGCGCAGATCTGTGCGGGTGGTGTAGATACAAGCGAAATTGATCCGGACACGATGGAGTCGAAGCTTGTAAAAGGACTTTATTTTGCAGGAGAAATTCTGGATGTAGATGGAATCTGCGGAGGTTACAATCTGCAGTGGGCATGGACCAGTGGTTATCTGGCAGGGAAAGGAGCGGCAAATGCTTAGAATCAGTCAGCTGAAGCTTCCGGTTACGCATACGGAAGAGGATTTGAAGAAAAAGATTGTGCACACACTGATGTGCAGGACAGAAGCGGTACAGAGCTATGAGATTATCAAGCAGTCTCTGGATGCCAGAAAGAAGCCGGAGCTGTTCTATGTCTATACTGTGGATGTAAAAGCGGACAATGAAAAACAGCTTTTGAAGATGCTTACCCGAAAAAAGCGTGCAGGCAATGTGCAACTCCATGAAGCAATGCCATATGTTTTTCCGGCAGGAGGCAACGAAAAATTGAAGTCACGTCCGGTAGTTGTCGGATGCGGTCCTGCCGGACTTTTCTGTGCGTATTTTCTTGCAGAATATGGGTATCAGCCGGTTCTTCTGGAACAGGGGGCACCGGTAGAAGAGCGACAGAAAGATGTTGAGGAGTTCTGGAAGACGGGGGTGCTGAAACCGGATTCCAATGTGCAGTTTGGAGAAGGCGGAGCAGGGACGTTTTCAGACGGAAAACTAAATACACTGATCAAGGATCCGGTGGGGCGCAATCGTAAGGTGCTGGAGATTTTCGTGGAAAACGGAGCACCAAAAGACATTCTTTATGTGAATAAACCACACATTGGAACGGATATTCTACGGACTGTGATCAGAAATATGCGTGAGAAAATCCTTGTGTGGGGTGGTGAAATCCATTTTCATACACAGATGACAGAGGTCCTTTTTACGGAAAATACAAGGCGGATCAGAGGGATCGTATATGAAGATCTTCTGAAAAAAGAAAAAGAAGAAATACAGACGGAGACGCTGGTTCTGGCACCGGGACACAGTGCGCGGGAGACCTTTGCGATGCTCTTCGAGAAAAAGGTTCCGATGGAGGCAAAATCCTTTGCGGTTGGTGTACGTGCAGAACACCCGCAGGAGCTGATCAATCATTCCCAGTATGGGGATGCAAAGGCATCTCTTCCGGCAGCAGCCTATAAGCTGACTGCAAAACTGCCGGATGGAAGAGGTGTATATTCGTTCTGTATGTGTCCGGGAGGCTATGTGGTTAATGCGTCTTCGGAGGAGGGATATCTTGCGGTCAACGGAATGAGCTATCATGCCCGCGACAGCCACAATGCCAACAGCGCAATCGTTGTGACGGTTACACCGGAGGATTTTGAAAGCGACCATCCGCTTGCTGGAATTGCATTCCAGAGAAAACTGGAAAAGGCAGCTTACAAAGCAGGAAAAGGGAAAATTCCGGTACAGAGATACGGGGATTTTTACCGGAGTGTGACCGGAAAAGAAAAGGAAAAGACCGAAGCAGAAGTCTGGTATCAGGGACATGAGCCATGTATGAAGGGTGCGTATGAAGAGACAGACCTGGCGGGGATTTTTCCGGCAAAGATCAGTAGCGCGCTGGTGGATGGGATGGAAGATTTTAACAAGAAAATTCGAGGTTTTTCGCATCCTCTTTCCATTCTTTCCGGAGTGGAGAGCAGAACCTCTTCGCCGGTACGGATCGTAAGAGATAATCATTCGCTGGAAAGCGTGATTGGAGGACTTTATCCTTGCGGAGAGGGCGCAGGATATGCCGGCGGGATTACGTCGGCGGCAGCAGACGGTATTAAAATCGCAGAGAAAATTCGACAAAAATATGCACCGTTTTTATAGAAAACAGCTGTGTTAAGAAAAAAATAATATTTAAAAAGTCTATACACGTTTTTTAAAATATGCTAAAATGATACCAGTTTGTGATTCAAAAGAGGAGGAGTACAGATGAGAGGAGCCGGAAGTAAGAATGCCTGGGCGTTATTTCTGCTGATTTTGGCAGGAATTGTTCTGGGTGGCTTTATCGGTGTGCTTGCAGAAGGGGTTCCAGCACTTAGCTGGCTTTCTTATGGACAGACTTTCGGGGTAGAGACACCGATTGTTTTGAACCTCGGACTTGTCGTTATTACGTTTGGTCTTACGATTAAGATCACGATCGCAAGCATTATTGGAGTGATTATCTCCATATTCATTTATCGTTTCTTATAGGATGTATAAAGCATCCCATATACAAGGGTGGAGAGTCTGGTGTGAATCAACAAATCCTGCAAAAGGATGAATCAAAAAAATACCATTCGAGAAATGTTATCAGAAGAGCGGCCATATGAAAAATGTGAACGCTTTGGGGCGGGCAGTTTAACAGATATTGAATTGCTCGCTGTTTTGTTAAGGACTGGAACAAAGGGAGAGAGTGCACTGGATCTTGCCAGGAAGCTTTTTTATCCCGGAGAAGGTACACAGCCACAAGCCAAAGCCCATCTTCAAAGCTGGACAAAAGAAGAACTGCTGAAAATCAGTGGAATCGGAAGAGTAAAGGCTATTCAGATCTTATGCCTTTGTGAGCTTTCCAAGAGAATGTCCCAGCTTTCAGCCAGAGAAGATCTGGATTTTTCAAGACCGGATACAATTGCAGCATATTATATGGAAGATATGCGCTATTACAGGCAGGAGCATTTGAAACTGCTGATGCTGAATACGCGTTCCAGACTGATCGGAGAAAGCGAAATTTCGAGAGGGACAGTAAATATGTCCGTAATTTCCCCGAGAGAGCTTTTTATAGAGGCATTGCAAAAGAACGCAGTCTATATTATACTGTTGCACAATCATCCAAGTGGTGATCCGATGCCGAGCAGGGAAGATATTCTTGTGACGCAGCGCATCCGGGAGGGCGGAAGCCTTCTTGGAATTGAACTTCTGGATCATATCATTATTGGTGATAACTGCTATGTATCACTCGCAGAGCAGAAGCTGCTTAAGGAAAAGTAGTATGGAAAGGAACTTTAGATTATGGCGCGAAATATTTACGGTCTTGATCTCGGGACTTATGAGATCAAGGTGTATGATAAAAAGCAGGACAGTACGTGGAAAGAGAAGAATGTAATTGCTATTGTGGACGGAAAAGAGATCTTGGCTGTCGGCGATGAAGCATATGCGATGTTCGAGAGAACACCGGGAAATATTGAAGTGGTGTTTCCGATGAAAGAAGGTGTAATCAGCAGATTTACGGATATGCAGTATCTTCTTCAGAATCTGCTGAAGAAAGAGCGCCGTTTTACAAGAGGATCAGAATATCTGATCGCAGTACCTACGGATGTCACAGAAGTTGAAAAACGGGCGTTTTTTGATCTGGTTGTTCATTCAACGGCGAAAGCAAAAGAAGTGAGTATTGTAGAACGCGGTGTTGCGCAGTGTATCGGAATGGGAATTGATGTCCGGAAGACAAAAGGGATGCTGATCGTTGATTTTGGTGCGGCTACAACCGAATTATCTGTAGTAGGTTCAGGTGGCATGGTACTTAATAAAATGCTTAAGATCGGTGGTATGACATTTGATGTGGCAGTTCAGAATATGGTCCGCCGGAATTATGATTTTCTGATCGGAAGACAGACAGCCGAGGCTCTCAGAAAACGTTTTGGAGTGCTTGGCGGAAACGGAAAAGCTTCCATGGTGGTTGCCGGACGTAATCTGGTTGTTGGTGTACCAAGATACCAGGAAATCCCAAGCAGTGCGGTACGGGCTGCGATGAAAGAATCTCTGGAAACCTGTACTTCGCAGATTGGTCAGTTGATTGAACGGACCCCACCGGAGGTAGCCCGTTCAATCAGAAAGAATGGAATCTGTCTGACGGGTGGTGTTTCCAGGCTACCGGGGCTTGACCGGTACATAGAAGCTGTGACTGGATATCCGGTGCATGTGGCTGCTAAGCCGGATCTGTGTGCAGTAGAAGGGCTGCGACGGATGATCAATTCAAAAGAACTTAAAAAACTTTCGTACTCAATGTTGGATGAAAATTATAGGTGGATAAGATAGATGAAAAGAAAGAATCAATTTTCGACATCAAATAAATACTGGTTGCTGATCCTTGCTATCATATGTATTGTATTGATGGGACTTTCCGGATTTGCAGAGTCCGGGAAAGGACCGCTTTCCTGGGCAGCAGGTTACACGATCGTGCCGATGCAGAAAGGAATCAACCGTGTCGGGATGTGGATCGGCGATGTTTCAGAGAATTTTGCAACACTTCAGGAAATAAAAAAAGAAAACAAAGAACTGAAATCCCGCCTGGAAGAGATGACGACTGAGAATAACCGGTTGCAGCAGAATTCAGCAACGCTGGAAAGATATAAAGAATTATATAAGATGGATCAGAATACAGCGGATTATCCGAAAGTTGCTGCGAATGTAATCGCCAGCGAGAATAGCAACTGGTTTTCGAAATTTACGATTGATAAGGGAAGCAATGATGGGATCAGGGAAGATATGAATGTCCTATCTGGAACCGGACTGGTTGGAATCGTCACAGAAGTCGGACCGAACTGGGCAACAGTAAGTTCGATTATCGATGATAAAAATGTAAGTGCCATGATCCTGACAACCTTTGACAAATGTATTGTAAGCGGAGATCTGCAGACGGTGCAGGACGGACTTTTAAAATTTGAACAGCTTGCCAATAATGAAAATGAAGTGGCGGTTGGAGAACAGGTTGTAACATCGAATATCAGCAGCAAATATCTGCAGGGACTTCTGGTTGGATATATTTCAGAGGTAAATGTAGATTCCAATAACCTGACAAGATCCGGATATATCATTCCTGCTACGGATTTTAAGGAATTACAGGAAGTTCTTGTTATTACAACAACAAAGCAGGATCTGATCGATGGAAAAGGTGAAAGTGGAAGCGATAACGGAGGCGAATAGACATGAAAAAGATTAAAAGGATCCTGATCTGTGCTGTGTTGATCACTGTCTGTTTTCTTCTGGAGACAACGGTGTTTCAAAAGCTGGCGTTTGCCTCGATTATTCCGAATCTCCTGATTATCGTGACGTCCTCATTTGGATTTATGAGGGGACAAAAAGAAGGAATGATCATCGGCTTTTTCTGTGGACTTTTAAAAGATATACTAGGTGGAAATCTGCTTGGATTTTATGCGCTGATCTATATGCTGATCGGATATGGCAACGGATTTTTCCAGAGAGTATTTTATGACGAAGACATCAAACTCCCGTTGGCACTTATTGCCGGCAGTGAGTTTCTATATGGTATGGTGATTTATGTCCTTTTATTCATGTTAAAAAGTGATTTCCATTTTTTGAATTATCTGAGACATGTGATCATGCCGGAACTGGTTTACACGATTCTGGTTACACTTGTTCTGTATCAGATCATTCTGCATATTAACCGAAGACTTGAAGAAGAAGAAAAAAGGAGTGCTAGCAGATTTGTTTGATTTATTGGATCGTCTGAAAAGATGGTTTATCGACTTGGTAAAATCTAGAGTGTTTGTGCTGATGCTTGTGTTTATTGTGCTTTCTACAATTTTGATACAGCGTGTGTTTGTTTTACAGATCGTAAACGGACAGGCATATCTGGATGACTATAAGCTTCAGATCCAGAAAACAAAAGAGGTACAGGGAACCAGAGGCCGTATCCTGGACCGGAACGGAGTGGTTCTGGCAGATAACAAGCTCGCATATTCCGTCACGATTGAAGACAACGGTGACTATGATACGGTCAAAGAGAAAAATAAAATCATCAATGCAACAATTGAGAAAGTGATCAGTATTGTTGAATCGAATGGAGATTCTATTGTCAATGATTTCAAAATTATTCTCAATGATAATGGAGAATATGCTTATTCCATGACAAGCGAGGTGCAGCGTCTGCGGTTCCTTGCGGATGTGTTTGGAAAAGCAACCATTGATAAGCTCAGTAACAAGCAGAAGGCATACAGTGCGGCAGATCTGATGCATTATCTCTGTACAGATGAGACCTACGGTTATGGACTGGACGAACAGAAACTGTCCAAAGAAGAAATCCTGAAGCTGGTAACAATCCGGTATTCCATGGGACTGAATCGCTATCAGAAGTATGTGGCTACAACAATTGCAAGTGATGTCAGTGAAAGTACAACAGCTGCTATCATGGAGAACCTGGATACTCTTCAGGGAGTTAATATTGAAGAGGATTCAATCCGTTATTACCCGGACAGCAAATATTTTGCGTCTATTCTTGGTTATACGGGCGTGATTTCACAAGATGAATATGATGCGTTGGATGAAAAGGAGTCGGACTCGTATTCTCTTACGGATGTGGTTGGAAAAGCAGGGCTGGAGCAGACACTGGATAAAACACTTCAAGGTGAAAAAGGTGAAATCAAACTTTATGTTAACAGTGTGGGAAAGGTCATTGAGTCCAAGCAGGGGAAAAAGGCAAAAGCAGGAAATGATGTCTATCTTTCTATTGATGCCAATCTGCAAAAGGCAGCTTATGATCTCCTGGAAGAAAAGCTTGCCGGAATCATCCTTTCCAATCTGACTACGTCTTTGACCTATGACCGTACACAGGCAGAAGAGGGAAGTGATGTGAAGATACCGATTGGTGATGTTTACAATGCATTTATTTCCAATGAGATTCTGAATGTGGGACATTTTGAGGCTGCGGATGCCTGGGAGACTGAGAAAAGTGTGTATGCGTCATTTTCCTCCAAAAAGGAGGCAGTGCTTGCAGATGTGATGGCACAGCTGAGTGATTCAGGTGCGCCGGCATATAAAGACTGTGATGAGGATATGCAGGCATATCTCAGTTATATTATCAGTACTGTACTTACCCAGAATGCAGCAATCATTCAGAAAGATTCGATTGATACCAATGATTCTACATATATTGCGTGGGAAAATGATGAGAGCATCAGTCTCTATACTTATCTGAATTATGCGATCTCCAAGAACTGGATCGATACATCAAAACTGACTGATTATATGAACAGTGACAGTGAGTATTCGGATCAGAATGAAGTATATCAGGGGATTCTGGCGTATATCAGTGCAAATCTTCCTAAGAATTCCGGATTTGACAAACTGATCTACAAGTATATGATACGCAATGAAGAAATCACAGGAAGCCAGATTGGTATGATGCTTTATGAGCAGGGAATTCTGAATTATGATGCAGATGTTTATAATAAGCTTGCGGATGGTACAATGACCGCCTATGATTTCATGTATTCCAAGATTGAAGATCTGGAAATCACACCGGGACAGCTTGGACTGGAACCATCTACCGGATCGGTCGTAGTAACTGACACGAAGACCGGACAGCTTCTTGCCTGTGTATCCTACCCGGGATATGATAATAACCGGCTTGCAAATACCATGGATTCAGGCTATTATACAAAGCTTTTAAATGATCAGTCAGCACCGTTATATAATAATGCGACGCAGGAGAAGACGGCACCGGGATCTACTTACAAACCACTGGTTGCTGTTGCCGGACTGACAGAAGACGTCATTGATACCAGCACGTATATCAGCTGCGGCGGACTCTATGAGAAAATTTCACCGAGTCCACGATGCTGGATTTATCCGGGGTCGCATGGAAGTCTGAATGTGACGAGTGCGATCCAGCATTCCTGCAATATGTTCTTCTATGAAGTTGGATACCGTCTGGGACTTACAAACCAGATGCTCAGTAATGCAAAGAGCAGCGAGTCGGGATATTCTTCTGACCAGGGATGTGAGACGCTTCTGAAATATGCGACTATGTTTGGACTGAACCAGACAACAGGAATCGAAATTCCGGAATCGTCACCTCAGGTATCTGATCAGGACTCTGTACGTTCTGCAATCGGTCAGGGTACTAATAACTATACGACAACTCAGCTTGCAAGATATGTTACAGCAATTGCAAACAGAGGAACTGTTTATAATCTTTCTCTTCTGGATCATGTGGAAAATAAGGATGGTAAGGTAACAAAAACTTACGAACCGAATGTGCTGAACCAGATAGAGGGTGTTTCCGGAAATACATGGGATGCTGTTCAGTCGGGAATGCGGGCGGTTGTTACCAGCAACAGTACATATTCTTCGCTGGGAAATATTACAATGTCAGGTAAAACCGGTACGGCACAGCAGAGTAATACACATCCGGATCACGGTCTGTTTGTTGGCTATGCGCCAAGTGACGACCCGGAAGTCGCATTTGCGATCCGTATCAAAAATGGTTATGAATCTTTATATCCGTCAGAGATTGGAAGAGACCTGATGCGCTATTATTATGGAGAGACAAGCCGTGATGAGCTGATCACAGGGCATGCATCGGCAGCAGGTTCATCATCGACACATGGAGACTAGATTGAGGGGGATCACAGGTATGAAACAGAAAGTCATCATTAAAAGTAATAAATACGGTCTGATTGTTCATATGGATCCTGATGCAGAGTATACAGAGATTCTGAAGGAATTGAGAGAAAAATTTACCGAATCTGCCCGCTTTTTCAAAGATGCGACCATGGCGGTTACGTTTGAAGGGCGGATTCTTACAAAACCACAGGAAGAAGAGGTCATTGGTCTGATCACTGATGTCGCTCATATCCATATTGTCTGTATTTTTGATGCTAATGAAAATACAGAAAGATTATACAAAAAAGTAGTAGAAGACTCTCTTAACAGTTTAACCAGAAAAGAAGGTCAGTTCTACAAAGGTACGCTCAGACAAAGGCAGGTACTGGAGACAGAACAGAGTATTATTATACTTGGCGATGTAGAGTTTGGTGCAACCGTAGTATCCAAGGGCAATATTGTTGTGCTGGGTGCGGTAAGGGGAACGGTACATGCCGGGGCAACAGGAGATCGGAATGCGTTTATTACGGCGTTGTCGATGAGACCGCATGTAATGAAGATTGCAGATATTGTATCAACACATACATATCTTCAGGACGAAACCGTAAGACCAAGTATCGCCCGTCTTGACGGCAAGCGCATTTATATCGATCCACTGGAGAATTTAGAGTGGTAGGAGGATCTGAAAAATGGGTGAAATTATTGTAGTGACATCGGGAAAAGGCGGTGTCGGAAAAACAACAACGACAGCAAATATAGGTGCCGGACTTTCAAGGCTCGGGAAAAAGGTACTGGTGATCGATACGGATCTAGGTCTTCGGAATCTGGATGTTGTCATGGGACTTGAAAACCGGATCGTATATAATCTGGTCGACGTAATCGAAGGTGGCTGCCGTTTGAAGCAGGCGATGATCAGTGATAAGCGTCATGAAAATCTGTATCTGCTGCCATCGGCACAGACAAAGGATAAGTCAGCGATCACACCGGAGCAGATGATCAAGCTTACAAATGAGCTTCGAGATGAATTTGATTACGTTTTACTGGATTGTCCGGCAGGGATTGAGCAGGGATTCCAGAATGCGATTGCCGGAGCTGACAGAGCATTTGTTGTGACAACGCCAGAAGTATCCTCCATTCGTGATGCTGACCGCATCATTGGGCTGCTGGAGCAGAATCACATGAAAAAACTGAATCTTATTATTAACCGTATCAGGATGGATATGGTGAAAAGAGGAGAGATGATGTCAGTAGAAGATGTGACAGAGATTCTTCCTATCGATCTGATCGGAGCAATTCCGGATGATGAACAGGTCGTGATCGGAACGAACCAGGGAGAGGCGGTTGTAGATATGGATTCGCTGGCAGGAAAAGCATATACCAATATCTGCCGGCGTATAACCGGTGAAGAAGTGCCATTTCTCGATCTGGATAAACAGGAAAGTTTGTTTTACAAACTTTCCCATATGTTTAAAAGAAATTAGGAGGATGTATCATGCATGTATTTGAAAGAGGTATGCACCATTCATCTGTCCGCATTGCAAAAGAACGTTTGAAAAGCCTTCTTGTTTCGGACCGGGTGCAGTGTCAGCCAGATACTTATGAACTTTTGTGCGGAGAATTATACCACACAATCGGAAAATACATGAAGATAACCGAAGATAATTTTAAAGTGGAAATAACACGTTCACAGATTAGAATCAACTTGACAGGAGAAAAATCGTGAGATTACCAAAAAAGACAAAACCTTATCATTTAAAAGATGTGAAATTCGGTCTGGTCATTTCTGTTATTGCTATATCGATTATCGGAGTTATGGTAATCGGAAGTGCAAAGCAGGCAGTACAGGGAAGACAGATCATAGGACTTGTCGCCGGAGTGATCCTGATGATCATTCTTTCGATGATAGACTATGTATGGCTTCTGAACTTTTACTGGATTTTATACGGGATCAATATCATTGCACTGGTATGTGTAAAGCTGTTTGGAACCAATGTAAATGGTGCACAGCGGTGGATCGATATCGGAGTGACGAATTTTCAGCCATCAGAGCTCAGCAAAATACTGGTTGTCGTATTCTTTGCAAAATTTCTGATGAATCATGAGGATGATCTGAACAGTGCTGCAACCATCCTGAAAGCAGTAGGACTGATTGCACCAACACTGATCCTGATCGTTCTTCAGCCAGACCTTTCAACAACCTTATCCATAGCGCTTGTTTTTTGTGCTATGATGTATCTGGCGGGACTGAGTTATCGATTTATCGGAACCCTGATTGCGATTCTGGTTCCGGTTACGATTATTTTTATCAGTATTGTTGTACAGCCAAATCAGCCATTTCTGCACGATTATCAGCAAAAGCGTATTCTGGCATGGCTGGAACCGCAGAAATATGCAAGTGATGAAGCTTACCAGCAGAATAATGCAATTATGGCGATTGGTTCCGGACAGCTTACCGGTAAAGGACTGAATAATAATACAACCACATCCGTGAAGAACGGAAATTTTATTTCTGAGCCACAGACAGACTTTATTTTTGCAATTGTAGGTGAAGAATTAGGTTTTGTGGGTTGCTGTATCGTGATTGGTCTGTTATTATTGATTGTAGTACAATGCATATTGATAGGACTCAGGGCACAAGATCTGGCGGGGCGGATTATTTGCTGCGGTGTAGCCGCGCAGATAGGATTTCAGTCGTTTATCAATATCGGCGTGGCAACAGGGATCTTACCAAATACAGGAATTCCCCTTCCGTTTGTTAGTTACGGACTGACTTCGCTTATCAGCTTATATATGGGAATTGGCATTGTATTAAATATAGGGCTTCAGCCTAAAAAATATCAGTAAAAGGAGCTGAGAAAATGAATATCGGACTTATTGCGCATGACTCTAAGAAAACACTGATGCAGAATTTCTGTATTGCATATCGTGGGATTTTGAGCAAGCATGAGTTGTATGCGACCGGTACAACCGGCCGGCTGATCGAAGAAGTTACTAATCTTTCTATTCACAAATATCTTGCGGGACCGCTGGGCGGCAAACAACAGCTCGGTGCGCAGATTGCACAGAATGGAATTGATGCTCTAATCTTTCTTCGGGATCCACAGAATCCAAAGCCACATGAACCGGATGTAAATGATGTCATTCGTCTTTGTGACATGCACAACATCCCGATGGCTACCAATCTTGCAACGGCAGAAATCATTATACTTGCATTAGACAGAGGAGACTTGGATTGGCGTGAGATGTATAAGTAGAGCAAAAAGTGCCGCACTGGTATGTGTGGCATCGATAAGTCTGTTTACAGGTGGTTGCATCGGAGGAAAAGGAGCAACACCTGTGACAGCATATGAACTTAAAAATTATAATCAGGATTTATACCAGGGAAAGCTTTATGCAGAGGAGCTGTGTGTAGCACAAAATGATGTGGCGTTAGAGGGATATACAGAAGATACTGAATTGCACAGTGCTGCATTATTTGATCTTACAGGAGAACGTGTATTATATTCTTATAAAGCGCATGAACGACTGTATCCTGCCAGTACAACCAAGATCATGACGGCACTTCTCGCTATTGAGAATGCAAATTTGGATGACCAGGTGACGATCAGTGGAAACGCAGATGCATCCAGTTTTCCGGCGGATGCACAGGTGTGCGGCCTTGCGAAAGGAGAAGTCTGGACACTCAGGGATCTTTTGGGAGCTCTTCTTTTGTATTCTGGAAATGATGCAGCAACTGCAATCGCGGAATATGTAGGTGGATCAGAAGAAGCGTTTGTTAATATGATGAACCGCAGAGCCCAGGAATTGATGGCGAACGGGACTCATTTTATGAATCCGCACGGACTGCATGATGACAATCATTATACAACAGCGTATGACCTTTATCTGATATTTAATGAGTGCATAAAGCATAAAGATTTTGTAAATATCATACAGAGTGAAGCATATACCGCATATTATACAGATGTGGACGGTAACAGCCAGGAGGCGTTGTTTACACCGACCAATCTCTATGCGCAGGGAGAGGTGGATGTGCCGGAGAATGTTACGATTGTAGGCGGGAAGACTGGGACAACGGATGAAGCAGGATATTGTCTGATTCTGATGGAAAAAGATTCCAGTGACAATCCATACATATCGATTGTTATGGGAGCCTCAGAAAAACCGGTTCTGTATGAGGATATGACATCATTGATTGAGGCAATCCCGTCTGGTCAGCAGTAAATGTGGTGTGTGAATCTTATCGTATACACAAAAAGGGGCATCTCTTGTCTGGGAGCCCCTTTCTTTTTTTCAAGCATGTAGAAAATACACCGAGATGGTATCAGGTACATTACCTGGGCGTATTAAGATTCGGACATGGATCCGATTCTACCAAAAAGACTGATCAGGTAGAGTCCACACAGTCCGACGATCGTGTAGACGATACGTGAGAGCCATGACATGTTTCCAAAAAGCCAGGCAATAAGATCCAGACGGAATATACCGATCAGAAGCCAGTTCACAGCACCGATGATCACGACGGTGAGTGCTGTATTATCAAACCATTTCATGTAAATATCCTCCTTATACGATTCTATACGGTTAGTATGTGTTAAAACTTTGTGATTATTCATAAATGAGAGGAAAAATATGTTATATTATAAATATTCGGATTACCTGAAAAACAAATATGGTGAAAAAGTATACAAGCTTCCGGTGAACCTTCCGGTCACATGTCCAAACCGTCTTGACGGAGATGGATGTGCATTCTGTGCCGGTGCAGGAACCGGATTTGAGGCAATGTCGGCTGCAGTTTCTGTCACAGAACAGTTGACACGGACCAGACAGATGATCACGAGAAAATACCATGCCAACAAATATATTGCATATTTTCAGAATTATACCAATACCTTTCTTCCTCCGGATAGATTTCGCAGTTATCTGATGGAGGCTACCAGGATTCCGGGTGTCGTGGAGATATCTGTTTCCACAAGACCGGATTGTGTTTCGGCTGAGTATCTTGATATTATGAGAGATATCCGCGCGATGACCGGAATTCAGATGAATGTAGAACTTGGATTACAGACAGCAAATTATCATACACTGCAGATGATCGACAGGGGACATGGTCTTGCAGAATTTATCGATGCAGTACTGCGGATTAAAAGATATACTGGTATTTCAATCTGTACCCATGTGATTCTTAATCTTCCGGGAGATACGGCAGCGGATGCAAAAGAGACTGCAAGAATCCTTACTGCGCTTGGTGTGGATATTGTGAAACTGCATTCGCTTTATATTGCCAGAAATACACGGTTGTGTGATTGGTATGAAAATGGTAAAATAACGGTATGTTCAAAGGAAGAATATTTTGAAAGAGTGATTACGTTTCTTGAACAGATTCCGGAAACCGTGGCAGTAGAACGAATGTTTTCAAGAATTCCTGAGAAAGATGCGGTGTTCTGTAACTGGGGATGCAGCTGGTGGAGGCTGAGGGACGAACTGCTGCAGAAGATGGAAGAGGAAGGCAGGTATCAGGGCAGGTGCTGTGATTATCTGAATGGTGCGGCACTGTGCCTGTTAAAATCCGAATAGATTTGGAGGCTTGATTTTTGGCTGGGAAAAAGAAGAATACGGAGGTCGTCAGCCTCCAGAAATATAAACGAAAAGGACATTTAAATATTGGTACGATTCTGTTTGGAATTATTTTTGTGTATCTTGTTTTTACCGTTCTGATCTATTTTACAAAAGACAGAGTGAGTGTATATGAGGTACGGGAAGGAAGCATTTTAAAAGACAGGAATCTTACCGGAATGGTTCTCAGAAAAGAAACGGTGGTAAATGCTGAAAAAAGCGGATATGTCAATTATTTTGTAGACGATGCACAGAAGGTTGCACTTGGAACCAATATTTACACCATTACGTCTTCCAAGCTCGAGACACAGACGGATCAGGACAGCAATGAAGAAGTTTCCCTGAATGCAGATGAATGGAACAGTATTCTGCTGAAGGCACAGGGATTTAATGAATCCTATTCACCGGAGGAGTTTAAGACGGCATCAAATCTGAAAAGTGAAGTAACAGCGATCTTACAGAACAATACGACACAGAGCAGGGTTGCACAGCTGAATTCTATTCTGCAGTCCGGAAATGTAGATGCATTTCAAAGCCCGGATGACGGAATCGTGGAGCTTTCGGTAGATGGCTATGAAAATCTGACGACAGATAATATCACGGATGAGATGTTTGATAAGGCAAATTACAGTGTCACAGAGCTTTCAGGCAACCAGAAGATTGATGCAGGGCAGCCGGTATATCGCCTGGTCACAGATGAAGAGTGGACGGTAACGGTACGCCTGACCTCTGATCTGGCACAAACCTTCCAGACAAAAATGAACGGGGAAGATTCCCTTTCTGTTGAGGTCAGATTCCTGAAGGATAATAAAGACCTGTGGGGAACTATGCGACTTACGGAAAAGAAAAATGATATTTATGCCAATATTACTTTTAAGGATTCCATGATCCGGTATGCAGATGAACGGTTCGTGAATATTGAACTGATCCTGGAAGACGAGTCCGGGCTTAAGATTCCGAAAACCTCGGTAACGGAGAAAGACTGTTATGCTGTTCCGATAGATTATATTACGAGCGGCGGGGCTTCTCAGAACGAAGGTGTCTACAGGCAGACGACCAAAAAAGGAAAGACGACAACGGAATTTATTCCGGTGACGATCATTAACGAGGATACGGAATCGGGTATTGCATATCTGGATACAGAGAATCTGAAAAAAGGAGATACTCTTTTGTTGCCGGAATCTTCCGATACGATGGATCTTTTGAAAACCGAAAGCATCAAAGGAGTTTATAATGTCAATAAAGGCTATGCTGTATTCAAGCAGGTTCAGATCCTGAGTGAGAGTGATGAATACTATATTATTGCAGAAGGAAACAGCTACAGTCTATCCAATTATGATCATATTGCCCTGAACGGAGATTCTGTTCGGGATAATCAGATAGTAAGTCAATAAGAAATGGAGTGAAAGAAATGATCACAGAAAACTTAAAAGATGTGGAAGCACGTGTATGCGCTGCATGCGAACGCTCCGGCAGAAAACGGGAGGATGTAACACTGATTGCTGTCAGCAAGACCAAACCGGTAGAAATGCTGGAAGAAGCGTATGCTTACGGTTGCCGTTATTTTGGTGAAAATAAAGTGCAGGAACTGGATGAAAAATATGACATAATGCCGAAGGATATTCACTGGCAGATGATTGGTCATCTGCAGCGCAACAAAGTAAAATATATCATCGATAAGGCAGAGCTGATCCATTCTGTTGATTCTATTCGTCTTGCGGAAACAATTGATAAAGAAGCAGCGAAAAAAGGTATTGTTGTAAATGTGCTTCTCGAAGTAAACATGGCAAAAGAAGATACAAAATTCGGTCTGATGCCAGAGGAAGTTATGGATTTTATTCATGAAATTGTCAGATTTCAACACATAAAAGTACAAGGATTGATGACAATTGCTCCGTTTGTAGAAAACCCGGAAGAAAATCGTATACATTTTGCAAACTTACGAAAATTATCTGTTGACATTGCAAAGGAAAAAGTTGATAATGTTAACATGAGTATTCTTTCAATGGGGATGACCAATGATTTTGAAGTTGCTATAGAAGAGGGAGCCACCATGGTTCGGATAGGGACAGCAATTTTTGGCGAGCGAAATTATGCTCATCAGATTTAGATACCACAGATAGGAGTGTATAAGAAAAATGGGAGTATTAGATAAGTTTTTAGACGTTATGAAATTAAACGGCGACGATGATGAGTATGATGATGATTTCTACGATGAAGATGACGATTTTGAAGATGAGTCATATGAAGAAGAGAAGCCAAAAAAGAATATTTTTGGAAAGAAAGATAAACCGGCTGCTTACGAAGAAGAAGAGGAAGATTATCAGCTTAAAAAATCAGGTCGTTCAAATAAAGTCACCCCGATGCGCCAGCCTTCTACACGCAGAAATGCTCCTGCAATGGAAGTTTGTGTAATCAAACCAAACGCAATGGATGATACACGCGAGATTACAGAGACTCTTCTCGCGGGAAGAACTGTTATTTTGAATCTGGAAGGTATGGATCTTGAGATCGCGCAGAGAATTATTGATTTCACATCAGGATCTGCTTTTGCAATTGATGGTAATCTTCAGAAGATTTCAAGTTATATTTTTCTGGTAACACCGGCAAATGTTGATATTTCCGGCGATATGCAGGATCTTCTGAATACTTCGTTCGATGTGCCGATCCAGAACCGTTACTAGAAGAAAGAAGACAGGGTATGGAAAAAGAAGAGACTTTACTTCGTAAACGTCTGATTGAGCTGTCTAACAATGCTTATCAGAGAGGAATCATTATGTATTCCGATTTCCTGAACCTGAATGAACTGAATATATTACATACTACGCCGAAGGATTCTTTCCCTGTTCCATACAGGACCTTTGGCGGGTATGATCCGTCAGAGCGTCAGATGGCAGCATTTCTACCTGATGCTTTTTATATGTATATGGATGAGGAAAGTATCCGCAGTACATATCCGATCCGCATTCTGAAGATCAGTCCGCTGCAGCCGAAATTTGCTGAGGAATTATCACACAGAGATTATCTGGGTGCACTTCTGAACCTTGGGATCACACGGGCAAAGACGGGAGATATTCTGATTCACGATAAGGAAGCTTATGTGTTTGTACATCAGGAACTGACGGAGTTTCTTGTAAAAGAACTGACCAGGGTACGTCATACAACCGTTCGTGCCGTAGAAGTAGAAAATGCAGATTTTAAATGGGAGCCAAAGTACGAAGAGATTAAGGGGACTGTTGCATCAGTACGCCTGGATTCCCTTCTTTCACTGGCTTTTTCTTCGTCCAGAAGTAAACTTACTGCATTGATTGAGGCTGGGCGTGTATACGTAAACGGAAAGCTGATTACCAGTAATGGATATCATGTAAAGGACAACGATATCATTTCCGTAAGACAGATGGGACGTTTTCAGTACGAAGGAGTTCTTTCCGAGACAAAAAAAGGACGTTATTATGTTACAATCCGAAAGTATATCTAATGGCATTAGCAGTAAAGGAGAGCATATGAAGAACAGACCAGGGTTAAAACAATATATTTTTGCAGCACTTGGAGTCGTAATCCTGGTGCTTCTGGATCAGTATACAAAGCTTCTGGCAATTGCACATTTGAAGGATCAGTCTGCATTTGTGTTGTGGAATAATGTTTTTGAATTGCATTATCTTGAAAACAGAGGAGCTGCATTTGGGATTTTTCAGAACCAGCGATGGTTCTTTGTCATCATGACCGTTGTGATCCTTGTTATTGTGAGCTGGTTTTATGGCAGAACTCCGGTAGAAAAAAGATATCTGCCACTCAGAATCTGTATGATCATTCTGACAGCCGGAGCAATCGGGAATTTTATTGACCGTCTGACCAGAGGATATGTGGTTGACTTTTTTTATTTTTCACTGATTGATTTTCCGATTTTCAATGTGGCGGATATTTATGTGACTGTGACGTTTATCGTTCTGGTTCTGCTGATCTTTTTTTATTATAAGGACGAAGATTTTTCTATTTATTCGCGCAGACAGGAGCAGAAACATGCAGATTAAAGAATTTCAGAGTGAAGAAAATGCAGGGGAGAGAATCGACAAATTTCTCACAGAGAAAGTGCCGGAGCTTTCCCGTTCTTATATTCAAAAACTGATAAAAGAAAAAAATGTAAAGGTAAATTCCACAGTAATCAAATCTAACTATAAGGTTGCAAAAGGAGATCAAATTCAGATTACGATACCGGATTTGACGGAACCGGATATCCTGCCGGAAAATATACCATTGGATATTCTCTATGAGGATGATGATATCCTGGTGGTTAATAAGCCGAAAGGTATGGTAGTGCACCCGGCAGCAGGTCATTATACCGGAACCCTGGTCAATGCGATCATGTATCATTGCAAAGACCGGCTTTCAGGAATCAACGGTGTAATGCGTCCGGGAATCGTACACCGGATCGATATGGATACTACCGGTTCTCTTCTGGTATGTAAAAATGATACCGCACACCAGATCCTTGCAGAACAGTTAAAAGAGCACAGCATTAAGCGGATTTATCATGCGATTGTACACGGTAATATCAAAGAGGATTCCGGTACTGTGAATGCGCCGATCGGACGCCATCCGATTGACCGGAAGAAAATGAGTATCAATGAGAAAAATGGCAGAAATGCAGTGACACACTACCGGGTCCTGGAGCGTTTTGGCGAATATACTTATATTGCCTGTGAGCTTGAAACCGGTCGCACACATCAGATCCGTGTGCATATGGCAAGTATCCATCATCCGTTGCTTGGAGACTGTGTATATGGTCCGGCAAAATGTCCGTGGACACTACAGGGGCAGACACTTCATGCGAAAATTCTTGGAATTATCCATCCGAGAACCGGAAAATATATGGAATTTGATGCCCCACTTCCGGAATATTTTGAAAATTTATTGAAAAAACTACGCAAAATGTCATGAAAATCTATACATTTATTATGAATTGTTATATAATATGTATAGGATAATCATGGAATAATGACCTGCAAAGGAGCGTGACGTTTATGAGTAAAACACATACAATTATAACAATAGGTCGTCAGTTTGGAAGCGGAGGACGCGAGATTGGAAAACGTCTGGCAGATGAACTGGGAATTGAGTTTTATGATAAAGAATTGTTGTCACGGGCAGCAAAGGACAGTAAGATATGCAAAGAGCTTTTTGAGACACATGATGAAAAACCGACGAACAGTTTTCTCTATTCATTGGTAATGGATACATATTCTATGGGATTTGCATCCGGTTCTGTCAATGAAATGCCACTAAATCACAAGATTTTCCTTGCGCAGTTTGATGCGATCAAAAAGATTGCGGAGGAAGGGCCGTGTGTACTGGTAGGAAGATGTGCGGATTATGCACTGGAAGAGCGGGATGATGTACTAAGTGTATTCATTCATGCAGATCTGGAAGACAGGATTAAAAATGTAGCAAAGCTGAATGAACTGACAGATAACAAAGCAAAAGATCTGATACATAAGACAGATAAACGCAGGGCAAGCTATTACAATTATTATACCAACAAAAAATGGGGCGATGCCGAAAGTTATGATATTTGTATAAACAGTTCCAAGTTTGGTGTTGACGGATGTGTGAAAGCTATCAAGGATTTTCTTGAATTAGAGGCAAGCTTGGAAGAGTAAGAACAGCGATTATAATGTTATAAGACGGGGGAAATAAAAATCCCCCGTTTTTTAGACCTGTAGCAAAATACTTATGTTCTGATAATTTCGGAACACAGGCATTATAGTGTCAAATAAAGAGAAGAAAGAGGAGACAAGAAAACATGAAATTTGTAATTCAGAGAGTAACACATGCCGAGGTTGCGGTAGAAGGAGAAGTGATCGGAAAGATTGGGAAAGGATTTATGGTGCTGATCGGAGTGGCACAGGATGATACCAGGGTGATTGCAGACAAAATGGTAAAGAAGTTGACAGGACTTCGCATTTTTGAAGATGAGAACGGAAAGACCAATCTTGCCCTGAAGGATGTGGATGGAGAACTTCTTCTGATTTCCCAGTTTACCTTATATGCAAACTGTAAAAAAGGATTCCGCCCAAGTTTTATTGAGGCAGGTGCACCGGATATGGCAAATGAACTGTATGAATATATTATTGAAGAATGTAAGAAAGTGATCCCGGTTGTGGAAAGAGGAAGCTTTGGCGCGGATATGAAGGTATCTCTTTTAAATGACGGTCCATTTACGATCGTGCTGGATTCGGAGCAGATTTGTTAAATTATTATTTGGTTTCTAAAGATGTATCGTGTATAATAGAATACAGATGGAATACACAAGAAAGTGGGGAATGTAATAATGAGTTATGAAGCATTAAACAGCAGGATTATGGAGATGAAGGATGAAATTCTTGCTGGAATCCAACAGAACATGAGAATTGAAAGCGTGCGTGGTGAGGCACAGCCAGACGCGCCATATGGTCCGGGACCGAAGGCTGCTCTGGAAGATGCCCTTGAACTTGGCCGCAAGCTTGGCTTCAAGGTTGGGCAGGCAGACAATCGTATAGGCTGGGTAGAATATGGAGAAGGAAAAGAGATGGTAGGCGTTCTTGGTCATGTAGACGTTGTACCGGCTGGCGATACCGGTTGGACTTATCCTGCCTATGGTGCCGAGATCCACGATGGAATTCTTTGGGGAAGAGGATGTCTGGATGATAAGGGACCGATCATTGGATCAATTTACGCATTGAAGGCGATCCGTGACCTGAATCTTCCAATTGACCGTAGAATCCGTGTTATTTTTGGATCTGATGAGGAATGTGGCTCTTCATGCGCGGCGTATTACGTAGAGAACGGATATGAGATGCCGACGATCGGATTTACTCCGGATGCAGATTTTCCTGTTATTTTCTGTGAAAAAGGAACGACCGGAATCAAAGGCGGTTCTAAGGTTTATGACAAAGGTCATATCGAAGTGGAATATTTTGGTGGTGGAATTGCTGACAATGTCGTGATTCCAACTTGTAAACTGATCGTAAAAGGAGACATTAAGGTAGCAGAGACAGAAGGAATCACTGTGACGCATGAAAACGGAAAAACAATCGTTGAAGCGGTGGGAAGAAGTGCACATGGAAGTACCCCGCATCTTGGTGTAAATGCAGCAATTCTTCTTTTGAATGCAGTGAAAGAGAATGAATTTGGTGGAGAATTCCAGCAACTGATGGAATTTCTTCTGAAAGAGATCGGAACGGAGACAAATGGAGAATCACTGGGAGTACATTATGTGGATGAAGAAACTGGTGAGACAACCGTAAACCTTGGTATTGTTTATTATGATGGAGAAGAGACCTATTTTACATTAGATGTCCGTTATCCAAAAAATGCAGATCCGAAAGTTGTTGATGATACACTGATCAATCATATCAACAGTTACACATTCGATGTGCTCCGGAAAAATAACCACAAAATTCTCTATGTACCAAAAGACTCTGAACTGGTGACAAAGCTCGTTCATGTATATGAAGAAGAGACTGGCGAGCACTTGGAACCACTTGCAATCGGTGGTGGAACTTACGCAAAGAAATTCCAGAACATGGTTGCATTCGGACCGGTATTTCCAGGTGAAGCAGACGTGATCCATCAGCCAGATGAACATGTGGAAGTAGAAAAGCTTCTCCGTGCACTGCAGATTACGGCAGCAGCGATGTACGAACTTGCAAAAAAATAGTAGAAAACAGTGCTGACTGAATTATCTGGATATGTCATAATAGATACGAGCATCGAAGGGTGAGTTGTTCAATGGAAACAATAGCCGGATAAGATGACAGGTTGAGAATACCTGTACATCTTATCCGGCTTTTTTGATGCATTTGAAAAAATATTTATGATAGTAAGAAAAAAAGGGATATGGAGAAGAACATATATAAAAAACAGGTGATTACTTGCAAAAAGCACTTCTATCTGAGATGCTTCTGCAAGTAATCACCTGTTTTTTTAAAATTAACGGAAGAAGCGCATAACAGCAGCAACTTTCCCTAAAATCGTAACATCTTCAAGGATAAATGGTTCCATTGCATCATTCTCCGGCTGAAGACGGATCACACCTTCTTCTCGGTAAAACGTCTTTACCGTTGCACCGTCATCAATCAGAGCAACAACCATATCACCGTTCTCTGCAGTTGCCTGCTTTTCCACAATGACATAATCTCCATCCAGTATACCGGCATTTATCATACTTTCACCCTGAACTTTCAGCATAAAGAGTTCTTTATTTGATGAAATATATTCAGTAGGAACAGGATAGTAATCTTCAATATTCTCCTGTGCAAGAACCGGTTCTCCTGCAGCTACATGGCCTACGATCGGAATCTGAACCATCTCACGTCTTGTGAGATTAAATGAATCATCCAGAATCTCGATTGCACGTGGTTTGGTTGGGTCACGTCGTATGTATCCGTTCTTCTCAAGAGTCTCAAGATGAGAGTGTACAGAAGAAGTTGACTTCAGATTCACAGCATCACAGATCTCACGTACAGCCGGTGGAAAACCACGTTGCAGGATCTGGGACTTAATATATTCAAGTATCTCTTCCTGTTTCTTGCTAATATTACCTTTACTCATAAAAGACCTCCTAAATCTGTATCTATATCAATTTGAATTATTATCCGAACTATTAAAATTATCATATCATACAGAAGAAAAAATAGCAAACAAATGTTTAGAAAATACGTTCGATTTGCATATTGACAAACGTATGTTCTTGCTGTATATTGGTAACAGAACAGTTGTTCGAGAACATGCTTTCTGGTATATAGGAGAACTGAAAAGATTACAGAAGAAAAGGGAGGAATTATCATGAGATCAGAGAAAAGAAAAGATATGTATGCAGATCGATATCATGCAGGAGCAAAAGGACAGAAGCACTGTCATTATGCAAAGCACCGTAAGACGAATTCTATCAGACGGTTTGTGACAGGGATTGCGGCTCTGGTGATGGTTATGTCATTGAGTTTTGGATTTGGAAGCTTTTTCTCCAGTGCGCACGATAGCAAAGCTGAAGAACCTTCCGGAGAGAGATATTATAAAAGTGTCCAGCTTGAAAAAGGGGATTCACTCTGGAGCATTGCACAAAGATACAGACGAACAGAAGATTCCATATATGAATATATGGATGAGCTGGCAGAAGCAAATCATTTAAGTTTAAAAGACAGGAATAATCTCCAGGAAGGAGACTATCTGGTTGTTTCGTATTATGGAGATGATTCTGTTTATTAAAGACCATCTGTGCTGTCAGGTAGCAGCGAATAATCTGCCTGATAGCACATTATATACACTCTATTTTTTATAAAAGTCTAAAAGACTAAGACATTCTTAAGGTCTCTAACCAAGATCCCATCGCTCACCCCGTCTTAGTCTTTCCGGACTTTTTAATTTTATACTAAGAAATTATTACTGGAACAGGTTTTAAAAGAATACACGGAATGTATGGATAAATTATAAGACAAAACTTATTTTATATTTTTAAGGCTATACTTGATTTTACTAGTGACTTTAAAGGATTATCATGATAAAATCAAATGAGTGTATTTAATTTTAGAATAAAAGAGGAGATTTTGTTATGGATAATCATAAAAAAAGGAGTACATTTTCTGGTAAATTAGGATATGTACTGTCAGCAGCAGGAGCTTCTGTAGGTCTTGGAAATATCTGGAGGTTTCCTTATCTTGCGGCAAAATATGGCGGAGGAATTTTTCTGCTTATCTATATTCTGTTAGCCCTTACTTTCGGTTATACGATGATAATTGCTGAATCAGCAATTGGCCGTATGACAAGAAAAAGTCCGGTAGGTGCGTTCAAATCTTTCGGAAAGTCAAAATGGATTTCTTTTGGGGGATGGATTAATGCGATTATTCCGGTTCTGATTGTACCATATTATTCTGTAATTGGAGGATGGGTTATCAAGTACCTTTTGGAATATGTAAAAGGGAACAGCAGTAGTCTGGCTCAAGATGGATATTTTTCAGAGTTTATTTCAAATGGATTTTCTACAGAAATCTGTTTTATTATATTCTGTCTGATTACATTGATTATTATTTATGCAGGTGTTCGGAATGGAATTGAGCGTGTTTCAAAGTTTATGATGCCGATTTTGATCGTGCTTTCGCTGATCATTTCCATTTACTCAGTAACACGACCAGGTGCAATGGAAGGCGTGAAGTATTTTCTGGTGCCAAATCCAAAGAATTTCTCATGGATGTCTGTGGTAGCTGCTATGGGACAGATGTTTTATTCCCTATCGATCGCTATGGGAATTTTGGTCACATTTGGTTCTTATATGAAGAAAGATATTTCGATTGAAGATTCTACAAGAAATGTAGAAGTATTTGATACAGCGATTGCAATTATGGCAGGACTTATGATCATCCCAGCCGTATTTGCGTTTTCAGGTGGAAATCCGGATACGTTACAGGCAGGGCCGGCACTGATGTTTATTACAATACCAAAGGTGTTTGAGAATATGGGATTGGGAACAGCAATTGGAATTCTGTTCTTTCTGCTTGTTCTTTTTGCTGCGCTGACAAGCTCAATCGCATTGACAGAGAGTGCAGTATCTACATTTGAAGATGAAATCGGCTGGAGTCGTAAAAAGTCTACTGTGCTTGTTGGTGTGATCATGATAGTATTAGGAAGTTTATCTTCACTTGGATATGGACCACTTGCATTTGTGAAAATTATTGGTATGCAGTTCTTGGATTTCTTTGATTTCCTGACTAATTCGGTAATGATGCCGATCGCGGCACTGATGACAAGTCTTTTGGTAGCTAGAGTTGTTGGGGTAAAGAAGATAGAAGAAGAGATTATTCATGGAGAAAGTGCATTCCGCAGAAAGAAGATTTTTGCTGTTATGATTAAATATCTGTGTCCAATCTTTGTTCTGATTATTTTGATCAGTTCTGTGGCGAATGCATTTGGATGGATTTCTATGTAGAATAATATGTGAAAAAAGGAGTGTAAAGAAATGGAACAGATGAAAGTTGGAATTATCGGTGCTGGGCGAATTGCAGAAAATATGGCGAAAACACTGGACGGTATGGACGATGCGGCTGCATATGCCATTGCTGCAAGAAATCTTGACAGAGCGCAGAAATTTGCCAAAGAATGGGGATTTGAAAAGGCATATGGCTCATACAAAGAACTGGTAAATGATCCGGAAGTAGAGTTGATTTATATCGCGACACCACACCCGTTTCATATAGAACATGCCAAACTTTGTATCAATCATGGGAAACCGGTACTTTGTGAAAAACCATTTACTGTAAATGCTGTTGGAGCAAAAGAAGTATTTGCTCTCGCAAAGGAAAAAGAAGTCTTTATTACGGAGGCAATTTGGACAAGATACCTTCCATCCCGTAAAATAATCGATGATATTATTGCAAGTGGTGAAATCGGAGAAATAAAGGGGATTTCAGCAAATCTCGGATATGATATGCATACAAAAGAACGTCTGATCGATCCGAAGCTTGCCGGTGGAGCGCTATTAGATGTAGGTATTTACCCACTGAATTTTGCAAGCATGGTTTTAGGCGATGATGTTGAAGAAACGCTTTCTTCCTGCGTAAAATTTGACAGTGGAGTGGATGCACAGAATTCCATTATTCTGAAATACAAAAATGGATCGATGGCTTCTATACAAAGCAGTGCACTTACCGGTACAGAACAATATGGTATGATATATGGAACCAAGGGGTATCTGATTGCGGAAAATATTAATGATATTACATCGGTAAAAGTATATACACCGGATCGGGAATTTGTAAGGGAAATTACAATGCCAGAACAGATCACTGGGTTTGAATATGAAGTACGCGCTTCTATGAAGGCTATCCGTGAAGGAAAACTTGAATGTATGGAAATGCCGCATGAAGAAAGTATTCGCATCATGGAACAGATGGATGGACTTAGAAAAGACTGGGGGATTGAATATCCATTTGAAAAAGGAAACAGACCGTGTTAGTAATTAGAATCAGCTGTCCCTGGCAAAAAGTTGTCTTGGGACAGCAGTATTTTGAATAACCAATCTATACGACAAATACCGATTTTTCCAAAAGATATAGACAAATCTTCCGAAACCATGCTATAATCATACCTATATCGGGGAAATTTATGGAATTTAGGAGGTTCTTAGGATCATGCCATCTGATACAAAAACATACCAGGAAGAAACTTATATTGATAATACTATTCGTCTTCGTGGTGTTTTAAACACCATGCCTGACTTTGCACGTGATTATTTTCGTGCCATTGAACCAACCACATCACCAAAGACACGAATATCGTATGCATATGACATCCGTTTGTTCTTTCAGTTTTTAATTGAAGAAAATCCTGTTTATAAACATCACTCAATTAAGGACTTTCGGGTACAGGATCTGGAAGCTATTCAGCCGGTTGATATTGAGGAATATCTGGAATATCTGAAGGTCTATGATACTACAGATGTTCATACCAAAGAAACCAAACAGGTCACAAACTCTGAACGCGGCTTATTTCGCAAAATGTCTGCATTACGCAGCTTTTATAATTATTTCTTTAAAAGACAGATAATTCAGAAAAATCCGACCTTATTTGTAGACATGCCGAAGCTACATGATAAGGCGATCATACGTTTGGATACCGATGAGGTTGCAAAGCTTTTGGATTATGTGGAATCCTGTGGTTCCAAATTAACCGGTCAGGCACTCTCCTATTATAATAAGACGAAAGAACGTGATATTGCGATCATTACTCTTCTACTTGGAACAGGTATTCGAGTATCGGAGTTAGTTGGACTGGACCTGTCAGATGTGGATTTCAACAATAATGGGGTCATGGTGACACGAAAAGGTGGAAGCCAGATGGTTGTTTATTTTGGTGAAGAGGTGGAAAAAGCACTTCGCAATTATCTGGAGACATACCGTAAAGCGGTAACGCCCCTTGCTGGCTATGAAAATGCTCTGTTTTTATCAACCCAAAGGCGCCGGATCGGTGTACAGGCGGTTGAAAATATGGTTAAAAAGTATGCCAGTCAGATTACAAATAAAAGAATCACGCCACATAAGCTCAGAAGTACCTATGGTACTGCCCTTTATAAGGAAACGGGGGATATTTATCTGGTAGCGGATGTTCTGGGGCACAAAGATGTCAATACAACGAAAAAGCACTACGCTGCAATCGATGAAGACAGACGACGTAGTGCTGCAAATGTGGTAAAATTGCGGGAACCGTAAATTGTCAAAGCTCGGTAAAACTTATTATTTCTTTACTCTTAATGTCCTTAAATAACTCTTCTGTTCCGGCGTGATCCGGTAGCTTTCAATTGCTTTCTGAATCGTCTTATTATGTGTCCAGGTGTCCAGCCTTTGCTCTTCCAGATAAGGAATGATCTGGTCATACTGCTTTGCAAGAGCGGTAGCAAAATACCAAGCACGCATCATGTTTACATAATATTCGTCTGATTTAACTTCGGCTACCTTTTTGGGATATTCCGGTTTAAACTGTTCATCCAGATAATACCGCATCAGCATTCCAATTCCAAAACGGACGATATAAGGGTGATCCGATGCTATCCAGCAGCAGACTTCCTGGATAAATATGTCCAGATGTTTTTTTACTGTCCGGAGCGCGATCATATCACAGGTTGCCCAGTTGTCTATATACGGGAGAAAACGGTCCAGTGCGGCAATACAGGATGGGTACGCTTTAATCTGTTCAATCAGCAGTCCATGAAGGTTGTTTTCTTCATAATATTTATGTGGAAGCACTTCAAGAAATGCAGAAACATTGTCTGTTTTACCGAATTTTTTTGCGTATGCGCGCAAAGAAGGAGTCCGCACACCGATGACGGTTTCCTTATTGACTGTCGGCATCAGTTTTGCCTGAAAATCCCGATAAGCAAGATCCTGTATTGCAAAGAGATCTGCTTGTACATTTTCTATTACTTCTCTACTGCTCATTTGTCATTTCCTCCTGAAATATTGTAGATTTATAATTCGGTATAACGAAATTTGCTACAGCTTGACAGTGGTTTACGCATTTATAAGATCGTGCCTGTCTCATAGAGAGCATTCTTCCGCTCCATACGCTTTAATTCCGGCAATACGGTAAGTAACATGGTGATGAAGCATAATCCTCCACCAATGACGTTAGAAACCGGCTCAGCGAGAAATACGCCGTCTGTTCCCATATGCAGGGCATACGGCATTAGATATGTCAGAGGCACGACGATAAATACCTTCCGAAGTAGTGAGAAAAAGATTGCTTGCTTCTTCTTATTCAGGGATTTAAAGACCGTTTGGCCAATGTATTGCATATCCATGCAGATAAACGCTGCAAAATACTGCTTCAGGGCAGGAACTGCATCTTTCATCAACGTAGCATCTGAACTGAAAATTCCGATCAGGGTTTTCGGCGCGATGATGATAATACTCCACATCACAGCTGTGTATCCGAGAATCATAAGTGCCATCATGGCACCGGCTTTTCTTACACGGCATGGGCGTCTTGCACCATAATTGTAACTCAGGATTGGCGAAGTTCCTTCGTTGATTGCATAAATCGGAGTTTCTACAAGCTGTCTGACACTGGATACGATGGTCATAACAGAAATGTAGATATCTCCGCCTGTGACGGAAAGTACATTGTTGCAGACAATCGTTACCAGACTGTTTGTCAACTGCATGATAAATCCGGCAGTTCCCAGGCTTACAATGTTTTTTGCATAAGCTGTACAGCTGGCAAGTTCCTCTTTTTTGAGGAGCCTCACTTTCAGTTCTGCTTTCTTTGTAAGAAAGAAAAAGACAAATGCAGCAGAAAGTGTCTGAGAAATGACCGTTGCAATTGCGGCACCGCGCACGCCAAGCCCGAACACAAAAATAAACAACGGGTCAAGCAGCAGGTTCGTTACTGCCCCTATGGTAACTGAAAGCATGCCGATGGTTGAATATCCCTGTGCATTGATAAACGGGTTCATACCGGTTGCAATCATAGAAGGCAGAGTTCCGATCAGGTAAAGCATCAGGTACGGATATGCATAGATTAGAGAGTCTTTTGAGGCACCAAACAGTACCAGGATCGGGCGGGCAAATAAAAAGCCAATTACCATGAGTACAATGGCACAGACACAGACCATGGAAAAAGAAATATTCATAATTTTTTTCGCTTCCTGTGGCTCATTTTTGCCGCGCTCAATCGAAAATAATGGTGCCCCGCCGCTTCCGAATAGATTGCTGAATGCGGTAATGATGACAATTACCGGGAAACAAAGACCGACTGCACCAAGTGCTGCAGTTCCGATGTGCGGGATACGTGCAATATAAATCCGGTCTACAATGTTATAAAGTAAACTTAAAATCTGGGCAACCAGCATCGGGAGCGATGCTCCAAGGATATTACTGGTTATCGTTCCATTTTCAAAATCGACTCGTTTCATTTGTAAATTCATTCCTTTTTATTTTTCTTGCTTTTTAATTCTAACATGATGTAATATATATGTAAATTATTGTTTTTATATGATAATTCAATAAAAATCATATGGATAATATATTTTCATTTTTAAATAATCAGGAGATGAATTACATTTTTATGGAAATCAGACAGTTGGAATATTTTCGTGCGATCGTAGATGCCGGAACGATCAGCGGTGCAGCAAGAGTTCTTCACATGACCCAGCCACCGCTGAGCTATCAGATGAAGATGCTGGAGGAAGAATTACAGGTATCACTCTTTTTGCGAGGTACAAAGAAAATTACGCTTACAGATGCCGGAAAGACGCTTTATGAGCAGACCGGTAATCTTTATCATTTGGTAAGTATTTTTTAAATAGGATAAATAGAATTACCAGCTTGATTTCTGCTCATCTATAACTTCCAAAGTCTCCGGATTTACCAGATAGAAATCAACCAGTTCTGTCTCATATCCACCATCCGGATATACCTTTTCCAGAACCAATTCTTCGAAAGTATTATTATTTTCATCTGTCTTAGAACCGTTATCATACAGACAGTAATTGACATTTACTGTTGTACCATCCTTCTCTTCTGTTGTCTCAGAGAGGATCGCGTAATTTTCTCCCTTTGCATTTGCTGTGTAAGTGAAATTCATATCCGGAAGTGGATCCTGTTGCTGGATATATTGATACACAGCACGCATTTCGTCCTGAAGCGGTGAAGTATTCTGGGATTCCTGTGCCGGAGAATTTTCGGTAGAATCAGTGGTACTACTATCTTGTGTTTCCGAATCATTCGGGTCAGAATCCGGTACAGAGGATTCTGTTAAAGTGTCTGTATTCGGCAAAAACAAACCCGTTTTTTGCATATAAATCAGGTTATCAGTTCGGTACTGTGTAGCGATTCCGTAATCAGGCTGTACGGAAAGATAAATATAATGCTGATCTTGACCAGTTACGGTTTCCGTTCCTTCTACGCCAAAGCTCACAATTAAAAAGCTGTAACCAATCAGAGAAAGTAAGAAAAGAGTCAGTGCGGCATAAGAAACGGCAATTATTCGTCTTGCTGCTTTTCTATTAAGGAGACTTTTTTGCTTTTTATACAGACAGATCATGCCCCAGATCAGCAGGCAGGACAAGGTGACGGAAACGCAGATGGTGGATATTTCAGCAAAATAATAGCGGATTGCATATCCTGCGCTTTTATTGATACCATACCATGCACCGTAGAAAAAGGTACTGTATGCCAGAACGATTGTAATCAGACAAGTACGCAGGATATGCTCTTTTCTTGTCGGAGTGAAATTTTTTAATGCAGAAATAAGTCTGTCCATTTCGTCTGCTTCAATCCAGGTGGTAAGTTCTGCTTCAGATGGATATTCACCGTTTGTGTCAGGAATTCCTGTATAACGGGTTAAAAACTGATTTTTTGTATCAGTATCTCCCACTTCTGCTGCCAGTAAGATCTGCATATAATACAACTGTTTTAACTGGACCGGTGTGCATTTTTCAACAGAAATCTGTGTAATTGTCTGTGTAGCATGATCGTATTTCCCAAGCTGGATTTCAAGGCTTGCAATCAGGAGCAGCATGCGGTTATTCGTAGCAAGATCGCGGACAGATTGTATATGATACATATAAAGCGCATACTCATAGTGTTCGTCCAGTGGCATTCTACTCGATATCTTTCTGCTCCATCCGGCTTCTACAAACTGGAGCCCGAAAGCAAGTTCGATAACGGCAAGAAGCTGGCAAAGGAAAGCCGTAAGTCCCCAGACATTGGTAGTGAGTTTCTGATAGGTCAGAAAAAAGATTGCAGCGGCATCCAGGATGACGAACAACCATCTCAGCATGAACACGCGGCGGGCTTTCTTTTTTACGGTTGGATTCCATGGATATGTTTTTAATTCTGAATCTAGCACGGGCAAATCTCCCTTCCGTTGTCTAATTATCGATTTCCAAAAATATAATCTTAGTATTTACTATTTTACTTCTACCAGTTCGATCTGGAAGTTCAGTTCTTTTCCAGCCATCTCATGGTTGGCATCAAATGTGATGTTGGTTTCTGTCTTTTCGGTTACGGTTACCGGGAATGGCTGTCCGTACTGGTTGGTCAGATATGCATGTGCACCGACTTCCAGATCTTCTGATCCAGGAAGCTGTGCGATTTCCAGCGTAAAAATGGCGCGTGGATCCGGCATGCCGTAAGCTTCTTCCGGCATCAGATGGATGTTGATGGTCTGTCCTATTTCCATTGTTGCAACGGCTTTATCGTAACCATGGATCATCTGTCCGGCTCCGCATACAAATTCCAATGGCTCTCCGCGGTCATAGGAAGAATCAAACTGGGTACCATCATCAAAGGTACCTCTGTAATGGGTACGGCAGGTCTTTCCGACATTCGGACCTTCAAAATCCGGCACATGTGCGCCACCACATCCGCTACATCCACTGCAGTGTCCGCCACAGGAATGTTCTTCTTCAGCAGAAGTTTCTTCTGTTGCTGTTTCTTCATGCTGTCCACAGCAGGAATGACCTTCTTCGTGGTGATGGTCACAATTTGTACCTGCAGATTCCAGTTCTCCTGCAAGATAGGCATTCACTGCCGCATCTACTTCTCCTGCTGCACCGGATATAACTTTGATACCGGCTTCTTTCAGCGCTTCTTGTGCACCTTCTCCGATACCGCCACAGATCAGAACATTTGCACTCTGCTCAGAAAGGAATCCTGCAAGCGCACTGTGTCCGGCGCCACCAGCATGAACAATCTGCATTGAAGTGATCTTTCCGTCTTCTACCTCATACATTTTAAAAGTTTCTGTCTTTCCGAAGTGCTGGAAAATAGATCCGCCTTCGTATGTTACTGCTATTTTCATTTGTAAAATCCTCCTTGAGATACCTTTACTCAATAGTATAACATATGGATTGCGAAACGCATAGAAAAAGTATACAATAATGAAAGAAATAATGAGACAAAACGAAAGAAAAAAGGGACTGGAAAATGAGTAGTATTTATTTGAGCAACGCAATATTTATGATGATAATACTGACGATCATCTTTTTAAGGATCCGGTATTATATTACATGGAGCCCGAGTAAAAAATATACGATGATCTTTATTGGCATGGTAGAGCTTTATGTGTTAATGGATGCATTGTTTATGAAAGAACTCTTAGGTAAGTCAGGAAACCTTTTGCAGTTTAAGATGGTTGTGTTTTTCTTTTATCTGGTTTATGTAATCATGCCATATGTGTGGCATTTGTTTATGCAGAGTTATATGGGGATTAACCGTTCAAAGAAGCAAAGATTTGCGGAAATGATTCCGTTCATTCTCCTGGTTCTGATGGTGCTTCTCTCAGTTCCGACGGGAATTGTCTGGAGATTTTCACGGAACCGGACCTATATACGCGGTACATTTTTCGGAGTGTTTGCCGTACTCAATCTGTTTTATTACGTTTATACATTTGCACAGACATTCTTTATTTTATTCATGAACAATACAAAGGGTGTCAGATATCTCATAAAATCGGCACTGTTTTCAGCAGTCCCACTGATCGGAATTCTGGCAAATACCTATATCATTCCACTTTATGGGGCATATCCGTTCCAACCGTACTGCCTGGTAATCGGAGCACTGCTCTCCTACCTGTTCATGGTGGAGCACCAGCAAGATCAGATGGAGTTTGAACACCGGAAAAGACTGTCCAAAGCATTGGAACTGGAAAAAGAATCGACACGGAAAGCGAAAGTAGCCGGTGAGGTAAAGAATGCTTTCCTTGCAAATATGTCCCATGATATCCGTACCCCGATGAATGCGATCATTGGATTTTCTGATATCATTGCAGAACATCCGGATGATGAAGAAATTGTAAAAAATGCAATTTCCAAAATTCAGGCATCTGGTGAGATTCTTCTGAAGATCATCAATGATGTGTTGGATCTGTCTAAAATCGAAAGTGGAAAGGCAGAAATTGTGGAGATGGTAACTGACCTGAAGCAAATGGAAGAAAATCTGAAAATGATGCTCGAATACAGCATCCAAAAGGGAATGATTGATTTCAAAGTTGAGGATCAAATAGAGAATCCACTGGTATGGTGTGATGCGACAAAACTGCAGCAGGTACTGGTAAATGTACTGAATAATGCAGTTAAATTTACCCCAGCGGGAGGAACGATCACATTTAGCTGCGTCCAGAGAATGATCGCACCTGGATTTGCCGAATACAAATTCACGATAAAGGATACCGGAATCGGTATGACTGAAGAATTTCAGAAACATGCGTTTGAGGCATTTGAAAGAGAGCGAACTTCTACCGAGAGCAAGACTGAAGGAACAGGGCTTGGACTTGCGATTGTGAAGAAACTGGTAGATCTGATGCATGGTGATGTGATAATCCAAAGTAATTCCGGTCAGGGAACCAAAATACAGATTTCACTTCCCCTTCGGATTGCAACGGAAAATCAGCTTCATCAATCAGATAAAGCAAAGGAATACAAAATAGGTCTTGACGGAATGCATGTACTTTTGGTGGAAGATAATGAATTAAATGCAGAAATTGCCATGGAAGTTTTGAAAAATAAAGGGGTTCTTGTGAACTGGGTTCCGGATGGATGCGCCTGTGTGGAAGAAATTCAAGATAAGGAAGCAGGCACATATCAGTTTATCCTGATGGATGTACAGATGCCACGGATGAATGGATACGAAGCGACACAGAAAATCCGTCAGCTTGCAGATGTGAAGAAGGCACAGATTCCAATCATTGCCATGACTGCAAATGCATTTGAGGAAGACCGGAAACATGCGCTGGATGCTGGGATGGATGGGTTTATTATGAAACCGTTCCGGGTGGATGAAATGATGAAGGTGATCGGAGAAGTGATGGAATAAATGAATGTGGAAAGAGCAGGGAAAGAACTTTGGAAAGTTCATCCCCTGCTCTTTGTGTGTTTCATCAATCTACGCGGCTATGTTGCCCGCGTTTTTTGTAATCTTTATCAATCCGCTTTTTCCAACTAGAATCAAGCGCTGCATTGCACCGAACAGCAGATATGGCATCATTTAATACTTCATAATTCAATGCAGTTCCTTCGCAGTCACATTGATAATTGGCAGCTTTATCGGCGTCAATTCCAAAATGACTGGCTGTTTCAATCGCATCAATATTTGCGCCAAGAAAGAGAAATTCCCATCCATATTTTTCTTTTTGTCGTTCGATCATCTGCTTTACTTTATCAATGCGATAAATGTGGCTTGCATTTTCCATTCCATCAGTCATGATGATAAAAACGGTATGCTCCGGTACATCTTCCGTGCGTGCATATTTGTGGACATTTCCAATGTGATGGATAGCACCGCCGATCGCATCCAGGAGAGCCGTACAGCCGTACACAGAATAATCGTCTTCTGTCATAGAGGGAATCTTCTGCACCTCTACTCTGTCATAAAGGACTTTACTGTTATTGTTAAAAAGCACGGTAGAAATCAGCGCCTGCCCTGCCTCTCTTTTTTGCTTTTCAATCATAGAATTGAAGCCGCCTATGGTGTCTTTTTCCAGTCCGCTCATGGATCCGCTGCGATCTAAAATAAATACAACTTCTGTCAGATTTTTTCTCATACTAAATTTCCTCCTAAGTAATGGCTTATTTTGTTTGTAACTATAGGATACTGCCATTTTCTGGGGAAATGGTCGCATGAAAAGCGACACTTTTTTATGGATCAGAAAATTTCTACAGAATCATATCAGGCGAACAACGCTGTGTGCAAAATTATTTTCTTCTTAGCCTCCAATCAGGCTTTGGTCAAAGGCAAATAGTGCTTCATTGATTTCGTAAATATTATAATTTTGCTTTAAGATAAAATATTCAACGATTACGTCAAATTTGCTGGAATGAGACAGGGCAAATCCTGCTTTCATCAGCATATCCTGAATTTCCGGATGCGGAAGCTCAAGTGCCAGCGCAAATGCAAGAACGGTCGGTTTGGATGGTTTGTAGTACTTGTCATTTTTAATCTTGGAAAATAATTTCCGGTCAATATTGGCTTTCTTATAACACTGAGAATCGGTCATTCCACTTTCATCAATCTTCCGAAGCAGCATTTCAGAAAAGCTTTCATCCATTTGCTGCAAGGCATCTTCCAAAGTTGCAGCCTTACTTAACGGTACATTTGATGGCTCTGGTAAAGATATGCTTTCACAGAGATCCATTTCCCGGAACTGCTTCTGGCGCCTCATTGCTTCGGATGTTTTGTTAATGTGTGTTTCTACATAATGATCATCGATATAAGATGCAATATCAGAAAACAGTTTGCTGCTGATCCGATAAGCTGCTTTATCAAAAATGACGATGTATACTGTCATATCATTTTCCATAAGAAATGCGCTGATCGCGTCGATTGCAACCTTCAGCGCCTGAGCTTTCGGATAGCCGTAAATTCCGGAAGAAATCAGTGGAAATGCTATGGTTTCACAATGTTTTTCTTTTGCAAGTGCTAAGGAATTTTCATAGCAGGAAGTAAGCAGCTCCCGCTCATGAAACTGTCCGCCTCTCCAAATAGGACCTACTGCGTGAATGACATAATTGCAAGGCAGATCATAGGCGTTTGTAATCTTTGCATCTCCGGTATGACAGCCGCCCAAAGTGCGACATTCCGCTAAAAGCTTTGGCCCTGCTGCACGGTGAATGCAGCCATCCACTCCACCGCCGCCGAGCAGGGAAGAATTCGCGGCATTGACAATGGCGTCTACGGGCATTTTTGTGATATCATTTCTGACGATTTGTAATGGCATAATTAAGCATGCTCCTCTAAATATTTTTCAATCTTTCCAATCAGCGCCTGATCTGCCGGAAGCCAGTCTACGCTGTAAAGAGTCTCTTTGGTGAGCCATTTGGCAGCTTCATGCTCTTTTAGGATCAGATCGCCGGATTTTACATTACAGATAAAACAATCCATTGATAGGTGGAATTTTGGATAGTCATATTCTACGGTGTCAAGTAGCTGAATGACTTCGATTTCCGTATCTAATTCCTCTTTAATTTCCCTTATGATGGCATGTTCTGGCGTTTCATCTGGTTCGATCTTTCCACCGGGGAATTCCCAGCCGTCTTTAAATTCTCCATAACCTCGCTGGGTTGCAAATATTTTATTGTCAGCAAGAATGATTGCTGCAACGACTCTGATTGTTTTCATGGTAGTTATCTCCTGTTGTATAGTAGTGTTAAAGTGTTTTCGTTTTATCCATTTACAATATATTCATAGATATCTTCTCTCACCGGTGTATCCAGAATCCATTCGATCTCCACTGCTGTCTTATCCGTATTCGGCATAACGAATTCCTTTACCTGCCCGGTCGCATTCACGCGTCCAAGATAATAAAATTCTTTGGAAATCTTATCATCTTTATTTTTTCGCACAAAAAGCTGAACATCAATTCCCCGTTCTTTTGCATGCAAAAAATTCTGTACATCTTCTGAAGCAATGGTTCTTCCGCTTTTGGAAATAGCGATCAAACGGTTATCCCCTACAAAATGATCTTCATATTTGGTAGTGTCACTGATATCATCCTGTTTATCATAATTGATAAAAATCGGAAAAGTCTTTGTTTTCTTATCGAACTTATAACCACCTATGTTGAGAGGGACTTCATTTCTTTCCCAGTTCAGCAGTCGGCAGACATCTTCATATGTGTATTTCTGATATAATACCAGGTCTGTATTCTGATAGCGATTGCAGTAGTTTGCATGGTACCGCGAAATACCAAAGTCTACTAATTCCTCTAAAATATGATAGAAATCTGGGTTTTGCAGCATTGCTTCGAAAGTCTTTGAAACGGCATAGTCATCCTCTTCTTTTTCGAGGAAAACACAGTTTGCATAAGTCTTTTGCGCAGCGTTTGTCGGGAAATGATTAGTCATCATGTTTATGATATTCTCAGCACAATTCTCATCCATGGACTGCTGATAATTTTCGGAAAGTGACTCCTGCAAAAGACCGAGCAGACCGTGATGATATTTCAATGAACGTTTCAGCAATTCCAGTTCGTGGATTCGCTTACCACTTGCCAGTTTCTTTGAAACAAACTCGATTACTTTTTCTTCGTCAGCAGATAAACGGATTTTGTATTCTTTCTCATATTTTACGAGAAATTTATAATACGATCCTAGACTGTTATTGTCAAAAATCCTCAAAACATCCATTTCACCATATTTGTCAAAATCAGCAAGTGCCGGGATATGTCCAAGTTTATTTTTCAGATTCGTATAGTTTTCGCGGATCAGCTTAATATCGCTGAAATTTGCATTATCAATCGCCTGGAAGATTCGTTTCCTGGAAATCTCGTCAAAATGGATCGTGCTTGCACCGGGAATTACTCTGCCGCCTTCTGTTATGTAACGGCGGATATTATCCTTATTGTAACTGCGATCGCCGGACAGGGCAATTGGAATCATAAAATTATTTCGGTAATTTCCAATAAAATCCAGTACGACCACGTATTCTTTTCCTTCCGCTTTTCGAAGACCACGTCCTAACTGCTGGATAAATACAATTGGTGATTCTGTTGGACGCAACATGATAACCTGATTGATCTCTGGTGCGTCTACACCTTCAGAAAATATATCAACAGAAATGATATAGTCTAAGGCATTTTTGCTGTCATCTCCCGTAAGGCGTTCAATTGCGTCTTCACGCACTGATTCTGAGTCGCTTCCGCTGAGAACAATCGTCCGCCACCCCTTTTCGTTGAATTTGACGGATAATTCTTTTGCTTCATCAATTCGGCTACAGAAAATAAGTCCTTTGACACGCTCTCCACTGCATCCGAAAAACTCAGCCTGCTTCATAACATTTAAGACTCTGGTATCCGAAGTTAAATACCGGAAATTCTCCATCTTCTCTTCCGATGATTTTCCACAGTCACTGATAATTTCCAGATCTGTAATTCCAAAATAGTGAAAAGGACAGAGTAAATCTTCTTCCATTGCATTTTGCAAACGGATTTCATAAGCAATCTGATGATTGAAAATCTCATAAATATTTCTTCCTTCCAGATTGTCATCTCGTTTGTCCGGTGTGGCAGTCATTCCAAGCCAGAGCCGAGGGATAAAATAGTCCATGATGTGTTTGTAACTGGCAGCAGAACTGTGGTGAGCTTCGTCAATAATAATCAAGTCCCAGTGATCCCGCTCATAGTGTTTCAAAGTTTCTTCTTTGCTGATTGTCTGGATGGTTCCGAAAACAAAATCTGCATCATAATCCTGCTGTTTCCCAGTAACCATTCCCATAGATACTGTTCCATTAAATACCTTACGATAGGACTTTAGTGCCTGTCGTGCAATTTGATTCCGATGTACCAAAAAGAGAACACGTTTAAATTCAAGTTCACGTGCAGCAAAGGCTGAGGCATATGTTTTTCCAGTACCAGTCGCAGAAATCAGTAAGGCTCTGTCCTCTCCTGCCTCATAAATTTTTCGTAGATTATTGATAAATCCAACCTGCATTGAATTTGGCTGAAGCCGATAAATCTCCAATGAAGGAACTTCTGACTGCCGTGCAATTTCTTTTTGCTTCTGAATAATTTTATTTTTTGTATAAAGCGTACTATATGCATCGATAAACTCTTCATAAGGTAAAGCCTGATCAGCGTTCCAAAGTTGATTAAATTCATCCAATATAGTATGTGTATATTCACCATCTTCTGTTGCTACGATCTTCGTATTCCATTCCCGGTTCGTTGTAAGTGCAGTAAGTGTCATATTGGAACTTCCAACAATAATCTGATAGATGTCCTCTTTTTTGAAAATGTATCCCTTGGTATGGAACCCATCTTTGGAACCTTCTGACATGAACATTTTAAGTTCGATATTTTTAAAATTTGCCAACATCCTGAGTGCTTTCGGTTCACTAAATGTCAGATAATCGGTTGTAAGAATTTTACCTGGGATTCCACGCTGCTCCAATTCTCGTAAAGTCTGGAGAAGAGGTGTGATTCCGCCTTGGGTAATAAATGCCACACTGATATAAAATTCGTTGCATGACAAAAGCTCATCCTCGATGGATGAGATCACTTTTCGTCCTTCTTTATAATTGTTGGACACAAACTGTGGCTTATAGGTCAGGTTGGAAGTGATTGTCTGGTCAATGAAAGCAGTTTGTAGACCGTGGGTTAGTTGTTGGATTTTATCGTTAGTCATTTTAGTGTTACTCCTGAATGGAAATTGTTAAATTTATCCACAATGTTATTTTTTATTGTTCCTAATGAAATGCCAGTTTTTTCTGAAGTTTGCTTTGTTTGATAAATGGATTTTTTTATCAACTGAATAATCTCTGACTCATCTTTTGTTCCAAAATTGCATCTTTAATCTCCAAAGTTGTACTTACTGCTTTGGTATTTGAACAATAATCGTAAGAATAATTTTCATTCAATGGTACATTAATTCGAAATACCTTCTGATTTAGAACTTTTAATAGATTACAAAAATATTCCCTAATAGTGTTTAACTTAATTTTCCGCCAAATGCATTTACAACATCTTCACTATCTCTTCCAGAAATCGATTTTCCTGTAGCTTTTTCAATTGCATTTAATAACATCTTTGCACGTTTAATAATATGTTCTTGAAAATTATCATTTCTACAAGAAACCACATCAATCCAATGAGTTGTCAAATAAGTGTCTAATATATCAGAAGAAACTTGTCCTTTATTTTCAATTTTTGTAAGATATACGCTTGGTGCAACACCCCCAATTTCTCGATTGGTAGAGTAAGTAATAGGCGTTTTGTTGATTACCGAATTCCATTTTGCTTTATCATATTTCTGTTTTTCACAGTAATCTTTTGGAAATATATGATGAATATCAATATTTTCTGCTTTATAAACAGAAAAATCCATTTCTCTTCCAGAAATAAAATCCTGGCAATGATTTTTTAATATCAATGCCATAATCCCTTTATAAGCAGCGGATAATCTGGACTGTAATGATAGCAATCTTGTAGGATTAAAATAGGAATCCTGAACAGTTTTTGGCACTTTGGTATCGTCTGAAATCCAATCCATAACACCTACAACGTCTAAAACATATCGTGTTTCATTTGCACTGCCATACATTTCACCAAATACTCCGCACCAGTACCATTGTTTTATTTTATTCTTGATAGTTGTTGTTTTAATCTGGTTATTTTTAGAAAGGATTGTACATAATACAGCAAGTGGAATAAACTGTGTTGAATATGGCAAATCTTTACTGGAAAAGATTCGTTCTTCCTGAAGAATTTTTTCAGCTTCTACAAATCCGTTTGTTAAATCATCTGCATACTTTTGATATTCGTCTAATGTAAGATTTAAAACATCTTTTTTCTTACAGCTTACAGTGCCACCTTTTTGATAAGTAGAAAGTAGAGTACATGCAGTTAAAAAATCCGTAGCAGAAATAATTGATAATAAATCTCCATTAAAGTATGCATTTTTTCGCTGCTCCCAGTCTTTTCTAAGCTCAAAATCATCCATTGCGAATACTGCAGTAATGAGCTCAAATACTGTAAGGGACACACCACCGGTATTGACATTTTCAAACACCTGGCACACCGCTTCTTTTGGAGTGTTTTTATCCAATAAAATAACAGGAATTTTATACTGAAATACAGGCATAATAATGTTGCCTTGGAAGTTCATCCATTCTTGTACAATTGTTGCATCATTATTATGATAAGCCATGTAGTTTTGCATCCAGATAAAGGTTTTTGAGTTATCAAGGATAATATTTAAAGGAAATAGTTTGTGTTCATATTCCTTATCAGGAGTAGATAAATCTAATTCAATATCTCTTCCAAAATTGGATGTAATAAGTCTGGTCTCTGGTATTGAAATGATAGCGTCTACTCTATCGGCAGCAGAGTCTAATGCTTTTTCAATATCGATATAATAAAACCTCTTTATATCTTTGCCTTTATCCGTTCTGGTATGAACGGGATTAGGATTATATAATGACGAATAAATAGATGTAAGACGCTGCTGACCATCAAGAATTAATTCGGATGGGGCAATATCTTTAGCTGGTGAACCTTCTATTACTCGATATTTAAAACGAATATTTGCATTCCCATATTCCAGAAACATTGCTGCTCCGACGGGAAAGGAGTTTGTGATACTGGCTATTAGTGCACGGATTCTGTTGTCATCCCATACCCAACCACGCTGAAAATCTGGTAATTGGGTAGTGCCGTTGTCAATTGATTTCATTAAATCTGTAATTTGTCGATCGTTTGTTTGCATATTTATTCCCTCATAAGTTAATTTATTTTTTGAAATGTACAAAGTATCATGAATATTTAGCAAGATACTTTTTGGCGTTATCTATATCTTCTGCTATTAGTTCCTCTTCATCAGGAGGAACAGGGAGTGATATATAATAATCGCAATTACCTTCTTTATTACATTTTTTTCCCATATTTTCTTTACAATTAATATTATAGCAGATTGAATTTTCTATATAAACGCAATGGGCATAAATATTTTTTTTAATATTAGTTAACGGTGAAGATGCAATAGAAGATGGTAAAATAGAATCTGTATTTGCAAATTCATTTTTGATGATAGATTTAGTGTTTTCAGTAAAATGATATGTTATTACGTCATTATCAATGGTTTTTTCCAGTGTATATGCTTTAGGTTGTTTAGTTTTTTCCCATTTTAAAGTACCTGTCATTTTGGCTGAATGTATACCTGCTTTTTTATTATGTTCAATATTTTCCTTTACTTTTTTCGCTGAATTGTTATTCATCAACTTTTCATCCACTACCACAATCAATTCCGATAACGCTCTGGTATACGCAATATACTTTTCATTCCGATGCATCGCTGCACTTACGACAAAAACCTTATCAAATTCAATGCCTTTCACTTCATCAACATACATAACAGATATAAAACCATTATCCATTGTTTCGCCTATCATATTTCGTATGTTTTCTGGCAAAATATCCATATCAAGGTATTTCATTTTTTGTACAGTTCTTGGTAATAAAATAGCAATTCGTTCGGTTGTTATCATTAACCCTGCAAGTTCTTTCTCCAGATCTCTTCGTGAGATTTCTCGTACCTTTGGTCCGTCTACGCCTGTTTGCAGTGTTTTAAGTCCAAAATTATCGTTACAGAAACGAGTAATCTGATTCGTATTTCTATAATTTTCATTCAACACATATTGTTCTGCCTGAAGCTCCGACAGCAACAGATTCCAATCTGATATACCTCTACCAGATTTCATTAACTGATTGGTGTCTCCGAAAATATTGAAAACCACATGATTTTGGTTTAATTCCGACAATAATCTATATTCATTTACTGCCAGATCCTGTCCCTCATCCACGCATATAAACTGCATATTTCCAATTTTCTTATTAAAATACTTCATTGCAAACATCAGCTGTACATACAAGTCATATCTATGACATTTTCCTGTGATGCTTTTAACACCATTCTTCTCTTTGAACACCTGCACGGATTCATCATATATTTGCTGATATATATTCACTAAAGAATATTTTTCTAATTGTTCGTACAGATATTGAATTGTCTTTTTTATCTCTTCCGAATATTGTTCTGCTTCAACACGATGATACCCTTCGTAGGCTGCTTTAATATTATCATCAGATTCACTCAACTCATTGAAAAAACGACTATATTCTTCTTTTGCATTACTGCATAATCGTACTTCATCCTGTACTTTCTTAATGTATACTGAGACTTGTTTCATCCATGCAAGGATTTCATCATCTTCCTTTCCATCCTGTCTCATGGACAAAATCTTCTTTTGTTCATCCAATTGCGTCTGTAAAGGAATTACCTTGGCTTTGACTTCTTCAATATCTGCATCCAGTTTTTCCAGCTTTGCCCGTTTTCCAAAAATAATCAATGCACCTTGAATACGGGCATATTCTTCCTGTAACTCCTGAATTTTCTTATTAAGTGCTTCAATCTCCTGTTGCTTTTCCAACACGTATTCACCAATCTTGGTATTAACTCTTGGCAAAGATTCTTGTACAATGCTCTTTGCAAACTGTTCTGAAGCCGGAATTCGATCTTCCAGAAATGCCCTACGTTCTTCTGCTTTTGTAATTTTATCTTGGGCAGATGCAAAATCTTGTTCTTTTTTTCTTAACAGATCATTCAACGCATCTACACTATATTTCATCTGGATTGTAAATCTGCTCTCTTCAGTCCAGGAAATAGTTTTCTTTTCCTGATTCATCGCCTCCTGCAGTTGAATCAGAATGTCTACTAATCCATTACGCTTTTCTAGAATATCGTTATATGCACGTTCAAAATCATTCTTAAATTGATCAGAATAAATGTAATCCACATAATCCTGACGTACCTGCATTTCAGAAACAATTTTGTTTTCCGGTTTAAATGCAGAATCATACTGTAAAAGCATATCTAAATAGTATTGCTCAACAGATATTCTATGTACAGATCCTATTTGCAAACCTTCTGCAAGTCCTTTAATATGCAAGCTGAATTGTTCGTTTGGTGTCAAAATCAAAGCATTCTGTGAAAAGTCAAAATACCGTTGCCTATATTTTAGTGCCGAAAGTCTATGCAGTAAAACCATTGTTTTTCCTGATCCTGCACATCCCTGTACGATAATATTCTTATTAAAATCTGTATTAACAATCTTATTCTGATTTTCCTGAATGGTTACAAAAATATCTGTAAGGTTATGCTGTTTTTTACGTATATTAAGCACACGTACCAGAAATGGATCCGTAATACCACTTTGAAATATTACATCCTCATCCGTTCGTAAATTCACATATCCATATAAAGACGCCTGATCAATATCAAATTGTCTGGATAATTTAATGCCATATTCTTTTCCATCTTTATGAATCTTTATGGTCTGATAATTGATCAGCTCATATCCCAAATCACTATTAGCTGAAATTACCTTTTTACCATCTTTCAAAATAACATCTGATGCACCGATATAATATGTTTCTGTCGCACCATCTGCTGAAATATCTACTCTGTATGAATATGGCTTTGGTATATAATTTTCTAACTCCTCTAATCTTTTCCCGTATTTATTTGCACTGAGCGATTTTGCAAAGGATAAATTTCCGTCATCATAATCACCTACTGCATATGGATTTACGTAATCCGTACTTTCATGAATTTCTTTAATCTCACCAGTAATTCCTGACTCTATATTATTAAGGTGATTTCTTTCCAAATTAAATACTTCACCTGAAGTAATTTGATAATCTGCATCATTTACATCACTTATGATTGTAACTTCTGGTCTTCCCAAAGAGTAAATCACATTATAATCATCAATATCCATATAATACTTCTGACACTGCGAGCAATATCCTACCACAAAAATATAAGATTTTCTGCCGCCCTTTTTTTGATTTACCCAAATCAGTACCAATACTTCCTCTGTTTTATGTCCTTCCAGCGAACAATAAATAGAATCTGATACTACTACGGTATCCTCCTCAGTCAACTTGAAGCAATCCGCAGCATGACTATATGTATATATCTCACGTTTACCGTTTTCAACGATATAGTCCGGCTTTATTTCTCTCATTTTAATCAACTGTTTCTTCGGCCGCTTTTTAACGAATGATTCTGTTTCTATTACCGGAACACCATTTAAGGCACAGTTGTCTTCTAGTTCTGCAACAGAAGAACTTCTCATAAGAATTTTATTGCATTTGTCGCAAAAGTATCCTGTGAACTCTACTTTTCGATCTTTATATTTTTTTATACAAGGAATTTCAAAAAGTGCTTCCTCATGGACAGGACATAATGGATTGTCTTCTGTCCAGATTTCAGGTATATAGATTTTGTCCTGGTCTGCAATTTCGTAAGCCTTTATCTGACTTCTTAAATACTGGTTGCTAGTCTCCAAGGAATAAAAAGTATGAGCAATATTTCTTTTGGTTAATGCCTCATGAATATATTCTTTCCCTGATTCTTCCAAATAGATACGATTACATTGCGGACATATTTTCAAGACAACACCATATGTTGCCCCTTTCCCCGTATATCTAATTTGTTTCTCTTTGAATAGAACCCGATGTATGAAACATTTATCTGTCTTATCCGGAATCGCTAATGCCTCCAGCGGCTCCATGTTATCCTTCAATATTTCTGCTAATCTTTTTCCTTCATAGTAATTATTCTGGATTGCTATAAACTCTTCATTTACTTCTTCCGGTTCATCAACATCCGGTTCCACATCCACACTATTCCGTATGTCTTGTTCTTCTTCGAATACTGCTGATGATTTCGGGTTTCTTTCATCTTCCTGCACTATTTCACTAGAATCATCGGTAGTATTTACTGTATCTTGATTACTGTCTTCTACTGACACACCCAATACTTTAGCTATATCAGGTCTTGAAGCTAATAATCCTATTTTCCCAGCTTCATCTAATGTCTCTAAATAATTGATAAATTCTTCCGGAATATCATTTACGTCTATTTCGTCAATATCCCGTTGTTTAAAGAAATTTAATGCCATTTTTCTAATCCCTTTTATTTTTCATCGGCAAATATTTTGAAGGCCTCTTTCAATGCCATAAAATGTCTTGGACTGTATCTAATCCTGCGTGCTTTACCTTCAGGCATCTCTATTCCAATATCTAAAGTTTCCTCAGATCCTGGTTCAACTTCCATCTGCATTACCTGATCATATAAAGAAGATATCTTCTTAGAGCAATAATTATATTCTGCCGCACAATTTGGACATAAACACAACGAATTCCATCCGTATTTCCCACTATTTGCCAACTTCTCTGGTAGTTTACTAAATTTTATAATGTTGATTGCTTCAAAGTAATGTTCTCCATTATATTTTCGTATCTGTTTTAAACAGATCTGGCAATGGCCATCATATTCTTGCTCCAGGAATATTCTTTCTTCTTTATTACTTGGTCTGCTTGAAAATGAAAGACCTCTTGCAACACTTATGAAATTATCCATAGAATCGGCTAATTGGCGATCCAAATTTTTCTCTCTTTTCAGTTTTCCTTTCTCAGATATCGGTGAAATTTCCAACTCCATGTCATCTTTTTCCGATTCTCTCTGTTTTCTATCCCCTTGTTCAATTAGTTCTTTTGCTGATTTTACCTTGTTTTTCTTTGCTTCCATCTGAGCTTCATTCTTTGCCATTGCTTTTGCAACTTTAGCTAATGCTTCTGGATCTGAAAGGTAATGTTTTATCAAATTTAAATCAGACTTATCATCTATATTTGCATCCAGCCATTCTGTCAACGCACTTTTTACTTCTTTAAACGGTAAAATAGCCATCAGTCTTTTGGCTGTCTTATACTCAGGTAGCAAATCTTCTTTATCAATTTCAAGAGGTGTATGCGGAAAAGGATCTCCCTGTATATAAATCCATTTTTCGTAGCACAACTGCAGACCGAGCATAGAATAAGCCATCATACTTTCTACATTTTTCCCACTGAAATGCTGATCGTCTGCTGCCACTAATTCCCCTTGAATATCAAAGTTCATTGCATTTGGATTTAAAAATCTGGCAATCGATAATGATTTTTCTTTTGTCATATCAGTAAAGATATCTGGAAATCCCTCATAATTAAAAGACCAGTCCAATTTCTTTGAGATATAAGTTTTAAAGAAAATGTTAGTTCGGTAATCAGACTCTGCCTTTGCTCCACAATATTTCCGAATAGCACGTAAATATTCGTCTCTTGAAGCAGGCATCATACGAATTCCTGCATTGCATCCAATCTTTTTAAAGAAGTCTTCATCTAATTTCAAGCTCCTTAGCGTTCCATCGAAATAAGTATCTGCAAGATATTTGATTCTTATAATACCCTTAACCAATGCATAGCCGCTTCTTGTGTCATTGGAACGAAGATACATCTCCTCGGGCCGGTACCAGTTCTTACCGTCTGTAACGATGTATTTATCTTTTATTCGTTCCAAAATAGATGTATTTGTATAAATAGCATCCTTAATAACTTTCAGATCGTCAATATTTTCTGTTATTGGATCCTTCGTTTTAAATTTTACATTTGCACTTTCATATTTAGGAAGTATGTTTTCAATCGTTTCCTGTTCAATATTGTATTCCGGTATTTCGAGGGCACGTCTATAAAAGCTCCGGATGCACTCATTTTTTATAAATGTACTTTCTATTCGATACTTAGCAATGTCTGGATTGTTCAAATAAACCTGTAATTTTCCATGTTCATCACGGGCACAAATTTGTTCCTGACTTACAGTTCTTACAAAAGGTATCTGAGAAACATCAATATAATGACTGTCGTAGGTTGCCCTTTTTATACAGTAGCTTTCAATTTTTGACATTAGTGCTTCCATCCAGGACAACTGTTTCTGGCTCAGGAAGAATGCATTCATATTCAAGACTAAATCTTTCCACTCTAACGTCTCAAGTTTAAAGTTTTGATTCAAAAAGGCTCTGACATCACGATATGCTTCCGTAGAAAATTCTTTTGCCAGCCAGCTTATATTTCTCTTTCTTCTTAATGCTCTGAGATCATTATCGTCAAAAGTATCTACTATAATCCCCCATAGTGGTACACAGATTTCCTGAATCTTTTTAAACTCTCCAGGAACATTTGTTGGTAACAAAGCCTCTTCACGGATCATGTCTATACTGTTCTGGTATATCCCATACAATACATCATCTGCTTCGTACTCATAGACAGGAAAAACTGTATTAAATCCAGATACTGATAAATACTGATGATTTTTCATCCATTGGAACGCAAACCATATCAATTCACCTACTGCTTTTATCAATTTAATATTATGCTTGCCATATTCTGCACCTTCTTTGAAGTTATCCCTGGCAGGTGTCGTATCAAATGGTGCATGTATATAAAAATTCTGATGTGCTTCTTTTGCAGTCGGGAAAAACGCATAAATTTTACTATTCTTGATTGCCTTCAGCTCTTTTCCTTCTACCCGGAATATAATTGCTGTTGCTTCCGCATTTGCATCTGTAAAAAACAAATAATCTGCATCTTTTGTTCTAGTTTGTTTAGAACGAGTATTCGTTATCGTCGTGTTCATACTCAATCCAAATACATTATCTGCGTATGCTTTTTTATCTAAAGAGTATTTTGCTTTATTTATTTCTATTTCTTCCGGATATCCGTCAATTTTTATCCTCACATCCGAAATCTGATTTAACATAATGATGCTTTCAGCCGTTATTTTCTTCGTTAAAGCATCTCTAATTTCCTGATATGCAATACTAGAAGGAACTTCCCCCTTATCAAAAGGCAGAATCATGCATGTTTCATCGTAAGCGATCTCTTGACTACCTGGTACTTCCTTTGGAAATAACTGATTCTGAATTACAAAATGATATTCGCCGGAATAAATATATGGGTGTTCCGTATAACAATACACCGACTTGAATCCTATTCCAAAATGTCCGATTCTGGTTCCATCTTCCTTTGTACCGTTTGCAATACCGCATACGCCTTCAATGTCTTTTTCATTGAAGGGACGTCCATCATGTTTAATAACCAGTTTTTCTTTCTCCAAATGAAATTGTATTCTTGTAGCTCCAGCATCTTCAGCATTTTGCAGGATTTCATAAATAAAATGCGTTCTATCACTGTATTGGTTAATAATGATCCGCAGAATCTTTTCAGCCTCTGTACCGTACTTGATTCTATTCGCATCACTAATTTGTTTATATAACTCCATTTTTACTATCCTTCTCCATAAAAACTGTCAGATATTGTATGTATTTTTTCGTTTCTTCCTCAGTAAATCCTAACTCCGTTTTTGTCATTTGGATTACTCTTTCTATATTTTCGGGATTACTCTTTAACTGATCAACCACGCCTATGTCAAATAACAGTTTTAATTTTCGTCTTTCATTAAACTGCTCAGGTGCCAAATCTGATATTAATCCAAGGAATCTTCTTGGTGACTCCAATATTTCCAATCCATATTGATTCCGAATATACTTCATAGTATCAAGCATCGACTGATTCACCGCTTTTTGTGAGTCTGGTTCTACATCAAGAACTCCATATGCTAATAATTCAAATAATATATCTGCTTTGCTTTTTGCATCTTCAAGCTGATGCATATGTAAATCATAATCTTCCTGAGCAATACGAATTTTTCCAGTCATCATCTGAATATAGTTCTTCTTACCGCTATTATTCTTCAATGCATCTTCTAGTGACTTCATACGCGCAGTATGACTTGTACGCAGACTGGCTTCTTTATAATTGATCATTTCTTCTGTTTTTTCTTTATGTTCTTTTAAAGCCGCAGTCCAAAAGCTATGATGTGTTGCATCTACCGCTTTCCAACTTTCTTCCTTTATGTCTGCTAAATAGTTTACTCCACAACTTTGCTTTAACAATTCGAACAATATCCTATTTAAATTCGTATTGGAAGAAACCGGAGTCATTTGAATATCTTCCCGTTCTCCGGATAATTTCCATTGATAAATTGCAAACGGATACATCCCAGCAGCAAATTGATCCGATTCTACACGTAATGAGGTCACAACTTTCCCCTTACTCTGTAAATAATCTGCTGCAAGTTTTACAAGGGGATGCGTAATTGAAAGCAACGTTGCTGACGGATTTTCTTTCCAACACTTACTCTCAAAAGTAATCTCCATTAACTGTTCTCCGGATTCCAACCATCTACGCCACGACCTATTGATTTCATTCCGTGGCAATTTTGCACGTTTAAAATCATCCAGAAGTGACATTCTGGCATCTTGAGATAGACGTAATTTTTTCAATTCTTTTGTACCCAGAATATACTCTTTATCGGCGTCCAATCTTTGTTTTAAATAGCACTGTACTAAATTCTGTATATTTTCGGATGAAAGCCAATAATTCGTAGCATTTTTCAGCTCGCTGTCAAAGGCAGACTGCGGAACATGGATTCCAAACAGGTCCCTCTGTTTTTCTTCAAGTTCTTCTTGTTCCTTGAGAAAACGGACTTTATTATCTGTCATCTGCTGCATCTTCTCACGACGATCCTCATCAGATAATTGGAAATTATCAACCAGCTTCCTAATCTCACCTGTAATTTCTCCCAGAATATCTTCACAATCTCCAATTGAACTATGGAACACTCCGATTCTCATCAAACATCTTTCATATATATCTGCATCTACTGTTCCCGGCGTAACCATATTATAAATAGCAACACTTTCACTGGTCTGCCCGTTACGATCAATACGACCAATTCTCTGTTCCACTTTCATCGGATTCCACGGAAGATCATAATTCACCATACAATCGCAGAATTGATAGTCCAATCCTTCGCATCCAACTTCCGAAAACAGTAGGATATCCAAAGCCGTTTTATCCTCGCAAGGTGTCTGATTCGGATTAAAACGTTTTCTCAATTCACGTCTTTCTTCATCTATGACATCTCCATGAATTAAGCCAACTCTCAAGCCTTGCTCTGTTAGTTTGTTATATAAATAGTGCAACGTATGCCGGAAACTACTAAAAATCATTAGTTTATTCTTAGTTTCCGTTTGTTTTTTCTTAACAATCTCCATTAACGCATCAAACTTAGGATCCTCATCCGGCAGTGCGTCAGCAATCTCTAAAATTTCTTCTATTTGTTCCTGAATTGAAAAAAGTGATTTATCATGATTCAATGCAGAAAGATCAATAGATTCATCATCGTTGTCTGTAATTTCATACAGATGCCTATAAAGAATACTTCTCAACATTGGTGCCAATCCAAACAGGCAGCTAGCTGTCTGACGTCGAATCGTTGTCATCATGAATTTTGTATTATCCGTACAATGAATCGTAGAGAAAATCTCATGCACGACCTCCAATACTTTATCATGTAGCTCTCTCTGTTCAGGAGTAAATTCAACTGTAACTGTATAAGGCTTACGTATTGTAAATTCTCCAATGTCCCGACGCCTTGTACGGCTGATTAAATTTGAAAATGTATGCATATTTTCAATATCTGAAATCAATTGTACTCTTTCTTCAACAGATATTTCGTTTTGGTTTAGTACACGTATAATTCTTTCCATTGTCGGATTACCCTGAAATACTTTTTTCCCCCAGGAAGTATTACAGGCATTTATAATCTGTTCATAAGCGTTTTCTTTCCAGCCCTCTTTAAATCCTCTGACATACGTTGAAGCCATATTGATAAACTGATTTGGCTCTGCCATATCCTGAAATGTCTTTCTGTCGATAATCAAATCTGGACGTAAAAGATTCAATAAAACAAATAAATCGTCGTATTGAAGCTGAACAGGGGTTGCCGTTAATAAAACTACGGCTTCTGCTGCATCACAAAACCGACTAACGGCACGATAGCCATAAGTCGCTGTATTTCTAATGTGATGTGCTTCATCGACGATTACCAGATCAAACTCCGGTGGATCCACTTCCATCAGACCTTTATGTTTTTTATTTCCAAATACATTACTTTCATCAAACAAGGAATACGGGATAATCGCTTTCTTATATTTTTCAGGCCATTCTCCTTCCATATCAAGTTCATTAATACAATGGCGGAATAAATCTCCGTCCAATGCCGTAAATTCCTCGCCAAATCGTTTCATCTCCTCTTCCCATTTCCGTTCAGAGACTAACGGACGAGGACAGATAATCAATACTGAATCTAAATTTCTTCTAGCCTGCAGTTCTCGAAGAATCAATCCTGCTTCTATCGTCTTTCCGACACCAACCCCATCTGCGATTAAAAGGCGTGGTCTGTCCGCACGTATAAATTTAAGAACTGGTCGAAACTGATGTGGAATAAAGTCAATCTTAGCTGTATTTAAAGAATACAATGAAGATATAGATGGATTGCGAATCAAAGACGCAGTAAGACCTGCATTGAATCTCTCTGCATTCACTTTCTCCATTTCTTCATCAGATTCCTGAATATCAATTTGTGATTCATAATATGTTTGCATACCGGCTGCTGTAAATACCTGATATCTTGTTTCCGGATATCCTTCCATAATATTCACTATTGCACCGGTAATACTCTTATCAGACTTTAAAGTAATTACCTGTCCTTGTTTAAATCTACTCATAACTCATTCTCTCTACTCTTATTTGTAATCAATGCCATCCTGCAGCCTTACCCACCTCATTCGCACAGATAAATCCCAGTATTGCCGCAAGATATCCAATTTTATTATTTATAATTCCAACAAAGCATAACCCCCAAATTGCTCGACTTCCAACCCAAATACTATTCGGTCCATGATTATGATTCTTCCGAACTTTAAAAAGCATATATCGAATCAACAACGTACATAAGAAAAATCCCATTCCATAAATCGTCAACTCCAGCATATCTTTACCTTCTTCAAGATATTTCGATACGGTATATTCCAAGTTCCCTGTTAGAACACGTTTTTATTCCAACGCTACTTCTTTCCTGCTCATGTAATTTCTGCACAATATGATCAGCAACTTCCTTCTCTATGGCAACTTTATTTAATCTACCTTCTGCACGGAATTCATAAATTCGTTCATTCTTTTCAATTAACCTGTCTATATATGCCATAAGTCGGTGTCTCATCTGAAAAGAACATCCTCTCTGCACATAATAATTCGCCTTTTTACTTTTGCATTCCGGTAAGCTGCTATCTGCTTTGTGATCCTGATTCATTAACTCGTCTGTCAGATTGAAGTAATCATGTGCGATATGATGCTTGCTCTGTCCCATCGTACCTATATCCCATGTAACATCTAATTGATATGGTTCTTCTCCAATATTCACAATATTCCATGCATGTGGCACACTTTGTCTGCTTTTTACTGAATCACCGGTCACAACAATACATTCATTAGTTCTCCTGTTCTAAAAGAATAACGACAAGAATTAACTCTCACTCATGTTCCTCTTCCCAATAATCATAAGCCTCGTCATATCCATCATCAAATTCGTATTCCCATTCACCGGCAAAATCATCCGGATCGTCATAATCATCTACATCATACGGATCCCTGTTCCATTTTGAAGAAGAATTTCCTTTACTGCCGGAATTACTATTTCCACCCGAACTCCATCCGCTTCCAGTGTTAGGAAGATATCCTCCGCTAGAGGTATGTGCATTGCTATTTTGATCCTCTGATTTCCTGTATACCAGCTCTTCATTAACAAAAACTCGTACATCATCATCGTCCCGATTTAATGTATATTGATGAAGATTATCTTTTTTTATTGTGATATTGTTAAGCCTGTTTTCATCGCCAATAAAGACAAGGACTGTGTTTCCGTTCTCTGTAACCTTATGCTGATAATAAGCTCCACCCTCATCACGATTATCTTTCATGCAGCATTCATCATTCAGTAATTTGATAAATGATTGGAAATCGCCATTTTTTGTTTCACGTTCGTAAATACTGTCAATTGAATCACTATAGTAGTCCAATACATAATATACACAATATTCATCTTGACCATAATCCCAGATGTTCCAATATTCATCAAAATAATCTCGGGTACAGGTGTCATAAGTCACTTTAAGATCTAACAGACCAACATCTTGCATGTCCTCCTGAAGATTTTCAGCGTAAGAAACCATATATTCAGAAGCTAGTTTTTCAGCTTCTTTTTGCTCTTTAACTTTCTGCTCCTCTTCGAGTTTCTTCTGTGCCTGTTCTTGTTCTTTTTCCAATTGCACCATTTTCATGATTCCCCAAATGACAACAATTATTAAAATGGCGAAAGCAATGATGCCCATAGCCCATTTTGTTGCTTTCTTCATAAACAAATTTCCCTTCCTCATATCTTTCAGCTTATGCCCCTAATAACAAAAATAAATTTGCCATTCATTGCCAAATCAATTTCTTATTTCTAACCAAAATTATATCATAAAACCATTAAAGTTTTTAGCTGAAATCAATATTTTTTTCTTTGTGTACATCGAGCTTTGTATTTAGGTTGCTACAATTTAAATACTCTTAATAAAAGCAATTTTCCTTCTTTGCCAAATTCTGTTGATACAAACAATATATATTTTTACTATTTCTTACAGTTTTCCCCAACCTTTTTATAAAGTTATCGAATAACCTGCTTATTTTCTTTATATTCAAGTTCAGTATACATGCTATCTGTTAATTTATGCTGTGCAACATGGTACTCATTAATTGCATCCACTTCATTTCGATACGCAGTAAGATATACGGCACCAGTCTGCTCGTATAATAATTTAGCAAAATTGCGGATCTCGACAATTGTGTTTATATAAGATACACATTGCTTAAGGTTCTTACCAATTGCAATATTATTTAAGGTATTTATATATTCTTCATTTTCAGATCTTTTAGATCCAGTTAAGTATAATACTTTCTCTATTGACGTTTTCCATGCATCGGTTTCCCAAATTTTATTATTTATGAAAGTGGTTGTTTTCTCCGCATCTTCTATTTTTCGTTTGATTTCATCCAGCTGTCCACTTATCTTTTCAGCTCTCTGCTTATACAAATCACGACCCATACGACCATCTTTGTAATCATCATAGAGTTTCAGCTTTTCCGAGGTCAACTGTCGGCTCTGTTTTTGCAATTCTGCAGTATTGATCTCTTTATATTCATATTGCCGAAGATACGCAGCAGCATATTTCTGACGTTGATGTTTCTGTTAAAGCGGCTGATCAGCGGATTGAAGAAATCAGTGAAGAACTGGGTACTCAGAGACTCATCCAAAAGCATTGCGATTCTTATCGACTCTGCCGTAAGGTAATTGAAGATTGCAAATCTGCTAAAAATCCAAAAGCATACCGAACCAAACATCAGGCAGAATACCAGCTCCACGATTCACTAAAAAAAGAGCTTCAGGATCTGGGCGTTACCAAAATCCCTAGCTCTAAAAAAATCCAGAAACGGATTGAAAACCTTGAATCTAAACAGGCTGCTACTGTCCGGAGAAACAAGAATTACTGAAAAAGCAAAAGACTTTAAATATCATTCGTCAAAATTTCACTGCTCTGCTTAGTGAACAAAGTTCACAGATTTACCCTTCTCAACGAGATAATGTACAACTATAAAATGTTTTTCTTTAGTCGACTGATATGTAAGAAGAACACTGACTGCAAAATCAGTGTCCTTCTTTCTTCCTTTACATATATTTCATAATAGTCGGCAATAATACATTCATATCTATTGGTTTTGCAACATGATCATTCATGCCACTTGCAAAAGCCATCTTCTTATTTTCTTCAAACGCATTTGCTGTCATTGCAACAATTGGAATCTGCGATTTGTTACCGTCTTTCAGTTCTCGAATTCTCCTGGATGCTTCATATCCGTTCATAATCGGCATCTGAATATCCATCAGAATCAGACTGTAGTAATTTTGCTTTGCTTTGTTAAGCATATCAATACATGCAACGCCGTTCTCCGCTCTTTCTATCATGATTCCCTCTTCCGTCAAAAGTTCCGTTGCAATTTCTGCGTTCAAGTCATTATCTTCTACCAGAAGAACCCTTTTTCCTTCCAGTTTTTTGATATTCAACTGACCGTCTGCATGTTTCGGATTCCTTTCTTCCTCATTTGCTATTTTTAATGGAAGCGTGATTGTAAAAGTAGAACCTGCTCCCGGTTTGCTCTGAACTGTGATCTTGCCATTCATTAAATCCACCAGTTTCTTCACGATTCCCATGCCAAGTCCGCTACCTTCTATTCCGCTGTCTGACGAAGATCGTTCCTGTGAAAATGATTCAAAAATATGTTTTTGGAATTCTTCTGACATTCCGATTCCGTTGTCTGCTATGATAAGCTCTAATACACTCCAACCTTCTTTTTCGCCGGGATATTGGTTCAATGTACAGCTTATGTTACCGCCTTCACCCGTGTATTTCACAGCATTACTCAAAATGTTAATCGTAATTTCAGATGATCTTGCATCATCCATATACAGGTATGGATATCGAATGTTCTTATTGACTTTCAGTGTTTGATGTTTTTCTTCTATCGGTTTCCTAAACATATCAATACATAAATCAAAGTTTTTAGAAACATCTGTTATTGTCTCATCCAGCGTTGCTTGGTCGTTTTCGATTCGTGCTAATTCAAGAATGTTATCAATCAAATGCAGCATTTTCTTTCCGCACAATAATATTTTTTCAAAGTAATCCTCTAATATAGTTGGCTCCTTTAAATGTTTCTCTCCCAATTCTGCATATCCAATGATTGCATTCATAGGGGTACGAATATCATGAGACATATTAAACAGAAATGTTGATTTTGCTTTATTAGCTGAATCGGCCAGTCTTGCAGCTTCCTGCAACAGTTTTTGCTGTTTCTGCTCATTTTCTTTTTGCTTCTTATATACAGAATATCCACAGGTACATAATATTAACAAAATAAACGCTGTAATGCATCCCAGTGCAATACTTAACTTATTCGTCTTCTCAACCATTCCATACGCTTTCTGCATATCCATTTCTATGCAGAAAGCACCTATCACTTCATTAGATTCATCTTCCGCTGTCACAGGATAACAGGCTGTAAAAATAGGTCCCCATGTTGTATCAACAATATCCTGAGAATATACTGTTTTTCCAGAAAGTGCTTTTTCTATATAAGGAACCATCTCCTTTTCAATCGGATCTCCTGGATGTCTGACGTCACCAGCCGATGGATCCAGTCCGTCTACAACGTAAATCAATCTACCGTCTTCATTTCTGGTTGCTGTGTAAATATATCTCGTAGAATTCAGCGTTCTGATTTCATTCATATATGTCGATATATTCTTGAATAGTTCTGTATTCTCATCAGCTTTACTTTTTATTTCATTAAAATCTTTTCGTCCCAGTCTGTTATTTACCAGCTTATGAACCGCATCTGCACTGGAAATATCTCGTTCAATTTCTGTTTTCAGAGCAGTTTGGGTATATGCTTGTTGTAAAATAAAAGTATATGCAACAACAAACAAAATCACCATTGCCAGAAGGAATACCAACCGTCCCTCAAAAATTTTCCAATGATTTACCGGATTTTGATCTTTTCTTTTTTGTTTTATATAGTTATTTTTCATCATCGTATTTCACATGCCTTTTCCCTAATTTTAGTTTAATACAAAAACGCCTCAACTCTTCACGTATTTTGCAAACATGGGTTACATTTCCAGACTCATCCTTCTTTTTATAGTAAAAAGCATCCTGTGCCAACTGCCATCACACATACGGTATTCAGTGGGTTTCTGTCATAACAAAACCCTCTCTATGTTTCCTAGCTGCTTTTCCCATGCATCCAGGAAGGCAATTACAGCCAGTTTTCCAGAACATCATTCAGCTTATTCATATCCAGCGGTTTCGCGATATGTCCATTCATGCCTGTATTTTTGGCCAGCTGTACATCTTCTGCAAAAGCATTGGCAGTCATGGCAACAATAGGCAGTTTTCCCTTTTCACCCGGAAGGCTCCTGATTGCAGCAGTTGCCTCATAACCATTCATGACAGGCATTTGGATATCCATAAAAACAAGATCATACAATCCTTCCGGAGAAGCTTCCACTTTTTCAACTGCGATTTTTCCATCTTCTGCCGTTTCCACTTCTGCCCCTGTCATCTGCAGAATTTCACCAGCAATTTCTCTGTTCAACTCATTATCCTCAACCAGCAGAATCCTTTTTCCCGTGTAGTCTGATTCTGACAGCTTCTCCAGATAATTTCTTGCTGTTTTTTCTTTTCTTCCTGAAGTAAACTGCCGCAGTGTAGCCGTCAGCCGGGAACGGAACAGCGGTTTTGCAATAAAAGCATCTACACCTGCAGCCTTTGCTTCTTCTTCAATTTCGCTGAATTCATAGGATGTCAGTACAATGATGGTAATCTCTTTTCCTATCCGTTTCCGGATCTGTCTGGCAGTTTCTATACCATCCATCTCCGGCATCTTCCAGTCTAAAATAACAGCAAAGTAATCATCTTTCAACTCATGCCGTGCATAACAGCACTCAACGGCTTCCCTGCCAGAGAGAACCCATTCACCCATAATACCGATTTCCTTCAGTGTGGCAACTGTACTTTCACAGCATGTCTTATCATCATCCACTACCAGAACCGGCAGATTCATCAGATTTTTGTCCTGTTCTTTTTCTTGTTCCTGAAGCTCCAGATAAATTGTTACTGTGATTTTAGTTCCCTTATGTAAGGTACTGTCCACTTTAATAGTGCCATTCATCAGGTTCACAATATTTCTGCTGATTGCCATTCCCAGACCAGTTCCCTGGACTCTGGTTGTCCGGTGGTCATCCGCGCGGCTGAACGGATCAAACATGATTTTCTGGAATTCCGGTGACATACCGATTCCATTATCCTCAATCGTAAATTCATAGCATCCAAGTTCTGAAAATCCATTGGGTTTTTCCTCTATGGAAAAAATAATATTTCCACCATCCGGTGTATACTTGATCGCATTACTCATCAGATTCAAAAATACCTGCTGAATCCTCAAGCTGTCACCACAGACAGCCTCATGTTCAATATGATTGATGTGTATATCAAAATTATGTTTATGTTCATCAAGCACCGGTTTCGTAAGTGTAATAAGATTATCTACCAGCTCTGACAGATTGAAATCTTCCTGTGCCAGTGTCATTTTTCCACTTTCAATACGTGCCATATCTAATACTTCATTGATCAGCCCCAGCAGATGGCGGCTTGATTCTGTGATCTTGCCGAGGCATTCAATGACTCTGTCCTGGCTCTCAACATTTGCTCCTGCGATTGCCGTCAGACCCACAATCGCATTCATTGGTGTCCGGATATCATGGGACATATTGGAAAGGAATTCTGTTTTCGCACGATTTGCATTTTCTGCGGACCGGTAAGCTTCTTTCAGTACCTGACGGGATTCAATCTCTGCTTTCTTTTCCTGTGTCACATCCATGGATGCCAGCAATACCTTTTCCAGCTTTCCATTCTTCCATTCTAAGGGAATATAAGAAGCGATTTTATAAGTCTTTTCATCCAGGCTGCAATACTCAAACTTATAAATATCATTTTCACTTTTCAGTTTTTTTCGAATATTATCCGGGGCTATCAGGATATCTATAGCTTCCAATGGTTCCAGTGTCTTATATTTTTCAAGAACCTGCATCTGAAAATCATGATAAAATCCCAGAGGTTTATATATCATCTGTCCATTCAGATTGTAGAATTCATATCTGTCATTTTCCAGATCACAGACAACAAAGCGGTCAACCAGACGCACAATGCTCTGAATCAGCTGCTCCATGGAAGCATTATCCGCTGCCATCTGCAGATGCCGTGCGCTCTCTACCTTTGCCTCTGTGATATCACGCAGAAAGATCATGGCATATTCTGAATCCTCTATTTCGCCACGTATGACCACACATTGCGGACCCATCGTTCTTCTCCATTCAGAGTGATACGGCACTCTAAAGCCAATTCGGTTTCCAGACCCTTCAGCCTTTCTGCAATATAACCACGGTCGTAAAAAGAGGATACCGCCTTCTTATCTGTCTCCACAACATAGGAATCCACAAAATGCCGGATCAATTCATCCCACGTATGACTCTGTTCAAAGACGGTCATCAGGGACGGCTCAACCTTAAAGGTATCAAAAGTATTCGCTTCCAGATTCACATAATACTCGCACAAATCTGCTTTCGTAAAAGCTCGGTGGAAAGCAGCAGATTTTTGTGCCTGCATGATTTCTTTTTTCTCCGCATCAATGTTAATAAAAATCCCGGCAATCCTGCTGGCAGAACCATCCAGACGGCGTATTACTTCTGCCGATGCCCGAAACCACTGGTATTGATTATCCTTCATTCTCATACGATACTCTACGTGGTATTTTATCTGGTTCGTCTTATCCTTAATTGCCGCCTGAAGCTGCACCATTACTCTTTCTTTATCCTGTGGATGCAGAAGATCTGACCAGGATTCCAGTTTATTCGGAAAGTCCAGAGTGTCATGATAGCCAAGCATTTTTCGGAATTCATGACTCCAGTTTGCATTCACAATCTCACTGTTTTCGTCACAGTCAAAATACCAGAAGCCAGAACAGATAGCCTCATTGAGCAGTGCCAAATTTACATGATCCCAGTTGACCTGTACGGACATAACCCAGATTTGTCTGCCTGCCTCATCTGTCGCATCCTCTTTACAAAGCCGTACATTTTTCACTGTACCGTCTGCTGCAAGGATCTGTGCTTCCCCTGTTCCGTGAAGCTGCAAAAAACGGTCTCGCTCCAGTATATCTTCCTCGTCATAAAAGAAGTTTCTCAATGAGCCTTTTGTCTGTTCCATGAAAGTATCGAATGTATATCCTGTACTATGCAACAGCAGATTATCCACAGACAAAATAGACAGGTTTTGGTCATAAGATCCTGTCATTATACCTACCCCGCCATTACTTTCCAGTGTTTTCTGTACGGCCTGTGACATGGCCTGTGTCTGCCCCGTTACAGTCTCACCTAAGGAATATATTTTGTCTTCATAATTTTTCATTTTATAAAAGTCCTCTCTCCGTCTTATGCCTTCTTCATCTTGCTTTTATCTGTATACAGAAAACCTGTCCCTGCTAGTTTTATTACCCATTTTTGCATGCAAAAAGGACACTTGCCAAAATCTGCCAGTGTCCCTACTATATTTCTCTAAAATGACACATCTATATAGTATAAAAGGTATCGGAATCTCTTCTGTTCAAACATCTTTTCCATATATTATGATGATATGGAAACAGTGGCAACCGGCTGACATGGTCAAGCTTTCTGACTTTAGTCCCTTCTGGCTTTGCGCTCCTGCCTTTCAACAGGTTTGCCTTTAAAATAATCTCTTTTTTTAGAAATAAAAATACCATAAAAATTTTTACACGTCAATAATGTTGGATAGAAAATCTGTGTATTTTGCGTATGCCAGCCTGCATTGTCAGTTATCGATCGGCTCGCCAAACCACTATCTTCTAATTTGCTGTCTTATTCAGCAGAAATACCTGCCAGTTTTACATTTACGTTATAATATCCTACAGAACGTGAAAAATAGCTATACGGATTTAAGAAGTTGCAACCACTACACACAATATTCACACAAAATTCTCTTTATGTTTTCAATTTTTATAGGCTTTGCCAAGTGAGCATTCATTCCTGCTGCCAGACACTTTTCTTTATCTTCTCTGAATGCATTTGCTGTCATGGCAATAATCGGGATCGTCTCAGCATCTGGATGTTTCAGTGACCGGATTGTTTTTGTCGCAGTAATCCCATCCATTACAGGCATCATGATATCCATCAGAATTGCATCAAAATAACCTTCCGGTTTCTCCTGGAACATTCTGACCGCCTGCAGTCCATCTTCTGCAACTGTCAGATTTGCACCTTCATCAGACAACAGCGTTTCCGCAATTTCTGTATTCAGTTCATTATCCTCCACCAGCAATAAGTTTAATCCGCTGATATCCATCTGTGCCGCTGTTTTCTTTCCTGTATCTGGTGCGGGAGCAAGTTTAAACGGAATCCTGATGATAAAGGTTGAGCCAATGCCTTCTTCGCTTTTAACTTCAATAGTTCCCCCCATCTTTTCAATCAGACCTTTTACAATCGCCATTCCCAGTCCAATTCCCTGCTGTGTACTTCTTGCATCCTCTCTTTCCTGCGAAAACGGATCAAATATATGCTCCTGGTATTCCCTGCTCATACCAATGCCAGTATCAGTTATGGTCCACTCATATGTCGTAATTCCGTCAACAGCTTCTGTATAATCTGACACCGTTATTATCTTGCCGCCAATCCGGTTATACTTAATACAGTTTCCATAAATATTAAGAAATATCTGTCTTAAATGTACCGGACTTCCATAAATAAAAGGATATCGAAGACTTTCCTTTTTTGCACGGAACTGCATCCGGATTCCTCTGTCTTTTGCCCGCTGTTCTATGATAGTCAGAACATCCTGACTTAATTCCTCAAAGTTGATGATTTCCTGCGTCAGAGGTACATTTCCATCTTCAATTTTGCTCATCTGAAGGATATCGTTAATAAGAGACAATAGATAGTCTGCAGCTACCTGCATTTTTCTGAAATTTTCCAGGACCAATTCCCTGTCATTAAAATGTTTCTCAGCAATCTTCAGCAATCCGATAATTCCATTCAGCGGGGTTCTCATATCGTGAGACATCCTGGAGAGAAAATCAGACTTGCTTTTATTTGCTTTCTTTTCACTTTCCAAGGCAATTGATTTATGCATGAAGTCATTTTTATCCAGCATGAGATTCCAATGTTCAATGGTTCCGTCTTCCTGTATTACTTTCTGTCCACGATCCTCGATGTATTTGTATGTGCCGTCCTTACAGCGTATCCGGTAAATAGTAGCATAATGATCAGAATGAGTATATTGATTTAATGCATCTGCAAGTCCGACCTTCACGTCATCTGGATGAGCAAGTCCGATAATATTACCGCCAGAAGCATCCAACAGTTCCTTTGGTGTTGCGTAACCGAGCATGTTTGCAAATTGTTCTGAAACATATTTGAAAGAGTATTCCGGGTCATCATTGCTGATTTTGACGCCGCCGGGGATGGATACGGTAAATAACTCCAGCTGACTTTGCAGTTTTTTTGTCAATTCCTCGATCATAGCTGTATGCTTTTTCTCTTCTTCCAGAAGCTTCGCATACTCTCTGTTTGATTTTTCCAGTGCCCGCTCTTTTTCCTCTAAGCGATAATGTTCTGTACGGTCAAGAACATAATTAACTGCAATGACATCTCCAGTTTCCTCTTCACGGTACAGAGCCATGTGATCTTCTGCAAGCATGGGCTCAAAAGTAGCAGTCCTGGTCCAGTATCGGAACGATATATGCCGTTCACCATTTTCAAACCGATTTAATAATCGTTCTCTGTCAAACTCGTGCAGAAAATCTTTAAGACCTTCCTCTGGTATAGTCAATGCCCATGCATCTACCAGACTCTGTAAGCTTGAATTTTCCGGCAAACCTAATTGTTCATTCAGATTATATTTTTTCCATTAACTACCTGATACATGGAACCACGTACGATACTTTTTGTGAGATTGATCACGCAGTATCCATCGGCAATAGCAAATACCGACTCTTCAAAAAAACGATTATTAATAATATCCTGACTCATACAACTTCTCCTCGTCAATCTTCTAGTAAGAATTATACTTCTGTTACTTTTTCCATTGCTTCCGGTATCCCCGGCTTCTCTCCGGTTCTATCCTGCTAATCATTATGAACATACCTTAAAATCGTTTTTATAACTTCCTCAATCACAATCGGCTTTGACAAATGTGCATTCATTCCTGCTTCCATACACTTTTCTGCATCTTCCCTAAACGCATTTGCAGTCATAGCAATGATAGGGATTGTTTTTGCATCCTGCCGTTCCAGGGATCTTATTGTTTTTGTGGCAGTAAGCCCATCCATCACCGGCATCATGACATCCATTAAAATAACATCGTATGTTCCTGATTCGCAGGCTTCAAAGTGCTGAACAGCTTCTAACCCATTTTTCACTGTTTCTACTTCAGCCCCATTTTCCATCAGCATAAATTCTGCTATTTCCGCATTCAGCTCATTATCTTCAGCCAATAATATCCGGACACCTGATAGATCTGCATTGAAATCTTCTTTTTCTTCCGGTCGTGCATTCGTATCAATTTCAAATGGAAGTATTACACTAAAACAGCTCCCTTCACCCAGCTTACTTTCAACTGTTATGGTTCCGCCCATCTTTTCTACAAGTTGTTTCACAATAGGCATTCCCAGACCTGTCCCATTATAATCAGAACGTGGGGAATTATCTGCCTGTACAAATGGAGTAAACAATTCATTTTTTATAAATTCTTCTGACATTCCAATTCCATTATCTTTTATTTTAAATTCACATGTCATGTGATCTTCTGATCTTTCAATCGTTCTCATACTCATGTAAATAGAACCATTCACCTTATTGTACTTCATACTGTTTGTAAACAGATTCATCAATACTTTTTTCAGATGAACTGCATTGCTCCAAACATATATACCACTGTAATCATCATGTTCTCCTATAACATGAAGTCCTTTTTCTTCTGCCTGAAAAGATAGTGACTCCGTGATTTCCTGACATACCTGATCCAGATTGATGGATTCATCACTAAAAACCACGGTATCCGATTCTAACTTTGCCATATCCAAAACATCATTTACCAATGATAATAGCAGTTTCGAAGACTCATTTATTTTATTCAGGCAATCTTTTGCCCGCTCACCATCATTTCCGCTTTTTTCAAGAATTGTAAGCATGCCCATAATGCCATTGATTGGTGTTCTGATGTCATGAGACATGTTATTTAAAAAGGAAGTCTTAGCCTTATTGGCACTCTGTGCTTCTACAAGTGCATTTTGTAATTCCTGCCGTTTTTCTTCAAGCTCCTGATTCAGCTTCAATGCCTGCTCAGCAGACTTCTTGGATTTTTCTTCCGCACGTTTTGATTTTTTCAAAGAATCAAGAATTATACACAGAACAACAAAAAAAGAAATTCCAGCGATAAGTGAAACTGTCAGTAAATTGTCCTGAATAAAATCCTTCGCTGTAACTTTTCGTGAGGAAGCATTATACGAAACTACTGCACCTGAAAATTGAGTTGTAGGCATAGAAGTCAGTGTTTTATTCAGAATGGACAAAAGAACCGGTTCTCCCTGCTGAATAGCAAATGGAACATCAGCTTCTTTTGTCAGGAAAACACTATGAAGCTTATTATTTTTCAAATAGTCTGAAACAGTACCTGAATTGCTTACAATACAATCCGTCTCCCCTTTCTGCATTGCTTTTACTGCTGCATCTGATGTCTCATATTCCACAACCTCCCATTGCGGATAATTGTATGAAAGATATGCTTTCAATGCAAAATTATCTTTTTCAACGGCAACTGTATTCTCTTTATTTTCATCAAAAGAATCCTTTGCCGTAATTGCTGCCATATTGAGAGTCAATAGCGTATCCGACAAAGCAAATCCATTTGTTTCTGCAAAGTATGGATTCTGGTTTGCATGAAAAATCAGGTCTATTTTTCCATCCTGCAATGCCTGAAGCAGTTCACTTCTTGTCTCATATCCCTTTAATTCAAATTCCAGAGTCTGACCTTGCAGACAATTTTCTGCAAGATCCACATAATCTGTAATAACACCTGTCAGTTTACCTGTTGATGGATCTACACGGCTGATACCTCCATCCTGATTCAGATACCCTATCCGGATTGCACCATGCTGCCCGATCCACTCACTTTCTTCTTTTGAAAGAAACGAGCTGCTCTGTGCAGAAAGATAACGCCTGTAGAGATCATCTGTGTAAAATGGGTTGTCATCCTTAATTCTGCGCATAGCACTATCCAGTGCTTCTTTGATATCCGGACGTTCTGGATTTATAACGAAATAGATTTCTGTCTCTCCAATACTTGTAATCGGCGAAATCTCCGATTCTTCCCAACGGGGGTCTTCTTCCGAAACGAAGCAGTCAATTTCATGGTTCGACAGTTTGTCCATAATTTCTGTGGTTGTAGAAACATTGATATGCTTCGTATGCAGACCATATTTTGATTCCCATTCATTAAGCACATCCTCCAGTATATTATCTTTAGACACACCAATATTTTTTCCCTCAAAAGAATCCAAATTTCCTGCTGTAAGATCCATATTGGATGCATCCGTATAGATGTAATATTTCTCTTCCCCCATAGGCATATCGGAAAAAAGCATATTTTCAGCACGTTCGTCTGTATAGGAAATGCCACCAAGAATATCAATCTCTCCATTTTCCAACTGTGTAAAGCAGTTTTTCCAATCACTTGTTATGTATTTATATGTCCATCCTGCATAACCTGCAATATCTTGAAGATACTCATAACCATATCCACTTCTTTCCCCTTTTTCATTGACGTTATTATAAGTTTCTTCAAAAGATCCTACCCGGATAACATTGTCAGAGTCTTCTTTGGCAGATGCAGGAACGGATAAAACAATAAAACATATAATTGTGCAAAATATAATGTAACAAAATTTGAAATTCATTATATTCTGTACTAATTTGCACTTCTTCATCTTTCTCCCACCCTCCAGGCTACAGTCGCTTGCTTGCTTCCAGATTTTAATTTTACATTCATTAATGTTCAATATCCCCACAACATTTTTATAAATATCTTTGCGACAGCTTCTGCTGTACTTTTACTATAATTATACTCTACAGCCAACTTGTGTCAATTTACTAACAGAGTAATTACATTATCCTTTTTCTTATTTCGATATATCCAAAAATAATATCACCAATCAAGAGAGATATCCGACAATTCCTATATATCCATCTTTCTTTAAAGGAGACCATAAGGTATGCAGTTTCAGATCATACATCTGCCTTTTATTTTCCACCTTTGCCATTAACTGCAATGAGATTTCTGTATTCTGTATTGATGTTTGGTCCAGTAACGCTCTGATATGTTGAATATCTTCACTGCTTACTTCGAACAGTTTGAATATATCAAATTTCGGATCATCTCTCTGACACAGTATCTGCCGGTTTCCGTTAATTATAATCAGCCGACCTGAAATTGTATTATACTCAATGGAAATTTTGCCACTGTCCATTTTAAAAAACTCTATCTTTTCCCGCATGAGCTTAATGACATGCTGCGAATAATTTTTACGGGGTAAAGACTTTTCCTTTAGTATTTCGTCAGAGAGCCTCTGTGCTTCATAATACTGTGTATTATCATTCGTTTCATTCTTATACATCTTGGAAAACTGAAGGCTTAGTTCTTTCAGGCACTTAAGAAGAACCGGATTGAACTGCCCGCATTGCCCGTCCAGAATCATCTTGATTGCGGTATCATGATCAAATGCTTTCTTATAACATCGTTCACTGGTAAGAGCATCATAAACATCCACAATAGACACCACCTGTGCAGAAATTGGTATTTCTTCACCTTTCAGACCATCCGGGTAACCCTTTCCATCCCATCTTTCATGATGCCATCTGCAGATTTCCCATGCGGTATGTACCAGTGGATGATCTTGTAAAAAATGCATATCCCAGATCATGGATGCTCCAATCTCACTATGAGTTTTCATAATTTTAAATTCTTCATCGGTCAGTCTTCCGGGTTTATTCAGTATTTCTTCCGGAATGCGTATTTTACCAATATCATGAAGCGAAGAAGCGGTTGTGATTATAGCAATATCGGTCTCCGTCAGATGATAAGCATCCGTTGTTTTTAACAGTTGTCTCAGCATCATTTTCGTCGCAGTACGGATATGTAAAATATGTTCGCTGCTCTCACTGTTGCGTGACCCTAATACATTGCTCAGAATCCTGAGCATAATATCATTGTTTTCTTCTTTTTCATAAACCTGATCAACAACCACATTGATCAGACGCTTTTGGTTCGCATAAAGTTCTAGGGTATTCTGGACTCTTTTCTTTACAATAACAGAATCAAAAGGTCGTGTAATATAATCTGTAATTCCCATTTCATATGCTTTACGCATAGCATCAACAGATTCTTCAGCAGAGATCATAATAACTGGAGTTTCATCAATACACTGGCTTCTTTTCATTATTTCCAAGACTTCAAAACCATTCATCTGTGGCATATTGATATCTAAAAGTATCAGATCAATTCCAATATTTTCTCCTATCATCTGGATTACCTGATTTCCATTTTCAGCTTCCAGATAATCATAGGTTTCTCCAAGAAATTCTTTCAATATATCCCTGTTAAACTTTGCATCATCGGCAATCAGTATTTTTTGTCTTTTATTCATATTTTCTATTTCCTTTATTCTTGTGGTCTTTAGAAATCCTATAAATTAAAAAAGGCACTCCCTATCGATAGTTTTTTAATCACTTTCCTTAAGAATGCTAATTATATTTCTTGCATAACTGTTTATTTTTATACATATTAGCATCTGCATCATCCAATAACATCTGCATTGTACACGACATATTATCGGAGGATAATGCCCATCCGCATGCATAGTCGATTGGTATTTGATTTTCATAACTATTTAATCTATCTTTTTCTCTGTACAAACCTTTTAATATTTCTTTAATTTCCGCCTCATTTGTATGATAAATGACTGCTATAAACTCATCTCCGCCATATCTTCCAACAAAATCCTTTTCTGGAATAACACTTCGCAAAAACTTTGAGAAATTCATTATTAACTGATCTCCTGCGGAATGTCCCATTGTATCATTTACAGCTTTTAGATTATTTAAATCAAACATTATGCATGCTGTAGAACCTGTAATTATATCTTTTCTATTAAGAAGCTCATTACAGGCATTTTTATTTGGCAGCCCAGTAGGGGCATCTACGAATGCTTTCTGTTCCAGCAATCTGTTTTGCATTGCCATCTGCATTGCCTTTAGAGTCTGCATAATAACCAATATCACCAGAATCAACATATCAAGTGCCGACAAAAGCTCTATAGTACGAATCTTTATAGCGATCTTTTCTGAATAGCTTTCTGCGGCAGAGACAGTTTCATCTGCCATCGTAAAATATATTTCACTCATATTAACAATGTCTGTATTTTCGTATCCCTTGTTTCTTACTGCTTCAATTTCTGTTTTCAATTTATCCCAGTAATCACTCTGGATTTTCAATTTTCCCTGATATTCTTCGTCATTGAGTTTTACCAGATTATAATGTCCATCCTGATATCTCAATCCAAGAAGAATGTCATCCAAATATTTAATTAATTCATCATTTTGGTTTCCTGTAATTTCTACTACAATATATTTATGGT
>NZ_JAQDGZ010000016.1:0-74739 GCF_027663865.1 Coprococcus sp. AF99-45
GTGGAGTTTTGCTCATGGCTATATATACATTATATGGAGGTGAATTTTATGCAAACACAGGTAAAAGCATGGGGAAATAGTCAGGGAATCAGACTTCCAAAAGATATTTTACAAGAGGCCAATGTAGAAATAAATGATATGCTGGAAGTAAAAGTATCGGATGGTATGATTATGCTTGTTAAGACTTTCAGGCATCAAAAATTAGAAGAAAGAGCTGAAAAGTTTGGTGGTAAGTTAAATCTTGATGGAGAATATGAATGGGATAAGCCGGAAGGAAGAGAGGTGTGGTAGAAAATGGAGATACAGCAGGGGGCTGTTTTAAAAGTGGAAAAAATTAAGGATCCTGTATTTGTTGCAAGTAAAAATTTTTTTAATCAGTCGGGAGAAATAATTGGCTGTCCAATATTAGGAGAGAGTACAGAAAGCCCACTTCACATTTATGTTGAAATGGATGAAAATAAAGGTTATATCCAATGTGAACAAATGAAAATGTTAGACTTGAGAGTCAGGGGGTATAAAATAATAGATCGTGTAAAAATGGCAGATGTAATTAATGTAACAGACGCAATACAGAGTATATTCGACTATATATAAATGCAGGGAACCAATCCGAAACCCTGCATTCATAATATCTGCTATTAAGCCATCATTCCTGTGAGAATATCATTCACAAGCTTTCCGTCAGCTTTTCCTTTTACTTTCGGCATCAGTTCTTTCATAATACGTCCTTTATCCTTTGGTGTCGGAGCATCAATTCCAAGACCGGAAAGGACACCTGCGATCACTTCTTTGATCTCAGCTTCGTCCATCATCTTCGGAGCATACTGCTCAAGAACAGCGATACGTTTCTCGCATTCTTCAATAATGTCTGTACGATCAGCAGGAGTCATCTCCAGAGTTTCTTTTGTCTGTTTGATCTCTTTTAAGATAACCTGAACTTCTTCTTCTTCGGTAAGATCGGCACGTTTGTCGATGGCTTTGTTCTTAAGGGCTGCAAGAAGAGCAGATAATGTCTCTTTTGTGTCCTTATCCTTTGCTTTCATGGCTGCGACCATAGCGCTTCTTACTTCATCAATTTTACTCATTGTATATTCCTCCAAACTTGAGGCAAAATGCCTGTCTGCACTTTATTGTAGCAGATGGGAAAAGAATTTTCAATCTCTGGAAGAGGAAAACTTGGGTGGCTATTTTTCAAAAAGTGCGGTATACTGATAGGAATGAATCAGGGATAGATGAGAGGTTAAGCGATAGGATGAGTGGCTGTACATTATGTCCGCGGATGTGTGGGGCGGACAGGGAGAATGGAAAGACAGGTTTTTGCGGAGAGACAGGGGAGATCCGGGCGGCGAGAGCGGCGCTTCATATGTGGGAGGAGCCCTGTATTTCTGGAAAGGAAGGATCAGGGACGGTCTTTTTTACGGGATGTACCTTAAGATGTGTGTTCTGTCAGAACCATGAGATTGCGGGAAGCAAGGTTGGCAAAGTGATCTCAGAAGAGCGGCTTGCGGAGATCTTTCTGGAACTGCAGGGGAAAGGTGCGAATAATATCAATCTTGTGACGCCGACGCATTTTGTGCCGCAGATCATCCGGGCGCTTCAGAGTGCGAAGGAGCAGGGGATGTATTTGCCGGTTGTTTATAATACAGGCGGTTACGAGAGAATGGAAACTTTGAAAATGCTGGATGGTCTGGTGGATATTTACCTGCCGGATTTCAAATATTTAAATACAGATCATGCGAAAAAATATTCGATGGCGGAGGATTATCCGGAGATTGCGAAGGCGGCTCTTGCTGAGATGGTAAGACAGACAGGAGAGCCGGTATTTGATGAGCGCGGAATGATGAAGCGTGGCGTGATCGTGCGTCATCTGCTTTTGCCGGGATGTCTTGCGGATGGAAAAAGAGTGGTGAAATATTTGCATGAAACTTATGGAAACCGGATTTATATGAGCCTGATGAGCCAGTATACGCCACTGGAGAGTCTGGATGCGGTAAAATATCCGGAGCTGAACCGGAAAGTGCCGGAGTATGCGTATGAGAAACTGGTGGACTATGCGATCTCGCTTGGTGTGATGCAGGCGTTTATACAGGAAGGGGATACGGCAAAGGAGAGCTTTATTCCACCGTTTACACTGGAAGGAGTATAGGAAAGGAGATTGATATGAAAAGACAGGTGACAATGGAAGAAATTTCAGATGGAAAATTATATACCAGCAATGATCTGGTAAAAGCAGACTGTGGCGATTGTGAGGGATGCCACGCCTGTTGTACGGGGATGGGAAGCTCAATCGTGCTGGATCCGCTGGATATTGTCCGGATTTGCAGGGGAACAGGAGCGGCTTTTGAGACTTTGCTTGCAGGAAAGATTGAACTGAATGTGGTAGACGGAATCATTTTGCCGAATCTGAAGATGGCAGGAGCGGAAGATGGCTGTGGTTTTCTGACTGAGGAAGGAAGATGTGGGATTCATCCATTTCGTCCGGGAATCTGCAGGCTTTTCCCGCTTGGAAGATATTATGAGGAAAATGGTTTCCGCTATTTTCTTCAGGTACATGAATGTCAGAAAGAGAACCGGGCGAAAGTAAAGGTCAAAAAATGGCTTGATACACCGGAACTGAAAAAGTATGAAGCGTATATTGCCAGATGGCATGGATTACTGATTCAGTTACAGGAATACATTGCAGCACACCCGGAGAGTGCGAAGGCGGTCAGCATGGATGTACTGCAGAGATTTTACCTTACTCCGTATCAGACGGAAGAATTTTACAGTGAATTTTTCCAGAGAATGGACGAAGCAAAAAAGGCATATTGTTAAATACAATTGAAATAATCGGCAGCCAGGGAGATGAATTCTTTGGCTGCTTTTTAATACCCGTTGTGAGGGTGAAGGAAAGGCTGTCCTGTTTTTTGACGAAAATCTGTAAGTAAACTTATTTGTTAAGAATATTTTCTTATATGGACAAACCTGTACACGGATATGGAAGATGTGTGCACAGGAATCCGTGTCTGGGATTTAAAAATATCACAACTGCAAGGCAAGATATAAAAGCACCGCATCCTTGAAAACACGCGGATTCAGCCTGCATTTCTGATAAATATGATTCAGCTTGTACTGCACTGTGTTTTTGTGAAGAAACAGCTTCTGGCTGGTTCCGAGAAGAGACATATTTGCTTCAAAGTAAGTCTGAAGCAGATTTTTTTCTTCATCAGAAAGTGCAGAGATCGTTTTTTGCAGATAAGCATTTTTTTCCTGCTCCGAGATGGAAGAGAGCAGAATTTCCAGTGTCATATCATCGAAAAAAGCAATCCCGTTTTCCGAACTCCGGCAGTATTTCAGCGCAGTGAGTGCAGACTGGTAAGAAAGAGAAAGCTGGAAAAGCTGACATTTCTTTCCGACTGCAATGGAGAGCAAAGCTCCACAGTTTGCGGTAAAATCAGCCAGTATCTGATAGAGAGCGGCTTTGCCGGAGTTTTCCAGCACGGCAAGATATTCATTTGGATAATAAAAGGTATAAAGAGTAATACCAAGCGTGCCGAAAAGTCCGATGATCTTCTGTTCAAGGGAAGAAGAGTTGTTGTGTCCATCCGGTGATGACTGGATGATCAGAAGCCGTTTCTTTGTCCCTGGATTTACCTGAAGATCTGAAAGGCAGGTGTCCAGATAATCCGGATCAGCAATCTCATTCCGGATCAGGGCATCGATAACAAAGTGTTTTTTATCTTCCAGAGAGCGGCTCAGTCGGTTCAGCTCTTTTTCACGGATCAGCAGATGGGTAATCCGGTCGGCAAGATGGACGTACTGGCGGACCTGGTCCGGTTCTCCGGTAATTCCGATTACTGCAAGAAAACTGCCGTGATAATAGAGTGGCATATTGATCCCTTTTTGTGTTCCGGGAAAATCATCATCTGAAAAAACTTCGATTGTCTGTTCTGTCTGGGCGGCTTTGTGACCGATGGCATGAAACGTACCAATCCGGTCGGCGTTGGTACTTGCAAAAATCATTCCCTGCTTATCGATAAAATTGATATCCTGTCCGCAGGTGTCTTTGATTGTGTTTACTACCTGAAAGGCAAGTGATTTGTCTAACTTCATTTTAAACATCCTCCGATTTTGGAAAAGAAGTTGTGGGAATGATGCAGATGCTTATCCAGCATTTAACAGGATAAAGAGAACGGTATCATTACCACTTATTTAAGAATTGTAGCATTATTTGGAGAGAGGAACAAGGTGGAAAGGTACAAGGGGAAGAATTGTAAAGAATACATAAAAAAAGTACATAGGTATTGATGAAAGCGTCAATAGAATTTGTGTCTTTTTTTCGTACAATAGCATTGTCAGATAAATGACAGCGCGCTGACATAATGAACGAGTAGAGGAAAGATTAGTAAAGAGGTAACCAAATATGAGCGAATCAACTAGAATAATGCTGGGACTGGCAATCGGTAAAAAGAAAGAAGAATGGGCACTTGCAATTCGGTTTGGAAAGTGTCCCTTTATGGATAATATGTAGGCAATTTGCGTTATGGAAGTTGCCTGTATATTTGTCATTACTTAAAACTACATAGGCGGATTGTTTACGGCAAAACTTAATCTGCAATATTTGCGATCACTGAGAGGTTTGCAGAGTCATCCAGAGAAATGGTAACAGAAGAACTGTTATCAATGGTTCCGGAGAATGTGTTAGAAAAGGATGTCCCATTTGCAACTTTTCCGGAAACATGGATAGAATAAACACTGGATCGAGGAAGTTCTACAGTTTCGGAAGAACTTGTCTTCACAAGTGAAAGCTCTTCATTTGATGAAGAATCATTGTTACAGATGAAATGAAGATCTGTCAGGTCGTAGATTGTTGTGTTGTTGATGGTCAGTGTAGGAAAAGAAGAAAATCATAAAGAAAAGAGAGTATTTCTGTAAAAACTATACAAAAACACTCTCTGAAATTTGTAAATAATATTAAAACTATAACAGACGGAATACCTGTTCTACAGCTGCTGTCATATTTGATTTTGCATTTTCGGGATCCATTGCTTCAGCTAGTGTTGTGATCCCACGAACGATCGGGAAGAATGCATCGATTCCGGCCGCATTGCAGGCTGTTGCTTCCGGGGTGACGCTTCCGGCAAAAGCAACGACTTTGGAGCCGTATTTTTTTGCAAGTCTTGCCACACCGACAGGAGCTTTTCCCATAGCGGTCTGGTGATCGAGGCGTCCCTCGCCGGTAACAGTGATATCTGTATCTTCTAATTCTTTTTCCAGTTCGACAGCGTTAAGAATCAGATCGATTCCAGGAGTCAGCGTAGCATTTAAATAACTGAGAAATGCAAAGCCAAGACCACCTGCAGCACCAGCACCTTCTGCAGATGCATAATCATTATGAAGAAATTTGGAGGTAATAGAAGCATAATGATTCATTGCCTGATCCAGTTCTTCTGCTATTTCCAGTGTGACACCTTTTTGCGGACCATAAATATAGGTAGCTCCGTTCTTTCCGCAAAGTGGATTAGTTACATCACAGGCAATATGAAAATTGCATTCTTTGAGAATTGGGTTAGCTTTTTCTATTATAATAGAAGATACCCGTTCAAGCGCCTGTCCGCCTTCGCCGACATCCTGTCCATTTTCATCGGAAAATTGATAGCCAAGTGCCTTAAGCATTCCAATTCCACCATCATTTGTTGCGCTTCCTCCAATTCCAATAATGAAATTGCGGATACCGCGTTCCATGGCATCTGCGATCATTTCACCGACACCGTAAGTGGTTGCAGTAAGTGGATTTTTTTCAGATTCTCTTACCAGGATAATTCCGGCAGCGGCAGCCATTTCGAGGATGGCAGTATTTTTTTCTGCCAAATATCCGTAATGTGCATTTACCGGAGTACCAAGAGGACCAGTCACTGTAAGATCAATACGCTCACCACCAAGTCCTGCAATCAGGGCATCTGTGGTGCCTTCACCACCATCTGCAAGTGGTTTTACGACAACATTCGCATCCGGATGTGCTATTAAGATTCCTTCTTTTGCAGCCATTCCGGCTTCAATCGAAGTGAGACTTCCTTTAAATGAATCAATTGCAACTACAACTTTCATAATTTCTAATCTCCTTATCATTGAATTTATTTTATGATAAATCCAGTGTATCATGGATTGAAGAAAAAAAGAATGTTATAAGAAATAATAAAAAGAATAAATAAACATAAAAATATGTCTCTTATAACATTTGCAAAAAGTGGGATATTTCCTATAATATGATGTAAGTGTCAAAAGTAGCAATTGCGTTTGTGCTTGCACAAATAAGCAATTGATACTTACTGACACGTTGAACACCGAAACCGGAATAAAATGGTGTGGATAGGCTATTTTATGGGAGTTTGAGGTGTTCGAGGATTGCGGGAATTGCATGGCAATGGGGCAATCCGGTTACATCAGTGAGTGGAAAAATTTATTTTTGACACTCATATCATAAGATAGTAAAAACAGACAGTAAGGAACAGAAAAACAAAATGCAGGGAGTGGAAATCATGAATAAAAAGGAGATAAAACTGAGTAATGGATGTGATTGCCATTCCAAGAAGTGGAAGGGCAGAACATGTACTGCAGAACTTGGAGGCGGGAAAGGTTCATCTGACAGCGGAGGAATATGCCAGATTAGATGTTGCTTTTCCGGCACCTCGGAAAAAAACATATCTTGATATTGTGTAAATCCCAGTGGAATGTGGACGGTGAGATACAAATTAAAAAAATAGAGAAAGACCACATTTATAGATAAACAAAATAAAACTTATTGAAAATTCAAAAAATTGTTTTGCATTCTTGTTCTTTTTATGATATTGTCTTTAGAGGTACAATAATTCAGGGAGGAACAAGAAATGAATAATTACATGTATCTGGTCCCGATTGCAGCTGTTATTGCTTTATTATTTGCAGCATATCTTGCTGGTAAAGTAGGAAAACAGGATGCAGGTACGGACCGCATGAAAGAGATTGCAGGCGCAATCGCGGAGGGCGCAAGAGCTTTCCTCATGGCTGAATACAAGATTCTGGTCATTTTTGTAGTAGTGCTTTTTGTACTGATCGGATTTGGTATCAGCTGGGTAACAGCAGTATGCTTTGTAATTGGAGCACTTTTCTCAACAGTTGCAGGATACTGTGGTATGACAGTCGCTACAAAAGCGAACGTAAGAACTGCTAACGCAGCAAAAGAAAGCGGAATGAATAAAGCATTATCAATCGCTTTTTCTGGCGGGGCCGTTATGGGAATGTGCGTAGCAGGTCTTGGAGCACTTGGCGTAAGCCTTGTGTACATTGTTACAAAGAACGTAGATGTGCTTTCAGGATTCAGCCTTGGTGCATCTTCAATCGCACTTTTCGCCCGTGTTGGTGGTGGTATCTACACCAAAGCAGCAGACGTTGGTGCAGACCTTGTTGGTAAAGTAGAAGCAGGTATCCCGGAAGATGATCCGCGTAACCCGGCTGTTATCGCTGACAATGTAGGTGATAACGTAGGTGACGTTGCAGGTATGGGAGCTGACCTTTTTGAATCTTATGTTGGTTCACTTGTATCAGCACTGACTCTTGGAGCAGCAGCAGGAGCTGTATCCGGAGTTCTTTATCCGCTTGCGATCGCAGGATGTGGTCTGATCGCTTCTATCATCGGAACCTTCTTTGTAAAAGGTGATGAGAATTCGAATCCACAGAAAGCTCTCACCAAGGGAAGCTATGCAGCTTCTATCGTAGTTATTGTTGTAGCACTTGTACTGAGTAATGTACTCTTCGGAAAGATGAGTGCGGCAATTGCCGTTATCGCAGGTCTGGTTGTTGGTGTGATCATCGGTAACATCACAGAGTACTACACATCAGCAGACTACAAACCGGTTCAGGGAATCGGAGAACAGTCAGAGACTGGTGCAGCTACTACAATCATCAGTGGTATTGCGGTAGGAATGAAATCTACAGCAATCCCGCTTCTCCTGATCTGTGTAGGTATCTTTGTATCTTACTCAGTTGCAGGACTTTACGGAATCGCACTTGCAGCAGTAGGTATGCTTTCTACAACAGGTATCACAGTTGCCGTTGATGCATACGGACCGATCGCAGACAATGCAGGTGGTATCGCAGAAATGTCAGGATTGGATGAATCTGTTCGTGAAATCACAGATAAGCTTGACTCAGTAGGAAATACAACTGCAGCTATGGGTAAGGGATTCGCGATCGGATCAGCAGCCCTTACCGCACTTGCACTTTTCGTATCTTATGCACAGGCAGTTGGTCTTGAAGCAATCAACCTTCTTGACTACAGAGTAATCATCGGTATCTTTATCGGTGGTATGCTTACATTCCTCTTCTCAGCATTTACTATGGAGTCTGTATCAAAGGCTGCATACAAGATGATCGAAGAAGTAAGACGCCAGTTCCGTGAAAAACCGGGCATTATGAAAGGTGAAGAAAAACCGGATTATACATCATGCGTTGCAATCTCTACCACAGCAGCTCTTCATGAAATGCTGCTTCCGGGTGTGATGGCAGTCGTAGTACCGCTGATTGTTGGTATCGTTCTTGGTGTGGAATCCCTCGGTGGATTACTTTCCGGAGCACTTGTTACAGGTGTACTTATGGCAATCTTCATGTCCAACGCTGGTGGAGCATGGGATAATGCTAAGAAATATATCGAAACAGGACATCATGGCGGAAAAGGAAGCGAAGCTCACAAAGCAGCAGTTGTTGGTGATACAGTAGGTGATCCGTTCAAGGATACATCAGGACCGTCTATCAACATCCTGATCAAACTTATGACAATTGTTTCACTTGTATTTGCACCGTTATTCTTATCAATCGGTGGATTACTGTAAGAATTGAATAAAGTAAAAGAAATCCTTCATTTGCGGGAAACCGCAGATGAGGGATTTTTTTGTAAAAGGCACGAATTATTTGATTTATAAATAAGACGAGCAAATTATAGTTAAATACGATAAGACAATCTATAGAAATAGGACTGGTTTGATGTTAGAATGAAAAAGTGATGTAAGATGACAAAGGAGAGAGAAAAATGATAGAAGAAAGTATGATTCGGGAAAAATTTATAAAAGGATATGATTGCTCTCAGGTCGTTCTGTCTTATTTCGCAGAGAGACTTGGGATTACGGAAGAGATGGCGAATAAAGTCTCGGCTTGTTTTGGAGGTGGAATGATGCATGGGGATACATGCGGTGCATTTACCGGAGCAATCATGGCTGTTGGATTAAAATATGGACACTGGGATGTGAATACTCTGCTTCGGCAAAAAGAAGAAATGATGAACAAATATGCAGAATTTAGAGCATTGTTTCTGGAAAAGTTCGCAACAAACAGTTGCAAAGAGTTATTAGGCTATGATGTATCGCTTCCAGAACAGCTTGAAGAAGCACTTTCGAGTGGCAGAATGCTGGATTTTTGTCCTAAAGTAGTGGAAAGTGTGATTGAAATGTTGGAGGAAATATTATAGATGAAAGATGCACTTATTTTATTTACGAGGGTGCCGATACCAGGACAGACAAAGACCAGGCTGATGCCTTTTCTAACTGGGGAAGAGTGCGCGCGTCTACATGCCTGTTTTGTAAAGGATATATATGAAAAAGCAAAGCAGGTGGATGCGGATATTTTCGTGTTTTTTACACCAAAGGATGAAAAGAAGCTGCTACAGCAAGTTCTTGATAATGAGACAGTATGTCTTCCACAATTTGGTGATGATCTTGGTGAAAGGATGAAGAATGCGATTGGAATCGTACTGAGAATGGGGTATGAGAAAGTAATTCTGATCGGGACAGATATTCCGCAGATTCACCCGGAAACACTAAAAAATGCATTTGATAATCTTGGGGGAAAAGATATTGTGATTCATCCTACATTTGATGGAGGGTACTATCTGATCGGAATGAAAAAAGAATATGATTCTATATGGAAAATTGAACGATACGGAACGAATACAGTTATTTATGATACCTTACAGCACATGAGAAATGAAAAGCTCTCTACGGCGGTAGGTCAGATGTATTATGATGTGGATGATAAGGGAGATTTGTACCACCTGTATGAGGATATTGAAAAGGGAGCAATTTGTAACTGTCCAATTACGATTGATTATCTGGAACTGGGACTGAAAGGAAAGCTGGATAAAAATTATGAATAAGTGGGATTTGGATGCATGTATCCATTGTGGAAAATGTACCAGAAGTTGTCTGTTTCTGGAAAAATACGGAATTGATCTGCCGGTATTAAAAGAAAAACCGGAGCTGGCATATCATTGTTTCTTGTGTGGAACCTGCGGGTGTGTCTGTCCAAAAGGAATTGATGGAAAAGAGATTGCACTTGACAGTCGGAGAAAATTGGTTGAAGACGGAGGTGGGAAGCTTCTTGATAATTCATATGACGGACTGCTCTTAGAAAAGAATCCGTACAAATTTGCAAATTACCGCCATTCAAAAAAGAAAGCAGTTTTTTTTACGGGATGTAATTTTCCGTCTTTTTTTCCGAAAACGACAGATAAGTTGGTGGAAGAATTCGCAAAATATGATGTGGGAGTTGTATATGACTGTTGTGGGAAACCGATTGAAGAACTGGGACTTGTTTCAGAGGCAGCGGGGATCATTGAGCGAATCAACTGGAAATTAAAAGAGTCAGGAGTAGAACAGGTGATCATGGCATGTCCGAACTGCTATTATTTTTTAAAAGGACGACTGGATGCGGAGATTATCAGTGTTTACGAAAAAATGGCAGAGCTTAAAATTGGAAATATTTATCAAAAAGAAAGGATTCCAATGTATTATCCATGTCCGGACCGAAAAGACAGAAAGTTTGAATATGATATGAAGCCATTCCTTGTCGGAAAGGTAGAAGATGCATTCAGAGATGTACAGTGTTGCGGGCTTGGTGGATGCGCAGCTGGAAAAGAAGCGGATGTGGCACAGGCACTGACAGACCGTGTAAAAGCATCGAGGGAGCCGGAACTTTATACATATTGCGCTTCGTGCATCTGTAGTTTCAGAAGGAGAGGATATGAAGATGCAAAGCATTTGCTACCGCTTATTATGGGAATCGATGAAAAGGTACCTCTTGGGAAAACACCTATTTTGAATCGGGCAAAATGTAAATTTAAATAGGGGAGTCGTGGGAAAAGAATGACGATTAAAGAATTAGAGGAATTTCGGATGATTTGTCAAAGAGGAAGTCTTGCGAGGGCTTCAAAAGAGCTTTTTATGTCACCACAGGGACTCAGCCGTGTACTGAAAAATCTGGAAAATGAACTGGAATGTACGTTACTTGACAGGGTTGCCTCCGGGATAGAACTGACAGAGAGCGGACAGAGGCTGTATGATTATGCGAATACGGTTCTTAGCGAATATGACAAATTGAAAAAAGAAATTGATATGATACGTGCGAGTGAGGAAGGGACAGTAGAACTTCTGGTTGCCTATGATATCCTGCGTTACCTGACGCCAGACTGTATTCTGGAATTTCAGAAGAAATATCCGAATGTGACATTTTCTTATATGGAATATCCGGATCGGATCGTAGAGAAAATGCTGCTTGACAAAGAAGGGAATGTGGCATTGTCGATCGGACCATTTGCAGGAGATTGTTTTGATATGAAAAGTTTAAAAAAATGCAGTCTGGGGCTTCTGGTCTATGAAGAACATTCTCTGGCGAAAAAAAGAGAAGCAACTATTCTGGATCTGGAAGGCGAGCCTCTTTATCTTGAAAACAGCAGTTTTAAACTCAATGAGTTTATTCAGAGCAGATGCTGGAACCGGGGATTTGAACCGGATATTGTATTTGAGACAAATGGATTTGATCTCTGCTATAAAATGTGCCGGCTGAAGAGAGGGATTTCTGTGACGATTGACTTTGTCCATGAAGATATGAATACAGAGGGGTTGGTCATGATTCCTTTCGCAGAAGATGATATGATCTGGGAAATCGGTCTTCTTACGCTGAAGGACAGAGCAATGGAATCATCGGTAGAAAAATTCTATAAGTATATAGAAAATTACAATAACTAAACGAAGTGTTGAGGGGTAACAACAAAGCAGGAATGAAAAACAGCGTGCTTTTTGTTAATAATTTGTTATAATGAAGGACGGAGAAAATGAAGGAGGAAAATTTTAATGAAAAAGAGAATTGCAGCGCTGCTTTTAAGTACTGTGATGGCGTTTTCCTTAACAGCATGTGGAAACAGCGCAAAGACAGAAAAAGCAGACAACAAAGAAACCAAGCAGACAACCGAAGCCGTAGAGGATATGAGCTTCGATGAAATGGTGGATGCAGCCAAGGGTACAACCGTTACATTTTACGGATGGGGCGGAGATGATAGCTTAAATGACTGGCTTGACAACTACTATGCACCGCGTCTGAAAGAAAAATATGACATCACACTGGAACGTGTACCGATGGATATTGATGCGATTTTAAGTCAGCTTTCTGGTGAAATTTCAACAGATAAAAAAGATGGCGATATCGATATGATCTGGATCAACGGAGAAAACTTCAAGACCTGTAAAGAAAACAACATGCTTTACGGACCGTTTGCAGAAGAACTTCCGAACTTCCAGTCTTATATTGATACAGATGATGAAGAGACAAATGCAGACTTCTGCTTTCCGATTGAGGGATATGAAGCTCCATACGGAAAAGCACAGCTTGTTATGATCGCAGATACAGCAGTAACACCGGATCTTCCGACAAACACAGATGAGTTCATGGAGTTCTGCAAAGCGAACAAAGGAAAAGTAACTTATCCTGCATTACCTGACTTTACAGGAAGTGCATTTGTTCGTAATGTGATTTACGATATCTGCGGATATGAACAGTTCATGGATATGGAAGCTGATAAAGAGACTGTAAAAGCAGCAATTGAGCCAGCTCTTGAATATCTGCGTGAACTGAATCCATACCTGTGGAATGAAGGAAAGACTTTCCCGAAGGATTCTACGGCACTGACCAATATGTACTCTGATGGAGAAGTTGTGATGGATATCTCTTATGGTGCATACTCAACAGCTACCAACATTGAAAATGGTACTTACACAGAGACATCTCAGTCTTTTCAGTTCGATAAAGGAACAATTGGAAATACAAACTACATTGCAATTGCAGCAAACTCAGGAAATGTAGCAGGAGCACAGGTAGCAATCAATGAGATGCTTGATCCGGAAGTACAGGCAGACCGTTTCACAGAGATCCGTACCATTCCGGTTGTAGATTACAACAAATTAAACGATACACAGAAAGAAGCATTTGATAAGGTTGAGATTGGTAAGGGTGTAATCCCTCAGGATGAACTTTTATCAAAACGTCTTCCGGAAATGCCTTCCGCACTTGTACCGATCATCGAAGAGATCTGGGCAGAGGAAGTAGTAGGAAAATAAAATGAAGAAAAAAATGACACCTTATATACTGTTGGTGCCGCAACTTATATTAGGCGTAGTTTTTATTATTGGTCTGGGAACTGGAATCATCCAAAGTTTAGGGGTGATTCCAGCTTTTGGATTAACGGAACCGACGCTGAAATATTATAAGGAGGTACTGACCAGACCGGATCTTTTGCAGTCATTAAAATATAGTCTGTACATTGCATTTATGTCGGCTTTTCTTGCCACAGTAACAGGAACATTTCTGTGTGCAGTTCTGGTGAGTGCCGGAAAAGTGCGCGGAATCATTATGCGGATCGTTCAGATTCCAATCATTGTTCCCCATGTTGTTGTGGCACTCTTTATTGTAAATATTCTTTCGCAAAATGGAATCCTTGCGAGAATCCTTGCAAATGCAGGATTGATTACGGATCAGCAGCAGTTTCCGATGCTGCTCTATGACAGATATGGACTTGGTGTAATTCTTGCCTATCTGTGGAAGGAAATTCCATTCATAATCTATTTTGTGATTGCTCTGATGGCGAATATCAATGGCAGTCTTGGAGAAGCAGCGACCAATCTTGGAGCGAATAAACTTCAGGCCTTCATGAAAGTAACGCTTCCTTTATGTATGAATACAGTGCTCAGTGGTTTTCTGATCATCTTTGTATTTGCACTTGGAGCATATGAGCTGCCGTTCATACTTGGAGCAACGATACCAAAGGCGCTGCCGGTTCTGGCTTATCTGGAATATACCAAACCTGATCTTCGGGCGCGACCGTATGCGATGGCGATCAATGGAATCCTGATCGTGATCTCTCTGATTGCAGCAGTTTTATATTACATATTACTTCGCCGGAGCACGAAGAAGCTGGCAGGTTAGGAGGAACAGGAAGATGAAAAGAAAAAAGAACATCTGGGAAGGCCTGATCATAGGCATTTTTATTTTCCTGGTGATTGTACCAATTCTTACGATCCTTGTCTGGGTAGGGACAGAGAGATGGGCATGGCCGTCACTTATCCCGCAGAAATTTTCGATGAGAGCGGTGAATGGAATACTGAGAAACAGGCAGCAGCTTGTGCGACTTTGTATGTCCAGTCTTTTCATATCGGCTTCGGTCGCGTTCCTGTCGGTTGTGATCGGAACAATGACGGCGAGGGCGCTGGAATGCTATGACTTTTTTGGAAAGCGGCTGTTTTCATTTATGTCGATGCTTCCGTTTCTTGTTCCTGGAACCGTGTTTGCGATGGGGGTTCAGATTACCTTTATCAAATGTGGATTAAGCGGAACCGTTCAGGGAGTCATTATTGTCCATCTGATCTGTTCTCTTCCGTATGCAGTTACGCTGATGCAGGATGGAACAAGAGCAATGGGGGTAAAGCTGGAGGAGCAGGCAAGAGTTCTGGGGGCTGGTGCGCTTCAGGCGTTTTTTAAAGTGACACTTCCGAATCTGTTTCCGATCATGCTTTCTGTGTTTTCGATGGCATTTGTTGTTTCGTTCAGTCAGTATTTCCTGACGTTGATGATCGGCGGGGGAAATGTCAAAACATTTGCGATCGTCATGGTTCCATATCTCGGAAGCGGAGAACGTAATTTTGCCAGCATTTACAGTGTGATATTCCTGGTGATCATGCTTCTGGTGTTTGGAATACTGGAATGGATCGTGGGACGTTTTACAAAGGCACAGGAAGTAGAATATTATTAGGCAGGAGGAGCACATGAGTCTTACAATTAAAGAACTTTGTGTAGATTTACAAAAGACAAGAATACTGAAGAATATAAATCTGGAGATTAGAACGGGAGAATTTGTTTCGCTTCTTGGCGCTTCAGGCTGCGGAAAGACAACACTGTTAAAAAGCATTGCAGGTCTTCTTGAAACGCAGGAAGGGGATATCCGGATCGATGACACATCGATTACAAATCTTGCACCGGAAAAAAGAGGAACCGTGATTGTTTTTCAGGATCTCAGACTGTTTCCGCATATGACGGTAGAACAGAATATCAGCTTTTCGATGGATCTGAAAAAAATCCCGAAAAAAGATAAGCAGGCGCAGGTAGGAGAACTGTTAAAAGCTGTCCAGCTGGAAGGATTTGAGAAGCGTAAGATCCGGGAAATGTCCGGTGGACAGCGTCAGAGGGTCGCGCTGGCAAGAGCGCTTGCGGCAGATCCGAAAATTCTTCTTCTTGATGAACCATTTTCAAGCCTGGATGAGAATCTGCGGTGCGAGATGGCAGATCTGGTAAGAAAGCTGCATCATGAGATGGGTCTTACGGTCGTTATGGTCACGCATGATAAAGAAGAAGCGATGAAGGTGTCTGACCGGATCGCTCTGATGAAAGCTGGAGAAGTGCTTCAGTATGATAAGCCGGAGAGGATGTTCTACCATCCAGAGTCCAGAGCGGTGGCAGATTATATGGGACAGACAAATTATATTTTTGGGAAAGTGGAGAATGGCAGATTCGTAAGCCGGGCAGTTTCATTTGAGACGCAGAAAGCGGAAGGAGAGTATGAACTGATGGTCAGACCATCGGCGATCACGCTGACCGTAGATGAGACGGAAAGAATGTATCAGATTGAAGAAGTTATGTTTGAGGGGGAAACAGCAGAAATCCTGTTGAAGTATGCAGATGGAAAGCTGACAGTATGGATGCTTCACCGTGACTGGATGAAACTGGGGGTAAAAACAGGAGAACTGGTTGGCATCAAAATTGATGAAAGACAGGGGATTTTGTTTCAGAAGTGATAAAAGGAGAATGGTATGCGAAAAATAATTCATGATTGTGACTGTACGTTTGGAATTAACGGGTGTGATGTAGATGATGGACTGGCACTGCTGTATCTTCTGGGGGATCCGGAAGCAGAGGTCCTGGGAGTGACGACAACTTATGGGAACAATACGCTGGAGAAGGTTTACGAAAATACAAAGAAGTTTGTAAAGAAAATCGGGCATGACGAGTTGCGCGTTTACAAAGGTGGAGCAACACCGGGAGAAACCGAAAGTGAAGCGGCACATTATCTTGCCGAGATGGCAGAAAAGTATGCCGGGGAGCTGGAAATTCTGGTGACGGGTTCCGTGACAAATCTTTATGGAGCCTGGAAACACAATCCTGAGTTTTTTCATCAGGTGAAGAGTATCGTATTGATGGGAGGAACAACAGAACCACTGATCTTTGCAAAGCGGGAAATGGATGAACTTAATTTCTCCTGTGATCCGCTGGCAACTTATACGACACTTACCAGTGGAACGGATGTTGCGGTTATTACGGGTAATAATTGCCTGAAGGTACTTTTTACAAGAGAAGAGTATGAAAGAGAACTTTCGGATCTGAGTAAGGGAGTTGTAAGGCTGATCAAGAATGAGACGGATTACTGGTTTGACAATAACTGGGATGAATATGGAATTCCCGGATATTATAACTGGGATGCGATTGCTGCGGCTTACATGATGCATCCGGAACTTTTTGAGATACAGAGAGTGGACATGCAGCTGTCAACAGAAAAGCTTACAAAGGGAAGACTGATTTTGGCAGAGGATGAAACGAAAAAGAACTGCACCCTCAAGATCCCGGTGATTAGAGATGCGGACGAGTTCCGTAGAAATCTGTATGATACCTGGATGAACGTAGAAATTGAAACCGTGAAGTAGAGATGAAAATATCAATTATTATACCAACATACAATGAAGAATCGACAATTGAAAGGCTGATGGAGACACTGGAGCCGCTGAATGAAAGATGTGAGATTCTGTTTGTAGACGGGGGAAGCACGGATGGAACACTGGCACTTTTGAAGGACCGGTATCCGGTGATTCAGTCCCCGAAAGGAAGGGCAAAGCAGATGAACATGGGAGCGGAAGAAAGCAGTGGAGATGTACTTTTTTTCCTGCACTGCGACAGTGAAGTTCCACCTACAGCATTAGAAGAGATTGAGACTGTAATGAAAAAATACCGGGCAGGGTGTTTTGGAATTGCATTTCATTCATATAACTTTTTTATGTTCACCTGCAGGGTGATCTCCAATCACAGGATTAAAGACAGAAAAGTAATGTTTGGAGACCAGGGGATTTTCATTGACCGGAAGTTGTTTTTTGAAGTGGGAAAATTTCCAGAGATGCCGATTCTGGAGGATTATCAGTTTTCACTGATCCTCAAAGAAAAAGGGATTCCGCTTGGGATGACAAGACACAGGATTTATACTTCAGACAGAAGATTTGGCGGAAATACAATCGAAAAGCTGAAAGTAATGTGGCTTATGAACCGGCTGAGAGCCATGTACCGGGATGGTGTTCCGGCAGAAGAGATTGCAAAATTATATAAGGATGTCCGTTAGGGAGTCTGCTTTATGCAGACTCCTTTACTTATTCGGAAAATCAATAAAAGAAATAGAGAAAATCAATGATAAGTGTAAGGGATTTGATTGAATAAAGACTGAAAAAATAATATAATTATAATTTAAAGGGGAAGAAAATATGTCAGTTTATATTCAAAATTTTGTCAAATTTAAGCCGTTTTTAAAAGAACTGGTTTCAAGAGACGTGAAGGTGAAATACCGGCGTTCCATACTGGGGGTTTTATGGACACTGCTGAATCCACTTCTTATGATGACGGTTTTATCCATCGTTTTCTCAAATCTGTTTAAATTTGATATAGAGAATTTTCCGTTGTATTTGTTATGTGGGCAGGTTATTTTTAACTTTTTCAATGACGCTACGACAAATGCAATGTCAGCAATTATCGGGAGTGCATCTCTGATAAAGAAGGTGTATGTACCGAAATATGTATTCGTGATGTCAAGGGTGTGTTCCAGTCTGATCAATCTGATGGCATCCTGTGCAGCGTTATTTCTGATTATGATCGGTATGTGTGCGGAGCTTCACTGGACAATGCTTCTTTCAGTTGTGCCACTTTTTTTGCTGGTGGTTCTGGCTCTGGGGATTGGACTGATTCTGGCGACGATTGCGGTGAAATACAGGGATGTTCTGCACTTGTATTCGGTGCTGATGGCAGTGCTGATGTATCTGACACCGGTTATCTATCCAATGTCGATTCTGCCGGAATGGTTATACCATCTGGTAATGATAAACCCTCTGACCAGTATTCTGATCATGTTCCGGAATGTTGTGATCTATGGCAGACTTCCAGGTCTGGTGATGTTTCTGGTGACAGCAGCAGAAGCTGTACTGTGTCTTGGAGTGGGATGCTGGGTTTTTTATAAGCATCAGGATGGTTTTATCTTTGATTTGTAGGAGTAAGGATGGAGAAAAAAGTAATTGTAAAAGTAGAAGATGTTTCCATCAAATTCAGTCTGGCATCAGAGAAATTTGATGGATTTAAGGAATATTTTATACAGAGAGTAAAGAAAAAGATTACCTATCAGGATTTCTGGGCACTGCAGGATGTGTCGTTTGAAGTCTATAAAGGAGAAACACTGGGACTGATCGGTGTAAACGGAAGTGGAAAAAGTACGATGTTGAAAATCATTGCCGGTGTCATGAAACCAACCTGTGGCAGTGTTAAGACTTCCGGTGTGATCGCGCCGCTGATCGAACTGGGAGCAGGGTTTGATTTTGACCTGACTGCGAAGGAGAACGTATTTCTGAACGGGACGTTGCTTGGATATACCAGGGAATATCTGGAGGAGCACTATGAAGAGATTGTAGAGTTTTCAGAACTGGACCAGTTTATGGATGTACCGGTGAAAAATTTTTCATCGGGAATGTTTTCGCGTCTCGCGTTTGCGGTAGCAACAATCGGACAGCCGGATATTCTGATCGTGGATGAAGTATTATCGGTAGGCGATTTCCATTTTCAGCAGAAATGTGAAGCAAGAATTAACCGGATGAAGGAGAATGGAGCTACGATTTTGTTTGTTTCGCATAATATGGAGCAGGTGAGAAATCTGTGCAGCCGGATTGTATGGCTGGAACATGGAAGAGTTCGCAGTATCGGGGATGCAGATGAGTTGTGCAGAGAATATCAGGAAGCAGAATAAGAGGGAAAAATGAAAAAAATAAAAAAGATGGCAGCAGTCATTATACTGATTCTGATTGCATTTATTTATGGGCATATTCATAAGACCCATGCGATTTATGACCGGACGGTTGAAAATGATCAGTATATCATGCTGGACGGATCACAGAGTCAGATAACACAGGAGTTTATCTGTGAGGAAGATTCGCTGGATGGAATTCAGGTGAAATGCCAGAATTTGCAGGAAGATCCAGAAGCAGAGATCCGAATTTATCTTCAGGATTGTGAAAATGGAGAAACGGTTGCGGAATCTGTGAAGAAGGTGGGAGATATAAAAACGGGCAAATTCAATGAATTTTCGTTTGATACGGTAACCAGATGCAGGGGGAAGGCGTATAAAGTAGTATTTGAAAAAGATTCTATTGCACTTTATACGGAAAAGACATCAGAGGAAGGAACAAATTTGAAAATAAATAGTGAAGAAAGTGAAGGAACTTTAATTTTAAAGACGGTTACATATCGGTTTGATATAGAAACATTTTGTGTATTTCTGCTGTTAGTATTGTATATCTGTGTTTTCTTTCAGTTTTTGAACTGGTTATTTTCCAGATAGTGTGGAAGTGAGAGGATTTGAAAAATGGAAAATGCTTTTTATATCGCAACATGTCGGTTTCATGTAAAAGAAAAAGACAGATTACTTATTACGGGATATTTTCTGGATAACAGACCAGATGGAAACCGGATTGAAATCCGGCTGGATGGAAAGAAACTATTTTATACAACGGATGGAATCCGTCTTCATCCGTTGAAGTTCCGTAAGATAAGAAAAAGACTTATAACCAAACAGTTTTTTCTTTGGATACATCTTCCGAAAGACTGGAGAGAAGCGTCCAGACTGGAAGTATTGCAGTCGTATCGTGGAAAAGAAGAATTGATGAAGACCTTTGCAGTCAGTGAATTGAAGAACCTGGAGAAATGGCTGGCAAACAGCATAGATAAGGTGAATACTGAAGAAAAAGGATTTTCAGTCGAGGGATGGTATTATAGAAGGAAAAATGCATCGATTCGGTTTCTGGATGAGAATCAGAATGAACTGGAGATGAAAGAAGAAAAAATCCGGCGTCTGGATGTGCTGCGAGAGTATCCGGAATGTAAAAAGGAAGAGATTGCCGGGTTTAAGGCATTTTATGAGGAAGGTATTCCGCGAAAACTGGAAGTATGCTTTGAAGAAGAAGAGAAAAATGCGGAAGAGATCATGAATCTCAAAAGAAAACTGCGACGTCAGAAAATGCTGGATGATTTTCGCAAAGTCAGAATCTATTATCGTCAGTTTGGAATCCGTGCAGCGTTTATCAGGGCGGGTGACAAATTGAGTGGGAAAAACGGTACAGAGTATGAAGAATGGCTGCGAAGACATGAGCCGTCCAGGATCAGACTGTACCGGCAGAAGAGAAAGCAATTTACCCGGATGCCGAAGATTTCGATTGTTGTTCCTCTTTACCGGACACCGGAAAGATATCTGCGGGAAATGCTGGATTCTGTAAGAGGACAGTCCTATCAGAACTGGGAGCTCTGTCTTTCAGATGGAAGCGGGGAAGATTCGTCGATTGCAGGGATTCTGGAAGAATACACAAAGAAGGATAGCCGAATCCGGGTGAAGGACAATAAAAAACAACTGCATATTTCGGATAATACAAATGTGGCACTGGATATGGCAACGGGAGATTATATCGCTTTTATGGATCATGATGATCTGCTGACACCGGACGCATTGTATGAGTGTGTGGCAGAATTGAATGAATATCCGGATACAGAGCTTATTTATACGGATGAAGATAAGATTACGATGGATGGAGAAGAGTATTTCTTCCCTCATTTCAAATCGGATTTTAATCCAGATATGCTTTGTACAACAAATTATTTCTGTCATCTGGTGGTTGTTAAAAAGGAATTATATCAGGCGGCAGGAAAATTGAACGGCGAATACGATGGTGCACAGGACTATGATTTTGTACTCCGGTGTGTTGAGAAGACCGATAAGATCCGGCATATACCGAAAATCCTATATCACTGGCGAGCATGCGAAGGATCTACAGCAGGCAGTGCAGACAATAAATCCTATATTGTGGATGCAGGTGCAAAAGCGGTAAGAGCGCATTACAGAAGAATGGGAATTGAAGCAGAAGTCATTCCAACGAAGTATCCGGGAATGTACCGGACGAAATATCCGGTAAAACAAACACCTAAGATATCGGTTATTATTCCGAACAAAGATCACACAGATGATCTGATCAAATGCCTGCGATCGATCCGGGGAAAAAATACCTATGAGAATATAGAAATTCTTGTTATAGAAAATAACAGCCAGAAAAAGAAAACGTTTAAAGATTATAGAAGGATCATGCATGAGTATCCAAAAGTTAAGGTTTTGTACTGGAAAGGAGAAGGATTCAATTATCCGGAGATCAATCAGTATGGAATTGATCATGCGACCGGCGAATATCTGCTGTTTCTGAACAACGATACAGAAATGATCGGCAATGACTGTATTAAAGAAATGTTGAGCTATTGTATGCGGGAAGATGTAGGTGCTGTCGGGGCGAGAATGTATTATGAAGATGGAACGCTTCAGCATGGAGGAGTGATCATCGGGCTTGGAGGAGTGGCAGGACATGCATTCCTTGGAATGGACGGAGATTCGCCGGGATATTTTGCGAGGGCGCAGGTGATCCATGATCTGAGTGCAGTGACAGCAGCCTGTATGATGATAAAAAAACAGGTGTATGAAGAAGTCGGAGGATTTGATCCGAAGTTTGCGGTGGCATTTAATGACGTAGATCTGTGTCTGAAAATACGGAAAGCAGGATATCTGATCGTATATGATCCATATGCGGAACTGATTCATTATGAGTCCAAGTCAAGAGGATATGAAGACACAGAGGAGAAAATTGAACGTTTTAACAGAGAAATTAAATTGTTTCAGACTAGGTGGAAAAAGATTCTGGAAAATGGAGATCCGTATTACAGTCCGAATCTGACACTGGATCATAATGACTTTGGACTGAATCATCTGGCAAAAGTGGAGAGGAGATAGGAGATGTTCAATAAAATGTCTCTGTATCGGGTAAAAAAAGGGCTTGTATATCTTCGGTACTTTGGACCAAAAGAGTTTATGATACGTTTAAAAGAAAGGATCCGTTTTCAGAAGATTGATTATGAAAAATGGTATCAGAATCACAGGCGGACCAAAGAAGAGATGGAAAGACAAAGACAGGAAGCGTTTTCGTATGCACCCCTGATCAGTATTGTTGTTCCGGTATATCAGGCACCGGAAGAATTTTTGAGACAGATGATTCTGTCTGTATGCCGTCAGACGTATAAAAATTGGGAATTATGTATGACTGTTTCAGATGAAGAGAGACACAGAATGGAAGAAATTCTGGAAGAGGATGAGTTCAAAGAAAAAGCGATTCACCTGATCGGTATTTCAGAAAACAGAGGAATTTCTGAAAATACAAATGCAGCGATAAAGGAAGCTACCGGAACATATATCGGTTTTTTGGATCAAGATGATCTGCTTGCGCCGGATGCATTGTACGAGATGGTAAAGAAGTTGAATGAGTATCCGGAGGTCGGACTTCTTTATTCAGATGAAGATAAAGTGACGGCAGATCTGAAAAAACATTTTCAGCCGCATTTTAAACCGGATTTCAATCTGGATCTGTTGCGGGCGAATAATTATATCTGTCATTTTTGTGTGATAAAAAAAAGTCTGATTGAAGAAATGGGCGGTCTGAGAAGTGAATTTGACGGAGCGCAGGATTACGATTTGGTTTTCAGGTGTGTGGAAAAAACGATAACGGCGCATGTGCCGAGGATTCTTTATCATTGGAGGGTACATCAGGTTTCTACTGCGGACAATCCAATCAGTAAAACTTATGCATTTGAAGCTGGACAGCGTGCCATAGAAGCACATCTGCTAAGATGTGGTGAACATGCAGAAGTTTTACCGGAACTGGATAGAGGGTTTTATCGTGTCCGGTATAAGGTGCAGGGGAATCCGAAGATTTCCATTCTGATTCCCAATAAAGATCATGTGAAAGATCTGGAAAAATGTCTGCAGTCCATTTCCAAATCGATTTATAAGAATTATGAGATTACGATTATTGAAAATAACAGTAAAAAGGCAGAGACGTTTGCTTACTATGATAAAATAGAATCGGACCATATCCGAATTCTGAGATGGGATGGGCCATTTAATTATTCGGCGATCAACAACTACGCAGTAAGCGAGACTGATGGAGAATATCTGGTACTTCTGAATAATGATACAGAAGTGATTGGAAAGGACTGGCTAGGAGAAATGCTTGCGAACTGCCAGAGAAAAGAAGTCGGGATTGTCGGAGCAAAGCTTTATTATCCAAATGGTCAGGTGCAGCATGCTGGAGTCATTGTTGGGATTCGGGGAATTGCTGGTAATATGTTCCGGGGACTTCCAAAAGGTTATTCCGGGTATCTGCACAAAGCAAGTACTCAGCAGGATTTGTCAGCGGTGACCGCAGCATGTATGATGGTAAAGCGTTCTGTATATGAAGAAGTGGGTGGATTTGAAGAGCAACTTGCAGTGGCGTTCAATGATATTGATTTCTGTCTGAAGGTACGCAGATGTGGATATCTTGTAGTGTATGATCCTTATGTGAAACTGTATCATTATGAATCCAGATCGAGAGGGGCAGAAGATAATGAGGAAAAGATCAGAAGATATCAGTGTGAGATTGATTATGTACGCCGGAACTGGTCTGAAATCATGGAAAAAGGAGATCCGATGTACAATCCTAATCTTACGCTGGTGAAGTGTGATTATTCTTTGCGTGAAAAAGAAGATGGATAGAGAAAAGATGGTGGTATTTTGATAAAGAACAATCAGCGGATGTTAAATAAAGCGCAGGTATGTATGGATGCGGGAATCATTGGTGCTACATATTTTTTCTCATGGTATCTGAGATTTAAAAGTGGGTTTTTTGTGCAGGACGTAGGGGTTCTTCCGGCGAAAACGTATTTTTCAGCTTTGTTTTTAATAATCCCTGGATATCTGCTTTTGTATAGTATTTTTCAGCTTTATATGCCAAGGAGGGTAAAAAGTTACCGTAAGGAGCTGATGGATATCATCCGTGCCAATGGAATTGGATTTATGATCTTTATCCTGGTACTTTATTTTATAAAGCAGGAGCATTTTTCAAGACAGATGCTGTGTATTTTCTTCTTTATAAACATCTCGCTGGAATTTGCTTCGAGATATCTGATTCGCACAATTTTGTGGAAAATGCGAAAGCAGGGACTGAATCAGAAACATATCCTGATGATTGGAGAGAGTCAGATGGCAGAACAGTATATGGACAGGCTGAGAGAGAATCCAAAGTGGGGATATCAAGTGTTTGCCCATCTGAAAGATGAAGAGAAACTGGAAAGAATACTGGAGGGGAATGAACTGGATGAGGTTGTGATTGCGCTTCGTGCAGAGGATTATGGAAAACTGGAGCGGATTGTGGATGTCTGTGAGAAGGCAGGGGTACACACGAAAATGATTCCTGATTTTGGAAATGTGATTTCTACCAGGCCTTATATTGAGGATGTGCAGGGGATTCCGGTGATCCATGTCCGCAGAGTTCCACTGAATATCATGCGGAACAGGGCGGCAAAGAGGGCAGTTGATCTGATTGGGGCAACGGTTGCAATCATTCTTTTTTCACCGGTCATGCTGCTTACTGTGCTGGTGGTTGCCTTGACAGAGGAAGGGAGTGTGATCTACCGGCAGGAAAGAGTTGGACTGCATAACCAGGTATTTTATATGTACAAATTTCGGTCTATGATCATGCAGGATGAAGAAAAGGAAAAAGCAGAATGGTCTACCAGGAATGATCCGAGGATTACACCGGTTGGAAAGCTGATCCGCAGAACAAGTATAGATGAATTGCCGCAGCTTTTTAATGTGCTGAAAGGGGAGATGAGTCTGGTGGGACCAAGACCGGAAAGACCGCAGTTTGTGCAAAAGTTCCGGGATGAAATTCCACGTTATATGGTAAAGCATCAGGTACGTCCGGGAATGACTGGATGGGCGCAGATCAATGGCTACCGGGGAGATACTTCCATTGAGAAGCGGATCGAATATGATCTTTACTATATTGAGAACTGGACAATGGTATTTGATATGAAAATATTGATTCTGACAATTTTTAAAGGATTTTTTGACGGAAGATGAAGATAGATGTGATCATACCGGTCTACAGACCGACAGAAAAACTGCATAAAGTATTGTACAGGCTCTGCAGACAGACGCACCTTCCGGAGCAAATCATTCTGTTACACACCAGGGATGGGATAAAGCTGGATGTTTCGGTTTGTAAAGACCGGGTTTCTGTTACAGAGATTCCGATTTTGGAAAAAGAATTTGATCATGGAAGAACCAGAGAGCAGGGAATCTGGATGTCAGATGCAGATATTGTGGTCATGATGACCCAGGATGCAGTTCCGGCAGATCCGTTTCTTTTGGAAAAGCTTTCAGAAGTATTAAATGAGCATCCGGATGCTGTGGCAGCTTATGCCAGACAGATACCGGATCAGAACTGTGGTCTGTTGGAAAAATATACGAGAGTTTTCAATTATCCCCCAAAAAGCCAGATTAAATCGCAGAAGGATTTGCCAAAACTGGGAATAAAAACTTATTTTTGCTCCAATGTATGTGCTGCCTATCGGAGAGGAGTCTATCTGGAACTGGGAGGATTTCCGCATCCGGCCATCTTCAATGAAGATTTGATCTTTGCAGCAGGAGCAATCCAAAATGGATGGAAGATTATTTATAAAGCAGATGCACGGGTGATTCATTCTCATGAGTATACTTACAGAGAGCTGATAAGGAGAAATTTTGACCAGGGTGTATCGCAGGCATGTCATCCAGAAATATTTGAAAAAGTAAAGTCAGAGAAAGAAGGCATACACCTGATTTGCACACTTGTGAAAAAGCTTTTAAAAGAAAGAAAATATTTGCAGATTATACAGCTGTTTGTGGAAAGCGGGTGCAAATATCTGGGCTACCAGATGGGAAAACATTACCGACAATTACCGGAAAGTTTCATCATGAAACTGACAATGAATCATAATTACTGGAGAGGAAGGAATGATGAGGATGCTTAAAAAAATTGCAGGATGGTCATGGAAGAAAAAGATAATAGTGATTATTTGCGTAGTGTTGACACTTGTTCTGGGGGCGGCAGGTGCCGTATTCGGATATGCTGCCAGTAAAGTGAACAAAATTCAGAAGATTGAAGTAAAAAAAGAAACGTTGAAAGAGTCTATTACAGAAGAGGTGGAGCATAAAAGCGGATATCTGAATGTGGCAGTATTCGGGCTGGATTCTAGGGATGGGTCACTAGATAAAGGAAATCGAAGTGATACGATCATGATCGTAAGTTTGAATCAGGAAACTTATGAAGTGAAAATGGTATCGGTGTACCGTGATACTTTTATGCGGCTGAAAGATGGAAGTTATAATAAGGCGAATGCAGCCTATTCTTATTTCGGACCGGATGGGGGTGTTGCTCTTTTGAATGAGAACATGGATATGAACATTGAGAAGTATGTATCTGTGAACTTTAATGCCTTAGTCGATGTAATTGATGCGGTGGGAGGAATGAATCTGGAGCTGACTGATGCAGAAGTAGTCCACATGAATAATTATTGTGTGGAGACTTCTGAAGTAACCGGAAAAAGTTATAAGAAGATTGAGCCGGAAGTCGGAGGTAGCTATCATCTGAATGGAGTACAGGCGGTTTCTTATGCGAGAATCCGTTATACAGATGGTGGAGACGCGCAGCGTACAGTGCGTCAGAGAATCGTCCTTCTGAATATCATGCAGAAGCTGCAGCAGATGGATCTGACGACGATCAATAAGATTGCTGACAGTGTTTTTCCACAGATTGCAACCAATTTTTCTTTTACTGAAATTCTGAATTATGCGAAAGATTTTCAAAAATATAAAGTAGGTGAAACACTTGGATTTCCAAATACAAGGTATTCCAAAATGCTTTCTGGTGTAGGAAGTACAGAAATCGCAGATACACTGGCATCCAATGTTGCCGAAGTACATCAGTTCCTGTTTGGAGATACAGATTATCAGGTATCAGGGACAGTAAAAGGAATTGATGATGAAATAAAAGATGCGCTTTCCAGTGGAAAATATGAGGAAACAGACGAGACGGAAAAAGAGAATGAAAAGTCGGAAGACAAGACATCTGAGGAAACGAATCATACAGAAAGTAATATAGAAGTGACGGAAGATGGAAATGCCGGAACGGATTCTGGCAATTCATCAGCCGACAGTGGATCTGGTTCATCAGCAGTGACAGAACCACAGCAGCCGGATACAGAAACACCGCCGGATTATTATGAGGAAGATTACTATTATGGTGATGATTAAAGGAGGAAAAAGGAATGAGAAAAATAACAAAGTGGTTATGCAGTGTATTGCTTGTAGCAGCAATTGGTCTGACAGGATGTGGACAGAAACAGAAGACGGAAAGTACGGCAGAGAAATCCAATGAAAATCATTTTGTGGGAGAGTGGATCGTTGAGCCGGAGTATGCAATCAGCAAGGTTGGAGATGAAAATACGCTGTTTGTAGATGGAAGGGGAGAAAAAAAGGCAATCCTTGGAACTGTAAAAGGTGCAATTGCTACAGTATGGCAGGATTGGAGTATTACAGAAGGAAAACAGGGAGATGAGAAATGGGGGTGCATCCAGGAGCCGGAACAGCTGGAAGAGACTCTTGGCAATCTTGGAATTACAAAGGATAAAGAAATTATTCTGATCGGTGAGACCCTAGATGGATGGGGAGATGATGCGAGACTTCTCTGGGAACTCCGGGCAGCCGGATATGAAGATGTGAAGATGGTAGATGGCGGATGGAAGGCGTTGAAAGACAGTGGAATCAAGACACAGTTCCTCGCATCCAAACCGGAACCGGCAGAAGTAAAAATCGATGAAATTGATTATTCCCATGTGATGACAACCGAAGAATTACAGAAGAATTATGACGAGTACAAAATTGTGGATGTGCGTACCGATGAAGAATATGAAGGAGCAATCCTGTATGATGAAGCAAAGGGAGGACATCTTCCGGGAGCAATTCATATCCGGTACACGGATCTGTTCGATGATGCGGGATATCTGAAATCCAATGAAGAACTGACAAAAATGTTTGAGGATGCCGGACTGTCTAAAGATGATGAGATCGTCACTTATTGTACAGGAGGAATCCGTTCGGCATATACACAGCTGGTAATGGAAATGTGTGGATTTGAACATACATACAATTATGATCAGTCATTCTGGAGATGGGCTGTTGTTGGAGATGTAGAATAATGGTTAGCGTTTTGATGTGTACTTATAACCGGAGATTTTGTTTGAAACAGGCGATTGACAGCGTACTTTGTCAGACGTATCCGGATTTTGAATTTGTCATCGTAGATGACGGATCGACCGATGGAACAGAAGAACTGATTAAAAGCTATCAGGATCCACGGATCAGATATTTTAAACTGAATCGGAATTCGTTTTACTGTTATGCAGCAAATCAGGGGCTTTATCACTGCCAAGGAGACTATGTGGCATTTATGAACAGCGATGATGCATGGTTGCCGGACAAGCTGGAAAAGCAAGTGACGGTTATGGAAGAGGATCGGATGCTCGGGGCATGTTTTACGAGAGTATATCTGGTTGATGAAAGTGGCAATGATCTGTCAGAAGAATGCAGGGATATGGCAGAGCTTTTTGACAGGAAGTGTTCGACACAGAAAGAATATCTGCATACGCTTCTGCAATCTGGGAATTTTCTTTGTCATCCTTCGGCGCTGGTCAGAAAATCCGTTTTGGACAAGATTGGATATTTCAATCTTTTGTATCGTCAGCTGGCGGATTATGACCTGTGGCTTCGGCTTGTAAGTGAGTCAGAGATCACGGTTCTGGAAGAGAGACTGATCCGCTTTCAATGGGATATAAAAGGAAAGAAACAGATCAGTATGTCAACAAGAGAAAATTCAGTCCGCGCATTTAATGAATCTGTCATGATCCGGAAAAATTGTGTTGAATCGATGACGGATGAAAAATTTTGTCAGTTTTTCCGGGAAGATTTCCGGAATCCGGATTCTGTATCACATTTACAGCTGGAATTTGAAAAAGCATTCTGGTTGATGAAATGTATAGAGGAAGTACCGGGACTGAAAGCAGCGGGGATGGAAATGCTGGGGCAGATTATGAGAGAAGCAAATGCAATGGAGACTTTAAGAGAGCATTTCCATCTGGATATTTTTGATCTGTATCAGTGGAATGGAGAACATATGTATAAGACGCCATGGCTGATGAGTGAAATTGAAGAAGGAAGCCAGCAACTGGCGTATTATAAAGATATTCTCAAACAGAAAGATGAGTATATCGGGCAGCAGAAAGAACAGCTTGAAAAACAAAATGCAGCGATTGAACAGCAGCAGGAATATATAGAAGGACAGCGAAGGCAGGCCGCGCATTATGAAGAACAGCTGGATGAACTTGGCAGACGGATGGAACAGAAAACAGGGCAGCTTAAGAAATATGAGGATAAGATCAGGGAGCAGGATGAAATGATCCAGACATATGCAAATTCAACCAGCTGGAAAATAACAGAACCGATGAGAAAAATCATGCGTCTGCTGAAAAAGTGATTTATAGAAAAGATGAATATACTTAATCCGGGATAAGGACAATCAATTAGTGAATAGATTGAAGATATGTTATAGTTAGAAGAAAGAAGATTAGACGAGGAGAAAAGATTATGAAAAGAACAGCATTATTTCTTGCAGGAATTCTTGCGATTTCATCACTTTCAGGATGTGGTGCAAAGAATTCGGCATCAGACAGCAGTGAACCATTTGAAGGAAAGTATGTAGTAACCGCCGATTATGTGAAAGAAAATCTGGACGATATCATCATAGTGGATGCAAGAGGTGAAGATGAGGCGAAAAAAGGTACTGTAAAAGGTGCAGTGGCAACGACATGGCAGTATCTGGCAACCTGTGAAGACGGGGAAGCGGGAGATGCAAACTGGGGATGTATCCTTGATACAAAGCGCCTGAGCGAAAGATTAGGAGAGCTTGGGCTGGCAAAAGATAAGGAAATCGTGCTTTTTTCAAATGCGGAGAAAGGCTGGGGAGAAGATGGCAGGATTGCATGGGAGCTGATCGCGGCAGGCTATGAGGATGTGAAAATCGTAGATGGCGGGATCAAAGCACTGAAAGCAGCAGGAGTTGAGACTGTCAAAGGAGCAGCAGAGCCGAAACCGGTATCGGTAGAAATTGATTCGATTGATGAAACGCATGTGATCAATACGGATGAGCTGAAAGAGATTTATGACGACTGTAAAATTGTGGATACCCGTACAGATAAAGAATATAATGGAAAGACAATGTATGGGGAGGCAAATGGGGGACATCTTCCAGGGGCAATCCAGATCCGTTATACGGATTTGTTTAACAGTGACAGTACATTAAAGAGTAATGAAGATCTGACCAAGATGTTTGAAGATGCAGGACTTTCAAAAGAGGATCATATTATTACTTACTGTACCGGAGGAATCCGTTCAGCTTATATGCAGCTTGTAATGGAAATGTGTGGCTTTGAAAATTCAGAGAACTATGACGAATCTTTTTACAGATGGTGTGTGGAAGGAGATCTGGAGAAATAAAAGAGAAGCAGATCAACGAGATCTGAACATCGTATGAATATGAATGAATTTGAAAAAGCGGGACGTTGGCAATTTAGTCAACGTCCCGCTTTTGTAACCTTTTTGGGAATAATTATTATTTTACAATTTTTTTCTTACCGAATGCAATGATTGCGCCAAGAGCAGCGAGCATTGCAACTGCGAGAGCAGCGATAGGAGCGGTATCTCCTGTCTTTGTTGTAGCAGCAGTAGTGGTTTTACCGTTATTCAGGTTTTTATTGTTATCTTTGCCATTGTTGTCTTTCTTTGTATCAGGATCAGCGACAGGATCTGTTACAAAATGCTTCTGGATCACTTCACTTTTTGCACCGTTTTCGATGGTGAATACGTTGGTGATTCCGGCTTCTTTGAGAAGCTGAGTTGCTTTTGCAGCACCTCTTGCACCACTGTTGCAAAGAACGTAAATTGTTTTTCCTTCAAAATCTGCTTTGTGAGCAGTTACATATTCTGTAAATGCTTTTGCGAGATCATCCGGAAGTTTGTTATCTTTGTCAAAAAGTGGAAGGGAAAGAGATCCCTTTAAGTGTCCTTTTGTGTAAGAAGCTGTAGAACGTACATCAAGAATCAGGTAGTTCTTTGTATCTGCCATTTTATTGATTACATGAGTGTCAGAAACATAGATTGCAGCAGCTTTTACATCAGCATCTTTTGCACCACCAGTGATAGTATGCACTTTTGCAAGATCATATCCGGCAGCTTTTAATAAAGCAGTAGCTGCTCTTGCACCACTTGCACCACTGTTGCAGAGAAGATAGAGTTCTTTTTTCTCAAGAGTGGCTTTGTTGTCTGTTACATATTTTGTGAAATCTTTGGAAAGCTGGTCATCTGTAGTTTTGGCAACTCCGTTTGCATTGAATACAGGTGTTGACATAGAGCCTTTTAAGTGTCCACTTCCATAGTTACCTGTCGCACGGACGTCAAGGATTACTACGTCGTCTTTTCCGACAGCAGCAACAGCTGTTTTTCCGTCTACGGCATTTCCGTCTGTTCCAGACATTGCATACAGAAGTTCCAGGCCTTTTGCACCGTTTGTTATGGTGTATACTTTTCCATCTTCCTTAGTGCTTATGTTATAGCCAAGTTCTCCAAGAAGTTTGGTTGCTTTCTGAGCCCCTCTTGCACCACTGTTGCAGATGATGTAGATTGGTTTGTCTTCTGTTATTATGGAAGGAATTTTTTCTTTGAAAGCGTTTTCAAGTGCTTCAGCTTCAGCTGTGTCAAGTTTGTTGTTATCATCAAACAGAGACTGAGAAATAGATCCCTTCAAAGTACCTGTCTTTGTCTGTGCGTTTGAAGAACGTACATCAATAATGTATGCACTTCCGTCTTTTGCAGCGGCAATAGCATCAGTTCCGCTTACGAATTTGTAGCCGTCTACAGTTACAAAAGCACTTTGTACTGTTTTATCGCCTGCACCACCGGTAATGGTGTAGATTGTGTTCTTGTCAACACCGTTGTCTGCAAGTAATGCAGTGGCGGCTCTTGCACCTCTTTGGCCGCTGTTACAGAGGACGTATACTTTTTTGCCTGAGAAGGTGGTAGAAAGGTTAGCCTGCACATATTCAGCAAAGGTTTTTGCATATGGATCTTGGTTGGTTTCTGCTACAACCTGTTTTCCTTCTTCATTCAGATAGAAAACAGGAAGAGAAAGAGAGTTTTTCAAATGACCGTTTGCAAAGTTCTCTTTTGTACGTACATCTACGATAACCACGTCATTTGAATCAACAGCAGCTACGGCTTCAGCACCGGTTACAGCGTTGCTTGTTCCAAGGAATGCGTAACGAACTTCAAGACCTGTTGCTCCGCCTGTAATGGTATGAATACGACTGGTATCATATCCAGCACGTCGTAATAAAACAGCAGCAGCACGAGCCCCTCTTGCACCACTGTTGCAAAGAAGGTAAAGCTCTTTGTTCTGGAAATTTGCGTTATTAGTTACAGTTTCTGTGAAAGCTTTTGCAGTAGCATCTTCAGAAGTTTGGATGATACTGCCATCCTCATTAAATACAGGTGTTGAGAAAGAACCCTCTAAGTGAGAAATATCATAGTTTGCAGAAGAACGAACGTCTAAAACAGCAACGGTATTTTTATCGGCTGAAATAGCATCTGGGCCGCTTACATTTGCACCAAAAGTATATGCTTTATATGCAGTTTCGAAATCTGTGATAGCATCAGATTCATCAGCTGGAACTGCTTCGTCTTCAGAAACTTCTTCCTGAGTAGTTTCTTCTGGATTCTCTTGATCTTCAGAAACAGTAGTCTGTGCATCGCTTTCTGTAACGGTATCAACACTTGAATCAGTTGCAAAAGCTGTCAGAGAGCCGTTCGCAAGTAATGCGAAAGACAGAAATACTGGTAATAATTTTCTTTTCATTTTTCCTCCTTACTCTCAAAATTAGGTTACGATTACATTGTAACAGTTTTCACAAAAATTTCATAATTGTTTTAATCTATATATAAAAATGAAATAGATAAAATCTATAGGTATAATTGAGAGATTTTATTAAACTAACTGCTGTTTCGTGGTAGAATAAAAAGATAAAAATGAAAAACGGGGATATGAAAATGAAAGGAATTATTTTGGCAGGCGGATCAGGAACCCGGCTCTATCCACTTACGATGGTGACATCCAAGCAGCTTTTACCTGTGTATGACAAGCCGATGATCTACTATCCGTTGTCAGTTCTTATGAGTGCAGGAATTCGGGAGATCATGATCATCAGTACACCACAGGATACACCAAGATTTGAAGAACTTTTCGGGGACGGGCATCAGTTCGGCATCGAATTAACCTATGCGGTGCAGGAAAGACCGGAAGGTCTTGCGCAGGCGTTCATAATAGGAAAAGAATTTATTGGCAATGATGCGGCGGCAATGATCCTGGGGGATAATTTGTTTGCCGGGCATGGGCTTAAGAAACGTCTTTTAGAAGCGGTAAAAGCAGCGGAGAGAGGAGACGGTGCAACCATATTTGGATATTATGTGGATGATCCGGAACGGTTTGGTATCGTGGAATTTGATGAAAAGGGCAAGGCGGTTTCCATTGAGGAAAAACCCGAACATCCGAAAAGTAATTACTGTGTGACAGGTCTGTATTTTTATGATAACCGGGTGAGCGATTATGCAGGACAGTTAAAGCCAAGCAGACGCGGGGAGCTGGAGATCACGGATCTTAACCGGATCTATCTGGAACAGGGAAGACTTCGGGTAGAGCTTCTGGGTCAGGGCTTTACCTGGCTGGATGCGGGCACCCATGAGAGTCTGACAGATGCGACCAATTTTGTGAAGACGGTAGAGACTCATCAGCACCGGAAAATTGGATGTCTGGAAGAAATTGCCTATATGAATGGCTGGATTTCCAGAAACGCACTGCTGGAAGTCTGTGAAAAATACAGACAGAATCAGTATGGACAATATTTGCATGACGTAGCAGAAGGAAAGTTCAGAGAGAATCTATTTTAGACAGGGGAGAGAGTTTATGAAAATCATTGTTACCGGCGGCGCCGGATTTATTGGCAGCAACTTTATTTATTATATGATGGAAAAGCATTCGGAGGATCAAATCATCTGTCTGGATGCACTGACTTATGCAGGGCATATGTCAACCCTGGAAGTAGCAATGAAAAATCCAGCGTTCCGTTTTGTGAAAGCATCTGTGACGGATCGGGTGACTGTATACCGGCTGTTTGAGGAAGAACACCCGGATATAGTAGTTAACTTTGCAGCGGAAAGTCATGTGGACCGGTCGATTGAAAATCCGGAAGTCTTTCTGGATACCAATATAAAGGGAACGGCAGTGTTGATGGATGCGTGCCGGAAATATGGAATCTGGCGTTATCATCAGGTTTCTACGGATGAGGTGTATGGGGATCTTCCGCTTGAACGGCCGGATCTATTTTTTACAGAAGAGACGCCGATCCATACGAGCAGTCCGTACAGTGCATCCAAGGCAGCGGCAGATCTTCTGGTACAGTCCTATCACAGAACGTATGGACTTCCGGTTACAATCAGCCGTTGTTCCAACAACTATGGACCATATCATCTGCCGGAAAAGCTGATTCCGCTGATGATCGTCGAAGCGCTTCATGACCGGCCGCTTCCGGTCTATGGTGATGGGAAAAATGTCCGTGACTGGCTTTATGTAAAGGATCACTGCCGGGCGATCGATTTGATCCTGCGTCATGGAAAAGAAGGGGAAATTTACAATGTCGGCGGGCATAACGAGATGAAGAATATTGATATTGTGAAGCTGATCTGCAGGGAGCTTGGAAAGCCGGAAGAGCTGATTACTTATGTGGAGGATCGGAAAGGGCATGACAGAAGATATGCAATCGATCCGTCAAAGATCCACAGAGAGCTTGGCTGGCTTCCGGAAACTTCTTTTGCAGAAGGAATTAAGAAAACAATCAACTGGTATCTGAATCATCAGGAGTGGTGGAGACCGATCGTAGAAAAGGAAATGAAAATAAAATGCTAAAGTTTTTGGTGACGGGTGCTGCCGGGCAGCTTGGAAAGGATGTTGTACGTGAACTGGAAAACCGGGGATATGAAGTGACGGGAAGCGGCAGCAAAAAGAGAAAAACAGCAGGTCGTTATGTGAAGATGGATATCACAGACAGAAACGAAGTCGAGGCAGTAATGAAAAAGCTCAGACCGGATATTGTGATTCACTGTGCGGCGTGGACGGCGGTGGATGCGGCAGAAGAGCCGGAAAACTATGAAAAAGTATGGGAAGTTAATGGAAAGGGCACAGCAAATCTTGCATCCGCCTGCCAGAAAATTCATGCTAAAATGGTTTATATCAGTACAGACTATGTGTTTGGTGGACAGGGGAGCAGACCGTGGGAACCGGATTGTGAGGAGTTTTCGCCGCTGAACCGATACGGTGAAACGAAATTACAGGGTGAACAGACAGTGAAAGCAGAACTGAAAGAGTATTTTATTGTGCGAATCGCTTGGGTATTCGGGAAAAACGGGAATAATTTCGTGAAGACCATGCTGGAGCAGGGGAAAAGACGGAAAGAACTTCGAGTGGTATGTGATCAGATTGGAACGCCGACTTACACAGCAGATCTTGCAAAATTTCTTGCAAATCTGTCGATGACAAAGCGATATGGAATCTATCATGTGACTAATGAAGGAGAATATGTCAGCTGGTATGATTTTGCAAAAGAAATCTTCGCACAGGCTGTGAAGCTTGGTGAAAAAGAATATGCAGATGTAAAAGTGATTCCGGTTACGACAGCAGAATACGGAATTTCAAAAGCAGCAAGACCGTTTAACAGCAGACTTGACAGAAAAAGGATCTGTGAAGAAGGATTTCAGCCACTGCCGGTCTGGAAGAATGCGCTGGAGAGATATTTGCAGGAAGTTCTTGCAGAGAGAAAAGGATAAAAGGAAAATGGGACAGATAAAGGTAGAAAAAAATGCAGGTGGAATCGAAGGACTCTGCGTGATCGAACCGTCGGTGCATGGTGATCAGCGTGGATATTTTATGGAAACTTATAATCAGAAGGATATGGAGGAAGCCGGACTTACGATGAAGTTCGTACAGGATAATCAGTCCGGTTCTGGAAAAGCAGTGTTGAGAGGACTTCATTTTCAGAAGAGATATCCGCAGGGAAAGCTAGTCCGGGTGATCCGGGGAACCGTATTTGATGTGGCGGTGGATATCCGGAAAGGAAGTGCCACCTATGGAAAATGGTATGGAATTGAACTGTCGGAAGAGAATAAAAAGCAGTTTTACATTCCGGAAGGATTTGCGCATGGATTTTTGGTGCTGAGCGACCAGGCAGAATTCTGCTACAAATGTACGGATTTTTATCATTCGGATGATGAGGGCGGGATTGCCTGGAACGATCCGACGATCAACGTTGCATGGCCAGAGCTTGATGTGCCATACAGAATGAGTGAAAAAGATAAAAAGTGGGGAAGGCTGGGAGAATAAGATGGAAAGAATTCAGGGATTAAAAGAATATGTACAGACAGAACATTATCTGGAAGGAATCGGGATCGGGAAAGAAGAGCAGAAGGAAATTCAGATTGCCTATCAGCCACTGGCACAGGGCGAATATAATATCAACTACTGGTTCGTACACCCACTGACCGGAAAGAAACTGGTGCTTCGTGTCAATACAGGAAGCCAGATGCATCTGGAAAATCAGATTGAATACGAATATCATGCATTGGAGCTTCTGGCGGATTCAGGACGGACGCCAGTGCCGATTTTTGTAGATGGAAGTAAGAAGGAACTGCCGTATGGTGTGATGGTTATGGAGTTTCTGGAAGGGAGTGCACTGGATTATCGGAAGAATCTGATGGAAGCGGCAGAATGTCTTGCGGATATCCACAGTGTTCCGGTAAAAGAAACGGATGGACTGATATCGTCATCGAATCCACTGCAGGCGATTCTGGATGAATGTAATCAGATGGTGCAGACATACTACAAGTCTGATCTGGGAGAAGAAAAGAAAAAAGTACAGATCCGGCGTCTTCTGGAGCTGGGACAGGAGAAGATCAATGAGATCCGGGATTATAGTGGATACAGATGCTGTATTAACACAGAGCTGAATTCAGGAAATTTCCTGATGAATGGCGCAGGAAAAGACAATTATCTGGTTGACTGGGAAAAGCCGCTTTATGGTGATCCGGTTCAGGATCTGGGGCATTTCCTTGCACCAACGACAACTTTCTGGAAAACAGATGTGATTCTGACAGAAGAAGAGATGGCTGATTTTACAAGAAAATATATCCAGGCGGTAAATGGCAGATTTGATGTGAGTGGAATCGAAGAACGTCTGAACATTTTTATTCCGATCACGTGTCTCAGGGGAATTACATGGTGTGCAATGGCGTGGGTAGAATATCAGGAGCCGGGAAGACTGATCCGCAACGAAGAAACATTTAAAAAGATGGAAGACTATTTAAAACGGGATTTTCTGGATATGATCGAAGAAAGATATTATAAATAAAGATTTCAGGGATACGGAGTAATAAAATTCTGCGTATTTCCACATACTACCCATATCGAATAAAATATGGAAAATATGTGGAACACAGGAGGAATAGAATCAATATGAAAGCTACAGGAATTGTCCGCCGGATCGATGATCTTGGCAGAATTGTCGTTCCGAAGGAAATCAGGCGCACGCTACGTATCCGTGAGGGTGATGCACTTGAAATTTTCACCGACCGGGAAGGAGAAATCATTCTCAAAAAATACTCACCGCTTGGAGAAATGGGAAATTTTGCAGACCAATATGCGGAAAGTCTGGCACAGACGCTTGGATATCTGGTGTGTATCACAGATACAGATCAGGTGATCGCAGCAGCAGGACCGGGGAAGAAAGAATTTCAGGAACAGCTGATCACAAGACAGCTTGCGGAAGTGATCGCAAGAAGGGAGCAGTTTCTGGCATCCTCTATGGATCGGAAGTTCACGGTCATCGTGTCGGGACAGAATGCAGAACTGAAATGGCAGGTGGTAAGTCCGATCATCTGCGCCGGAGATGCGATCGGTTCTGTCGTGATCCTGGCAAAGGACGGCAGGAAAAAACCCGGTGAGTTGGAACAGAAGATGATACTCTGCGCAGCAGGATTTCTGGGACGACAGATGGAACAGTAAAGGAATATTTCATAAGAATCTCTCATAGTATAAAAGGACAGGAGGGGTTCTTATGGAAAAAAAGCTGTTTGGAAATATCTGTTTTACAAGACTTGTGAAAGCACTGATGCTTTCTTACTTTCTTACGATGCTGATGCTGCTCGGGCTGTCCTTTGGACTGTATAAGTTTGACTTAAGCGAGAAAACAGTCCGGATCGGGATCCTTGCGGTTTACATAATTTCCACATTTGCCGGTGGATTTGCCATGGGAAAAATGGGGAAGACAAGGAAATTCCTGAGGGGATTTATGCTTGGAATGCTCTATTTTCTGCTACTGCTTGCAATTTCAGCAGGGATCTACCGGAGCGTGCAGGGTGGAATGCAGATGATGATCGCCTGGATCCTCTGCGGGGCAGGCGGAATGCTCGGTGGTATGGTGTCCTGAAGGGGCGGAGATGTAATTTTTGCGTTGACGGTATCAAGGGATATGGGCTATACTTTTATTTTTTAATCCGGAGGAAGCAGTTGCGCCAAAAGGAAGCTTATACTATAGGTGATAAAAATGCCCGGAGGTGATGAGCCGGGCAAGAGGGAGGAACTCGTGAAAAGGAACACCAGACAGCTTTATTTGATGTTTTTTGTTTTTGCGATAGTCATAGCAGCATATTCCTGCCGGCTGCTGGCATGGTTTGATATAGGAGGGAACTATCCAAGCTATGTGCGTGCCGCATTGTATTTATTATTATTTGTCTTGTGGGGGTATTCTCTGGATCAGCGGATTATTCAGAAACCGGTGCTGCACTGTCTTCGCTTGATGGATGTTCTGATGCTTATCTGGTTGACTTTGCGTACTTTGAAATATGAGGTGGTTACAGATCTGACCGTGGCACGTTATTTGTGGTATCTTTATTACCTGCCGATTCTTTTTATTCCGCTGCTTGGTGCATATACTGCAATTTTTCTGGGAAAATCCGAAGATTATCAGCTTTCCAGAAAAAGCTGGTTGTTATCGCTGATTCCGACAGCATTGTTTCTGGCTGTTATCACAAATGATTTCCACCAGCAAGTATTTTCGTTTGCGAGCGGAATTCCGGGGGTGCCGGATAACAAAGTCTTTTTCCATCGTCCGCTTTATTTTGTGAGTGTTGGATGGACGATAGGCTGTGTATTTTTTTCAGTATTTCAGCTGCTGAAAAAAACAAGGCTTCCAAGTATTGGAAAGCGGAGAATGATGCCTTTTGTTTTGAGCTGCGTGATGCTCTTGTATGGAGCACTTTATCTTTTGGGATTTCAGGTCATCCGTGATGTTTTTGGAGACATGAATGTAATGTTTTGTCTCTTTTATGCTGCAATATACGAAAGCTGTATCCATTGCCGTATGATACAGTCAAACACAGGGTATGTCGAGTTATATGAGGCGACAACGCTTGCCTCCTGCATTGCAGATCAAAATGGGCGGATTTTGCTTCGTTCCCGCACAGCAGGAGAGGATATGGTATGTCCAAAAGATGGGGAGAGTATCGTTTATCCGGATGGAATGCGCATCTCTTCGGCACCGATTAAAGATGGTTTTGTCATCTGGGGAGATAACTTGCAGCACCTTACCAAGCTTCGCAAGCAGCTTGATGAGAATAAAAGAAAAAGAGAGAATAACAAAAAGAAATTAAAGGATGCTTATCTTGTGCAGAAGGAGCTATACGAACTAACGGAAAAGAACCGTATTTATGATGAACTGGAAGAAAAACACAAAACCCAGACGAGGAGGATAAAGGAACTTCTTGAACAGTGTAAGAATGCAAAGCCTGAGGTAATGCAGGCGTGTATGAAAGAGATTCTGTTGCTCGGTACTTATATCAAGCGAAGTGCGAATCTGTATTTTCTTTCTCAGGAATACGAAAAGCTTCCACAGCAGGAACTCAGGCTGACGATCGATGAACTGGTACGAGCAATGAATTCCTGCAAAATTGAATGCGGTGCGGTCTATTTAACCACAAAACCGATAGCATCAAAAGAGGTTGTGCGTTTGTTCGAACTGCTAAAAACGGTAACGGAAATGACGATAAATGAGCTGCATTCGCTGTTTATTTCCGTGTCCGATCAGGAAATGAATCTGTCTGTAGAATGTGCGGCTGATTTGTCCCCAATTATCTCTTCTGAGGTAACGGCCGACAGGGAGGATGGATTGTGGCTGATACGTACAGCAATAGGAGGAGAGGATAATGCGTAGGTTGAGGCGCTTTGGGTTTAATCGTATCAAGGAAGGATTTGACCAGCTTCCTACGGCGATCTGCTTTTTTGACAGCAGAGGAAGTATTGTTCTTTGCAACAGGCAGATGTATCGTCTGAGTCATTATTTATTTGAAAGTGATATGCAGTATCTCGGTGAAGTTGAGCGGGCACTTGCGACCCCACCGGAAGGAATTCTGCAGCTTTCGAATATGGAGGGTACCTATCGTTTTCCGGATAATACCATATGGCAGTTTGAGAAAACAGAAGTAACGGATCGATATGGAGAAACCTATATCCAGCTTACAGCTGCGGATGTTACGGAATTGTGCCATGTGCTCGGACTGCTTTTTGTGGAAAATAAGAAGCTTGCCGAGGATGAAGAACATCTGCAAAGGTTATCTGAAAATGTGGAGAAGATTGCCCGGGAGAAAGAACTTTTGACGGCAAAATCTGCTATGCATGATAATCTTGCAGCCAGTATTATTGTAATGAAGCAGTATCTTTCCGGAGATTTCGGCGGGATCGATGTGGAAACAGTTCTGCGGGAATGGGAGAAGAATATTGTTTTTCGGGAGGTCGAACATTTATCAGAAAAAGAGAAATTGTTTGCCAGTGCAAGAAGCAGTGGTGTCCTTGTGCAGATAGAAGGAAAGGAACCACCGGGAAAAGCAGCAGAGATGATGTATGCTGCTATGCAGGTATGTCTGAATAATGCCCTTCAATATGCGAGAGCGACAGAACTGGAGGCAAATGTTTTTGAAAATGAAACCGGCTATACCGTGATGATCTATAACAACGGACAGCCTCCGGAAAGAGAAATCCGGGAAGGTGGAGGACTTACCAATCTGCGTCACCGGATTGAAACGGAAGGCGGAAGGATGCTCGTACAGAGTTTTCCGGAGTTTGCTCTGGTAATAGAAATTCCTAAGATTTAACACGTTAGGGAGGAATGAAAGTGAAAAAAATACTAATTGTTGAAGATCAGATGCTTGCCCGTAAGTATTTGTGCTCTTGCATAGAAAAAAGCACAGAATGTGAAGTGGCATCTGCCCTGACCCGGGCAGATGCAGCATTGCAGAGATGTGGTGAGGGGCATATTGACCTAGTGGTGATGGATATTTGTACAGAAAATGATTCGGATGGATTAGATGCGGCTGAAGCAATCAAAAAATACTATCCACGGATCAAGATCGTAATGGTGACCTCCATGTTAGAAGGACGATTTTTGGATCGTGCAAGGAAAATAGGAGCGGACAGCTTCTGGTATAAGGATTCTCCTTCCGGTGATCTTATTAGCGTGATCGAAGGGACACTTGCAGGTAAAAATTTCTGGCCGGACAAGGTGCCGGCTGTGCAGCTTGGAAAAGCACTTTCCTGTGACCTTTCCGATCAGGAAATGGAAACCTTACGTTTGTTGTGTGAAGGGAAGACGAATGCCGAGATTGCGGCTAAGCTTCATGTGGCAGAATCATCGGTTCGTACCTATATCAACCGGATGTTAGAGAAAACAGGATACACAAACCGCAATCGCCTGATGGTTGCGGCGGTAAGCAAACGTCTGGTCGTACCGAGTAGTCAGCTCGACGTATAAGAAGAAAATAAAATAGGATTTAGATGTGAAAATTGCTCTGCTTTTTATTAGGTAGAGCGATTTTTTTGTGTAAAATGCTTATTTGTCCACATTTATGAGGACAGACAGAGCTATTTTTCTCTGTTAGACTAAAGAAAAAAGAAATGTAGCAGACACATCGGATATATCGCTGAAAGAAAGGAGGATGGTTCGATGCGAAAAATAGTGGTTGATATGCAGAATTTTCTGTTTGCGGATTCCGTAGCGACTGCCTTCAAAAAATCGGATTATGAGATTGATGTAGTCCGTACGGAGTCTCCAAAAGATACGGTTGAACTTTGTAAGCTTTATAAACCGTTTGTTCTTATCATGGAGGTGACGGGCTATACTCCGTGGAAGATTTGTGAAAGAATGAAGCTTCGGGATGAAGTAAAGAGGGTGTGTCCTGACTGTAAAATTGCTTTCATCGTGGATTCCAATACAGAAAAACAGGCGGCAAAAGACATTCGGGATGCGAAGAAAAACGGTCTTATCGACCAGTTCTTCTATGGATCCATGACTGCTGAATATCTGATGGATCAGATTTATGCGATGTAAGGAAATGGAAGAACCACCGAGAAGAAGACCGGTAACGACAGCCTGATGGTTATCTGGACTACAATGATTCTTGCAGCTGCTCTTGCTTTTATGGGATTAACAACCGTTTCCCACAGAAGAAAATAGACATACCTAAGAAAGCGACTTTCTGATCAGGAAAGCCCTTTCTCCAAAACGGCAAATAGATGCTTGCCGTTTTGGAGAAAGAAAAAAGGTTCAGTCTTTACAAGGAGAAATGTAATATGAAGAAAATATCATTACTGTTTTGTTTGATAATCCTGCAGGCCGGCTTATTATGCGGATGCAGACTGCCTCATAAGAGCAGTCCGCAAAAGCCTGTGGAAGGCGAGAATAAAAGCGGTCTTGTGAAAGTGCAGGACGATAAAAAAGAAGAGAAGAAGGAAGAAAAAGAGAAGGAAAAAGAAGAGCCGGGGAAGACAGAAATCGTCGAGACGGAAGATACGGAACTGTCACTTCTCAAAAAACAGATCAATCAAAACAGCTGCGGTGCAGGGGTTGCACTTTTCGGGTATGTGGACAGTGAATTTACAAGGACAGATCTTTCATTTTACCTGGAATTTCATCATTTAACAAAAGAGTATCCGTTTTTGTCAGAAGCAGCCTGTTACATGACGGATGGGCAGGAGCTGTATGCCATCGTTCCGCCAAATGAAAAAGGCAGAGTGACCGTTTATCCTTCTGATATCACGGAAAATGGTGAATATGCAGATGATAAGAGTCATCCGTTATTTGAAGGAAAACCGGGAGAGGCGCTTGTGCTACGTTGTAATTTCAGTGAGATCTATTCCAATGTACTGGTTTCGGTGACAGATGGTGGCGGTGCTATAGATTTCCACCCGTCGATTTCATTAATGGACGGCCATCTGGCGGAACTTGCCGGAGTATATGATTTCTCAGTCTATGAGGAAACACCGGATGAACGTTCGGTTGAAATCGCAACAGAGATCCTGCTGGAGTATGGAGAGGTCAGACAGGGACTGGAAAATGGAATGAAGCTTATGTATACAGGAGAATCAGAGATCATAAATGGAGGCAGCTGTATGCTTTTTGTATTAGGAACTGATAATGGAGAACAGTTTGTGCAGGAACAGCTTTACGGCGTTTGTGATAATCTCATTTATATTTATGATGTTTTTACAGACACATGGAATGTCGCATATTAAACCGTGTTCTTCCGGTGTAACCGGATAACATAGAGGAAGATCATTTCAAAAAGGAAAGGAGAAAATATTATGGGACTTATTAAAGCAGGTATGGGTGCTCTTGGAGGTACTTTTGCAGATCAATGGAAGGAATTTTTCTACTGTGAATCGATGCCAAAGGAGGTACTCGTTACAAAAGGACAAAAACGTGTCACCGGACGTTCAGCGAACACCAAAGGAAATGACAATATTATCTCGAACGGCTCTGGAATTGCTGTAGCAGACGGACAGTGTATGATCATCGTAGAACAGGGCAAGATCGTAGAAGTCTGTGCAGAACCGGGAGAATTTACTTATGATACTTCTTCCGAACCGTCTATTTTTGCAGGCAGCCTTGGAGAGAGTATCAAAGAAACCTTTAAAACCGTAGGAAAACGTTTTACTTACGGAGGAGATACCGGAAAGGATCAGAGAATCTATTATTTTAATACCAAGGAGATTCTGGAAAATCGCTTCGGAACGCCGAATCCGGTTCCGTTCCGTGTTGTGGATTCCAAGATCGGACTTGATATCGACGTATCGATCCGCTGTTCAGGTGTCTATTCTTACAAGATTGCCGATCCGCTTTTGTTCTACTCTAATGTTTGCGGAAATGTGGAGCAGGAATATTCCAGAGAGGAACTGGATGCTACTCTTAAGACAGAGTTTATCTCTGCTCTTCAGCCGGCATTCGGACATTTGTCTGAACTGGAGCTTCGTCCGAATCAGATCGTGACACATAATACAGATCTTGAAAATGCGATGAATACGGCACTCTCAGAAAAATGGGGTGCACTTCGCGGACTGAAGGTTGTAAGTATTGCACTTGGGTCTGTGACACTTCCGGATGAAGATGCAGAACTTATAAAACAGGCTCAGCGTACAGCAATCATGCGCGATCCTACAATGGCAGCAGCAACGCTGGTCGGAGCACAGGCTGATGCAATGAAGACTGCAGCCGGTAATCAGGCCGGTGCAATGACAGGCTTCATGGGCATGGGTATGGCAATGAATCAGGGCGGCGGTATGAACGCACAGAATTTATTTGCAATGGGTCAGCAACAGCAGGAGCAGCAGGCACAGCAGATGGCAGCGCAGCAGGCAGCACAACAGGCCGTTCAGCAGCAGGCACCGCAGGCAGAGGGATGGAAGTGCAGCTGCGGAAACTTTGTTACCGGCAAGTTCTGTCCGGAATGCGGAAGCAAGAAACCGGAACCACAGCCGGCACCGGGTGCATGGAAATGTAAATGCGGAGCCACAGCAACCGGTAAGTTCTGTCCGGAATGCGGATCACCAAAACCGGTAGAGGAAGAAGGATGGACCTGTTCTTGCGGTTCAGTGAATAAAGGAAAATTCTGCCAGAACTGTGGAGCAAAGAAACCGGAAGATGCACTGCTTTACCGTTGTGACAAATGTGGATGGGAACCGGAAGACCCGACACACCCACCAAAATTCTGCCCAGAATGTGGCGACATCTTTGACGAGAACGACAGACAGTAATTCGCGGGAGAGGAGGGAATTCTATGTTTAGACTCCCATCAGAAAAAGAGGATCATAAGGACACAATCGGTGCTTTGATTTTAAGTATCTTCATTATTATCGCAGGAATCGGCGGCATGATATATACGAAGCATGAAAGCAGTGAGTTTAAGAATTCCACGGATGTTCGAACGCTTCATGCAACCGTTTACAGTTGTGAACAAACGCATGAAAAAGACGATCAGGGAGACCGAAAAGAAGAATATAAAGTAAGGTTTACTTATGAAATCGATGGAACAACATATGATGATTTTGAATTTCGCAATAAAGAAATAAGGAGAGGAGATACTGTACTGATTACCGTTTACCGGAACTCAAAAGGAAAATATAAACTGGAACCGGGACCAACTCCGATTTACTTCTTTGCATTTGCTGCAATGATTCCGCTAGGTCTCATTGGTTTCATTGGATTAAGTAAAGATCTTATCAAGTATCACCGGGAAGAAAAAGAAGGTAGAAGACTGTAAGTATGGAAGGAGGGGGTTGCGTGAAGGTACTTTCAGATAAAGCACAAAATAAGGTGATATGTGTATTCTTACTGATTGGTTCGATTGGGCTCGTTGTATATGGAGTTACTCATATTTTTTCCAGTATAGAATATAAACTATCTTCCGATGCTCGTCAGGTAACCGCCGTTGTAAAAGATTATCAGATAAGTGTTAAGACCTATGAAAATGGCGATGAAGATGTAAAGTATCACGCAATTCTGTCCTTTGAAGTGGATGGAAAAACCTATATAGGAAAAGATGTATTTTCCAGAGATATATCTCGGGGGGATGAAGTGACAGAGAAGGCTTACCGGGCTTTGAATGGAGAATACAAGCTTTACACAGGCGATATAGGTGATAACATTACCTCCGTTATGATGATCCCGGCGGGAATCATTATCTCCATATTCCTAATCTATGAAATATTTGGTAAGAGCAAAGAGAAGGAACAAGAGGAACAATAGGTCAACCAGATAGAATGATAGATGAGGAGGGATAAATATGGGATTGTCAGAGGCGATGCTGTTTGCGTTTGCAGCTACCATAATCTGTGCGTTTGCCATTGCTGAGAAAATCATTGACATAGACTTTGAACAGTTTATGCCAAAGAATTTGAAAAAAGCAAAAATGAAAAGAATTCTTGCAAAGCGTGAAACACCGTTGCAAGGGGCAAGGCTTCAGAAGGACATCAAGGATTCCTTTGAAAATGTATTACTTCCACTTGGAAAAGCAGATAAGGGTTATCTTCCAAAGAGAATGGATCTTACATTTCGCAGAAAGATGGTTCATCAGGTGGAACTGCTGGGAAAGCGTAAGCTTTGCCGAGATATCCAGGTGACGGACGTTGTACCACTTCCGAAAAATAATTTCAAAAGATGGAATGATGACGGACGGGAGTGGAGGGAGTCTATCCTGCAATGTAGCTCTTTGGAACGTCTTATTTCTCCTCAAGCTGGTAAGACAGTGCATCAGATCTATCGGAAAAACAGTTACCTTCGGATTCTTCAGTCAAGGCATATCCGCCATTCTGACCGTCAGGGTAAGAACAAGGAATTTTATTCCGATAAAGGGACGATCCTCTGTCCATCCTGTGGAGCTGAGGTGGAACTGAGCAGTCAGCAAGTTATCTGTCCATATTGTGGCGGTGTGATACAAAGTGAATTCTACGACTGGCAGACAGAGGTATTCGAAATTTATGAGAAAATGGGTGCGAACATGCAATACGGACTATTATTGTTTGCTTACTCGGGCATCATGTTCCTGTGCCTGACCTTGTGCCTTTACCTGATCAAAGACACGGATATTTCTCTTACTATAGGTGTAATTGCTACACTGCTTATACTTCTGGGAATTGCGAAAATTTTTCAATCCAAGGAAGAGAAACAGGAAAAGCTGCCGAAGGAGATCGTCAGATACTCGGAAAATTATCTGAGATCCTGCATCAATGATGCACTTTATAAGGATGTAAACAAGCCGGATCTGATGGATTATGGAATCGGATCGATCATACTTAAAAATGTTATAAATACAGACAAAACAACAGAAATCACCGCTACGGCATATGGAAGTGAAACCTACCTGCCTGAGAGTGGAAAACCGTATACAAAGAAAACAAAAACGACACTCGTTTTGCAGAGGGCGAGATATCCAGAAAAAAGGAAGACGGACGGAGCATTTTTCAAGGAAAAAGATTGCCCATCCTGTGGAGCCAATTTCATACCGGATGAACACAATTGTTGTTCCTTCTGTGGTTATAGCTTCCAGGTAGACAATGCCAAATGGGTCATAAAAGCAACAGGAGAATCATAAACAAGAAAAGAAAATGTCCGGAAATCCGGTATTGGCTGAAAAGAGGATGAATTATGGCAAACAAATGTGCAATCTACGGAGACCGTACAGAATGGATCCGGAGAGCGGACGAAGCACTTGCGGAATTTGATCGACAGGCGCATTAAGAGAGGAGGATTTTTATGGCAGGCTTGCAGGAATATAAATGTCCCTGCTGTGGCGGTGCGATAGCCTTTGACAGTACGATCCAGAAGATGAAGTGTCCGTATTGCGACACAGAGTTCGAAATGGACGCATTGAAGGGATATGATGCCGAACTGCAGGACGAAGAAACAGACAGCATGGAATGGGAAACCGCAGCAGGCGGTGAATGGGGAGAAGGAGAAACGGATGGTCTGCGTACTTATGTGTGTAAATCCTGTGGAGGAGAAATTGTAGGTGACGCAAATACAGCGGCAACATCCTGCCCATTCTGTGATAATCCAATCGTTATGATGGGACAATTCTCCGGCTCCCTGAAACCGGATCTGGTCATTCCGTTTAAACTGGATAAAAAAGCAGCAAAAGAAGGGCTCATGAAGCATCTTACAGGAAAACGTCTTCTGCCGAAGATTTTTAAGGATCAGAATCATATTGACGAGATCAAAGGAGTCTATGTACCGTTCTGGCTATTTGATACCGATGTAGACGCTAAGGTCCGTTATAAGGCAACCAAGATCCGTACTTGGAGTGACAGTGATTACAATTATACCCAGACCAGTTATTATATGGTGCACAGAGGCGGAAGTGTTGGATTTGAATACGTTCCGGTAGACGGTTCTACAAAAATGGCGGATGATCTGATGGAATCCATCGAACCGTTTAACTGTGGGGAGGCAGTGGATTTCCAGACGGCTTATCTTGCCGGTTACCTGGCAGATAAGTATGATGTGACTGCAGAAGAAAGCATTGACCGGGCGAATGAGCGTGTGAAAAAATCTACGGAGCAGGCATTTGCCGAAACAGTCATTGGTTACGATACTGTAGTAGCTGAAAATACCAGTGTACAGTTCCATGGCGGAAAAGCCAAGTATGCTTTATATCCGGTGTGGCTTTTAAATACCACATGGAATGGTAACAAATATACATTTGCAATGAACGGACAGACCGGAAAATTCGTCGGCGACCTGCCGGTAGATAAGGCGGCAGCAACTCGTTGGACACTGATGCTGGCGACCACGTTCACGGCAGTAACCTACGGTGCAGCAACACTTCTGCACTTTCTCGGACTGTTTTAGGGGGTGACGGAATGAAAAAGAAAATAATATCACTTCTGCTTGTTCTGGCCCTTTGCCTGGGGATGACGTTTTCGGTTTCAGCCGAAGATGCAGAAGGATTTGCAAATGATTATTGTCGTGTGCAGGACATGGCGGGACTTATGACGGATAGTGAGGAAGCAAAATTAAATGACATACTTGATGAACTGAGTATCCGACAGAAAATGGATGTTGTCGTTGTGACAACAAATACGCTGGATGAAAAAACGGTGCAAGAATACGCCGATGATATTTATGATTACGGAAACTTCGGATATGGACAGGATAAGGATGGAATCCTTCTTCTCATTAGTCTGGGAGAAGAGAATGACTGTTATATTTCAACCTGTGGTTACGGAATCACAGCTTTTACCGATGCAGGGATCAAATACATTTCAAAAGAAATGACGAGTGATCTGAAGGATGGAAATTATTTTTCGGCATTTCAGACTTTTTCAGAGCTGTGTGACGAATTCATTACACAGGCAAGAAACGGAAAGCCGTATGACAGGAAAAGTCTTCCAAAGGAGCCATTATCCCCAATCTGGATTTTGATCTCCCTTGGGGTAGGAGTTGCTCTGTCACTTATCATTGTCGGCAGGATGAAGGCACAGCTTAAAACAGTGCGTTTCCAGTCAGCGGCAGGCAGCTATGTAAAAGACGATAGTCTGGATATTACAGAAAGCAGAGATATGTTCCTTTATGAAACGACTTCGAAAACGGCGAAAGAAAAGAAGAGCTCTTCCGGCGGCAGCAGTACACATACTTCTTCATCAGGAAGAACCCACGGTGGCGGAGGCAGCAAATTCTAGGGAAAATACCTCCTGTCATTTGTTTTAGATTGGATTTTTGCGTTGACGGTAAGTTGGAAAATGTGCTATACTGTATCACATAATGAGCAAAGAAGGAGGATATTACAATGAAACACATTAAAACATTGAATACACAGACTCTGAACAATACAGTAAAGAAGGGCGGATGCGGAGAATGCCAGACATCCTGTCAGTCAGCATGCAAGACTTCTTGTACAGTAGGAAATCAGACTTGCGAACACAGCAAATAAGAGATATTTGTAAGTGTAGTGAATAAGTATGACAAGCAGGCAGCGGCTTTAAAGCCGCTGTCATTTGACGTATGAGGAAAAATTTGAAAAATAAGGATAGAAAGGGGTACCGGTTGTGATTCATCAGTACCAGAACAATGGATATAATATTGTACTTGATGTCAACAGCGGATGCGTTCATGTAGTGGACGAGCCGGGGTACGAAGTTATTGCATGTCTGAACCGTATGAACGAGAATCAGACAGTGCAGACGCTGAAAGAAGAAAGTACATGGAACCAGCTGAAAGATGAGCTGGAAGGGAAATATTCCGAAGAAGAACTCAGAGATATATTGGATGATGTGACAGAGCTGACTGCAAACGGACAGCTTTTTGTTGTTGATACATATGAACCTTTTATCGGGGAGGTTATCAAGCGTAAGACGGTTGTGAAGGCACTCTGCCTGCATATCGCACACGACTGCAATCTTGCCTGCAAATACTGTTTTGCAGAAGAAGGAGAGTATCACGGAAGAAGAGCGCTTATGACTTATGAAGTTGGTAAGAAAGCCCTGGATTTCCTGATCGCCAATTCCGGAACAAGAAGGAATCTGGAAGTTGATTTCTTTGGCGGGGAGCCACTTATGAACTGGCAGGTTGTAAAAGACCTGGTGGCATACGGAAGAGAGCAGGAAAAGCTTCATGATAAGCATTTCCGCTTTACAGTAACTACGAACGGAGTGCTTCTGAATGATGAGATTCAGGAGTTTATCAATAAAGAGATGGATAACGTGGTCATCAGCCTTGACGGACGTAAGGAAGTCAATGACAGAATGCGTCCTTTCAGAAACGGAAAGGGAAGCTATGATCTGATCGTTCCAAAGTTCCAGAAGCTTGCTGATTCACGTAATCAGGAGCGCTACTATATCCGCGGAACATTTACCAGAAACAATCTGGATTTTTCAGAGGATGTAAAGCATTTTGCAGAGCTTGGCTTCAAGCAGATGTCGATCGAACCGGTTGTCGGGGATGAATCTGATCCGTATGCAATCCGTGAAGAAGATCTTCCGCAGATCTTTGATGAGTATGACAAGCTTGCAAGATATATCATTGAGAAAGACAAAAAGGGAGAAGGATTCAATTTCTTCCACTTTATGATCGACCTGGAAGGAGGACCTTGTCTGTACAAACGTCTGTCCGGATGTGGTTCGGGAACAGAATACCTTGCTGTTACACCATGGGGAGATTTCTATCCGTGTCATCAGTTTGTAGGTGATGAAAATTTCCTGATGGGAAATGTAAACGAAGGAATTACAAGACCGGAGATCGCAGATGAGTTCCGTTGCTGCAATGTATATACCAAAGAAAAATGCAAGAAATGTTTTGCAAGATTCTACTGCAGTGGCGGGTGTATGGCAAACGCATACAAGTATGCAGACGGATTAAATGATTCTTATGATCTGGGCTGTGAGATGGAACGTAAGCGCGTAGAATGCGCGATTATGATAAAGGCTGCAATGGCAGACGAAAACTAAGAAAGGGACTTGGACATGAAGAAGAGTAAAGGAATAGTAAGCCTTGTTCTGATTGCTGCACTTTTAGGACTTCTTGGATTTACCTGCTGGCAGGGATTTGGTTCCTCCTACACAGGTTCTGCAAGAAATATCAATCTTGGTCTTGACCTTGCAGGTGGTGTCAGCATCACTTATCAGGCAAAAGACAAGAATCCTTCCGCAGAAGATATGAAGGATACCATCTACAAGCTGCAGAAGCGTGTAGAGCAGTACAGCACAGAGGCGAGTGTATATCAGGAAGGGGACGACCGGATCAACATCGAGATCCCAGGTGTATCCGATGCCAATAAAGTTCTGGAAGAACTCGGCAAACCAGGATCACTGGTATTTCAGGATGCAGATGGCAACACCGTTCTTGAAGGAACAGATGTTAAAAATGCAGAGGCCCAGACGCAGGAAAACTCTACGACTAAGAATAAAGAATATGTTGTAGCTCTGCAGCTTACCAAAGAAGGAACAACCAAATTTGCAGAAGCAACAGCAGCAAATGTAGGAAAACAGATTTCCATTATTTATGATGGACAGACAATCAGTTCACCAAGAGTTAATCAGGCGATCGAAGGCGGAGAAGCCGTTATCACAGGGATGTCAAGCTATGAAGAAGCAGACAATCTTGCAGCTACCATCCGAATCGGTGGACTTTCTCTGGAACTGGAAGAACTTCGCTCTAATGTAGTAGCTGCACAGCTCGGAGAAGAAGCAATCAGCACAAGCTTAATGGCTGGTGCCATCGGACTTGCCATCATCTTCGTATTTATGTGCTTCGTATATCTGCTTCCGGGACTTGCAGCAGGTCTTGCACTTCTGATCTATACAGGACTGATCCTGGTGCTTTTAAATGCATTCAATATCACGCTTACCCTTCCGGGTATTGCAGGTATTATTCTTGGAATCGGTATGGCGGTGGATGCCAACGTTATCATTTTCGCCCGTGTGCGTGAAGAAGTGACAACAGGTATCAGTGTTAAGACTTCCCTGAAGAATGGTTTCCACAAAGCAATGTCTGCGATCGTTGACGGTAACGTAACAACTCTGATCGCTGCAGCTATTCTCTGGTTCAAGGGTTCAGGTTCTGTAAAAGGATTTGCACAGACACTGGCACTTGGTATTGTTGTGTCAATGTTTACGGCACTTGTTATTACCAGAATCATCATTTTCTCTCTGTATGCGATTGGTCTTCGTGATGTGAAATTTTATGCGAAGAAATTCAAAAAAGAAAGAAAAATTATCGACTTCCTCGGAAAGAAAGCCATTTTCTTTGCAATATCAATTGCTGTGATCGCAGCAGGTTTTGTGACAATGGGAGTCCAGTCGGGAAAAGGTGAAGGTGCGCTGAACTACAGCCTGGAATTCAAGGGCGGTACGGCTACAACCGTAACATTTGATAAAGATTACTCGATCAAAGAGATTGATTCAAAGATCGTTCCGGTTGTAGAAGATGTGACCGGAGATCACAATGTACAGGCACAGAAAGTAAAAGACAGCAATCAGATCATCATCAAGACACAGACGCTGAATCTTGACGAAAGAGAAGCACTTAACAATGCGCTTGCTGATAAATTTGGTGTAGACACATCGACAATTACAGCAGAAAATATCAGTTCTACGGTAAGCTCCGAGATGAGACAGGATGCGATCATTGCAGTTATCATTTCAGCAATCTGTATGCTGATCTATATCTGGTTCCGGTTCAAAGATGTACGTTTCGCATCAAGTGCGGTTCTTGCTCTTTTACACGATTTGTTATTTGTGCTTACATTCTATGCACTTGCAAGAACATCTGTCGGTAATACATTTATCGCATGTATGCTGACAATCCTTGGATATTCTATCAATGCGACGATCGTTATTTTCGACCGTATCCGTGAAGAGCTTCGGGTCATGAAGAGAAACGATGATCTGAAAGCGCTTGTAAACAGAAGTATCACTTATACACTGACAAGAAGTATTTACACAACATTTACTACATTTGTCATGGTAGCGGTTCTTTATATCATGGGTGTAAGCTCTATTAAAGAATTTGCAGCACCTCTTATGGTTGGTATTGCAGGTGGCGGATATTCATCTGTATGTATCACCGGTGCATTATGGTATGTAATGAAAACAAAAATCGGCGGCAAAAAAGCAGCGAAAAAGAAATAACTGACAGAAAATGAGGTGTCGGAGGAGAATCCTCCGGCATCTTTGTATTATCTGACTACCAAAGAAAGGAAAAGAGAAAATGGAGAACTGGGTACTTCTGAGAAAAGGAGCGGATTTTCAGCATATCAGTGAGAAATTCCATATCAGTCCGCGAGTGGCTTCCCTGATAAGAAACCGGGATGTGATCGGGGATGATGCAATCGAGAAATATTTAAACGGTACGATTGCCGATCTGTACGATGGAATGCTGATGAAGGATATGGACAAGGCAGTAGCGGTTCTTGGAGAAAAGATAAAAGAAAATGCAAAAATCAGGATTATCGGAGACTATGATATTGATGGAATCCAGTCGACCTATATTCTTTTGGAGGGATTCCGGATGCTCGGAGCTGATGCGGACAGTGACATTCCGGATCGTATGAAGGACGGGTATGGTCTGAACCGGAACCTGATCGACCGGGCGCTGGAGGCCGACGTGGATACGATCATTACCTGTGATAACGGGATTGCGGCGGCAGAGGAGATCGCCTATGCAAAAAGTATGGGAATGACGATTGTGGTGACGGATCATCATGAGGTCCCGTATACGGAAATTGGTGCGGGACGAAGATATATTCTGCCGGAGGCAGATGCGGTTGTGGATCCGAAGCAGGAGGACTGTACTTATCCGTTCAAAGGGCTGTGCGGGGCTGCGGTTGCTTACAAGCTGGTGGAGGCTCTGATGGAAGCCATGGGAAAAGATGCGGAAGATGCAGATTATCTGATGGAAAATGTGGCAATCGCAACGATCGGTGATGTTATGGATCTGGTGGACGAAAACCGTATTTTCGTTAAACAGGGACTGGATATGCTGAAACGGACGGAGAATCTGGGACTGAAGGCGCTGATGGAATGTACTGGTGTGAATGTAGATAAACTGTCTTCGTATCACATCGGATTTGTGATCGGTCCGTGTATGAATGCCAGTGGAAGACTGGATACAGCAAAGCGTGCCCTGGAGCTTCTGGAGGCAAAGAAAGTGGCGGAGGCGGATCTGCTGGCAGGTGATCTGAAAGCACTCAATGACAGCCGGAAGGATATGACGGCGCAGGCGGTAGAAGAGGCGTTTATCCAGGTGGAGAACAGTGAACTTAAGGATGCAGACGTGCTGGTGGTCTACCTGCCGGAATGTCATGAAAGCCTTGCCGGGATCGTGGCAGGAAGGATCCGGGAAAAATATTACCGTCCGGTCTTTGTGCTGACGAAGGGCGCGGAAGGTTTAAAGGGCTCAGGAAGATCGATCGAGACCTGGCACATGTATGAAGGACTGAACCGGGTAAAGCATCTGTTGTCAAAATTTGGCGGGCATAAGATGGCGGCAGGTCTCTCCATGCCGGAGGAGAATCTGGAACAGTTCCGTAAGGAGATTAACGAAAAATCCGGGATCACACCAGAGGATCTGAATGAAAAGATTGCCATAGATATGCAGCTCCCGTTTGAATGTGTCAATGAAAAATTTATCGGAGAGCTTGCGGTTCTGGAACCATTTGGCAAAGGAAATGCACGTCCGGTCTTTGCAGAAAGACAGGTACAGGTGGAAAGTGCGAGAATCCTTGGCAAGAATAAAAATGTGCTGAAGTTGCAGGTGAAGGATCTTCACGGTACAAGGATGGATGCCATGTATTTTGGAGATGTGAATACCTTTGTGGAATATGTGCGTGAAAAATTTGGAGATATTGCCTGTGAGTGTCTGCTGCGCGGACATGGGCATGGAATTGTTATGGCATTTACCTATTATCCTGATATCAATGAGTATCAGGGAGTCCGTAAGCCACAGATTGTGATCCAAAATTATAAATAATTTGAAAAACAGCAATTTTATGCTATACTAATAGATATTGCATATATTTGTAGGTAAGGTGGAGAAGAAAGATGAAAAAACTTGAAGAATATGTTGTCAGCATTCCGGATTATCCGGAAAAAGGAATTATTTTCAGAGATGTAACCAGCATTCTTGAAGATCCGGAAGGGCTTCAGCTTTCCATTCGGGAACTGCAGGATAAGCTTGAAGGCATGGATTTCAACATCGTGATCGGACCGGAGTCCAGAGGATTTATTTTTGGAATGCCGATTGCATATAATCTGCAAAAAGCATTTGTGCCGATCCGTAAAAAAGGAAAGCTTCCTTGCGAGACAGCATCAATCAAGTATGATCTGGAATATGGAAGTGCAGAGATCGAGATCCACAAGCGTTCGATCAAACCGGGAGACAAGGTTGTGATCGTAGATGACCTGATGGCAACAGGCGGTACGGCAGAAGCAATGATCAAACTGATCGAAGGACTTGGCGGTGAGGTTGTAGAAGTTCTCTGCCTGATCGAACTGATGGGATTAAAAGGACGGGAAAAACTGAAAGGATACAAAGTAGATTCCGTAATCCAGTATCCGGGAAACTAATGAGAAAGAAGGGAAGGCTATGGCAGACGATATCGGAATCCAGCAGGAGATGCTGATCGAACCAACACATAAAAAACTGGAGATCGTAGATGGTCATGCGGTAAAGGATGTGGAAGATTATCAGAATCCGGAACTGCTCTATAAAAGTCTGATCGAGCGAGTCAGAAAGTACCATCCTTCGGCGGATGTCTCTATGATCGAAAAAGCATATCATATTGCAAGAGATGCGCATAAAGGGCAGACACGGAAATCCGGAGAAGAGTATATTATCCATCCTCTGTGGGTAGGAATCATTCTGGCACAACTGGAGATGGACAAAGAGACGATCGTTGCCGGTATCCTTCATGATGTGGTAGAAGACACGGTGATGACGGACGAAGAAATCCGTCAGGAATTCGGAGATGAGGTGGCTCTTCTGGTAGACGGTGTCACAAAGCTGGGACAGCTTTCCTATTCAGCGGATAAGTTGGAGGTCCAGGCTGAGAATCTTCGTAAGATGTTCCTTGCGATGGCAAAAGATATCCGTGTTATCATCATCAAGCTTGCCGACCGTCTGCACAATATGCGTACCCTGCAGTATATGCGACCGGAGAAGCAGTTGGAAAAAGCAAAAGAAACCATGGATATCTATGCTCCGATTGCACAACGGCTTGGTATTTCCAAGATCAAGACAGAGCTTGATGACCTGGCGCTCAAATATTCCCAGCCGGAGGTTTTTAACGATCTGGTAAAGCAGATCAATGCAAGAAAAACGGAAAGGGAAGAATTTGTCCAGCAGATTGTGGATGAGGTTTCCACGCATATGAAGAATGCGAACATTGATGCAGAAGTGAACGGACGTGTGAAGCATTTCTTCAGCATTTATAAGAAGATGGTGAACCAGGATAAGACGGTGGATCAGATCTATGATCTGTTTGCAGTCCGTATTATCGTAGATTCTGTAAAAGACTGTTATGCGGCGCTTGGAGTTATCCATGAGATGTATACACCGGTACCGGGACGTTTTAAAGATTATATCGCAATGCCGAAGGCAAATATGTACCAGTCTCTGCATACGACTCTGATGAGCTCGATCGGTCAGCCGTTTGAGATCCAGATCCGTACAAAAGAGATGCATAAAACTGCTGAATACGGTATTGCGGCACACTGGAAATATAAAGAGTCTGAAGATGGAAAGAAGAGCGTTGAAGCGAAGGAAGAAGAGAAACTGAGCTGGCTTCGTCAGATCCTGGAATGGCAGCGAGACATGTCAGACAACCGGGAATTTCTGAATCTTCTGAAAGGAGACCTGGATCTATTTGCAGAGGATGTATACTGCTTTACACCGAATGGAGATGTCAAGAACCTGCCGAACGGTTCTACGCCGGTTGACTTTGCTTATGCGATCCATACTGCGGTTGGCAACAAGATGGTAGGTGCCAGAGTCAATGGCAAGCTGGTCAATATCGATTACAAGATCCAGAACGGGGATCGAATCGAGATCCTGACTTCGCAGAACTCCAAAGGACCGAGCCGTGACTGGCTGAGTATCGTCAAGAGTACCCAGGCGAAGAACAAGATCAACCAGTGGTTTAAGAAAGAATTCAAAGAAGAAAATATTGTACGTGGTAAGGAAATGCTCGCCACGTACTGTAAGGCAAAAGGATTTGTACTCTCGGATCTGATGAAACCGAAATATATGCAGATTGTGCAGGAAAAGTACGGCTTTAAGGACTGGGATTCGATTCTTGCAGCACTTGGACATGGCGGATTGAAGGAAGGGCAGATCGTCAACCGTCTTGCAGAAGAATACAGTAAGGATCACCGAAAAGAACTGACCGACGAAAGTGTTCTGGAAAAGGTTGCGGAAGCGGCAAAGAACAAGGTGCATATCACCAGATCCAAGAGTGGTATCGTGGTCAAGGGAATCGACGATATGGCAGTGCGTTTTTCCAGATGCTGCAATCCGGTGCCGGGAGATGAGATCGTTGGCTTTATCACCCGCGGACGCGGAATGTCGATCCACCGGACGGACTGTGTCAATATCATTCATCTGTCAGAAGCGGAAAGGGTGCGTCTGATCCCGGCAGAATGGGAAAAACCGGAGGAAGGTACAGATACCGGAAGCTATCTGGCTGAGATCAAGATGTATGCAAATGACAGGCAGGGACTTCTGATGGATATGTCTAAAGTGTTTACGGAGATGAATATTGATGTGAAGTCTATGAATGTAAGAACCAGCAAACAGGGAACAGCAACAATCGAAGCCGGATTTATTGTCCGGGGAAGAGAGGAGCTTGGAAAAGTGATCGGAAAGCTCCGGCAGATCGTCGGCGTGCTGGATATAGAACGAGCAGTGGGGTAAAAAGAAATGAAAATCGAAAAATTTGTAACAGGAATTATCAGTACCAATTGTTACATTGTTACTAATGAAGAAACAAAAGAGACCGTGATCGTTGATCCGGCAAACCTGTCAAAAGCGATGATCGGTTATATCGAAGAGGAAGAGCTTGTAATTAAGGCAATTCTTCTGACTCATGCGCATTTTGATCATATCATGGGAATCGATAAAGTGATCGACCGGTATGGAGAAATGCCGGTTTACGTAGAAGAATCTGATCTGGAGCTTCTTCACACACCGTCTATGAATGAGTCAACGGTATATACAAATGGCTATAGCTACCCGGGTGGAGACGTGATCCATGATGGAGATGTGCTTCATCTGATCGGAGAAGATTTCCGGGTGATCCATACACCGGGACATACCCAGGGCGGCGTATGCTACTATGTAGAAAAAGAGGGAGTACTTTTCAGTGGAGATACATTGTTCTGTTGTTCAGTCGGAAGAAGTGATTTTGCAACCAGCAGCACTTCTGCACTGATTCGTTCGATCAAGGAAAAGCTGTTCCTGCTTCCGGATGAAACAAAGGTATTCCCGGGACATATGGGCGCAACAACGATTGGCAACGAAAAAGTGAACAACCCGTATGTATAGAGGAGCAGAGAAATGATTCGGATCAGCTGTAAGAATGAACGTTTCACCTACGACATGTATCATATCGTAAAGTCATTTCTTCCTGATGCCGAGATCAGCCAGAAGGTAGATCCAGAACAGGAACTTCTGATCGAGATGACCGCAGAAGAGGAACCAGATCTGGAAGAGCAGGCATGTGATAAAAAGGTCCGGTGGACCTTTTTTCATTGCAGGGAGGCTGAAATCGCAGACATCAGCGAAAAAAGAGAACAAAAGCGTTATATCAATAAAAAATTATATCAGACCCTGGTTAAAAAGACCGGAGAAGAACATGCATGGGGGAATATGACAGGTGTCCGCCCCACAAAGATGATCATGGAAAGACTGGAAGAAGGTTCTTCTGAGGAAGAAATCATCCGGTATATGCATGATACCTATGTGGTAAGCGAGAAAAAAGCAATGCTTGGTATCGAGATTGCAAAGCGGGAAAAAGCCCAGCTTGACAAGCTGGATTATGAAAATGGATACAGTCTTTATATCGGAATTCCGTTCTGCCCGACAACCTGCAGTTACTGCTCCTTTACTTCTTATCCGGTTGCAAAATGGCAGGACCGGATGGATGAATATGTAGATGCACTTTTAAAAGAGCTTGCATTTATTGCAGAGGTTTCAAAAGAAAAGCATCTTAATGCGATTTATATGGGAGGCGGTACGCCGACAACCCTGAGTGCACAGCAGATGGATCGGGTTTTGAGTTTCCTGGAAGAACATTTTTCCTTTGAACATCTGAAAGAATATACGATCGAAGCCGGAAGACCGGACAGTATTACTGAGGACAAGCTGCGAGTGATCCGAAAGCATGGAGTTGGCAGAATTTCCATCAATCCACAGACCATGCAGCAGAAGACACTGGATGTGATCGGAAGACGTCACACAGTGGAAGATGTAGTCCGCATTTTCCATCTGGCAAGAGAACTGGGATTCGACAATATCAATATGGATCTGATCGCAGGTCTTCCGGGAGAACATCCGGAGGAGATGGAAGATACTCTTCGTCAGATCAAAGAGCTTGCACCGGACAGTTTGACGGTCCATGCACTTGCAATGAAACATGGCTCGAGACTGACACGCGAACGGGCTGCAAGCACAGAAAAACAAAATTACAAACAGATGGCAAGAGAGCTGGAAGAGATGATCGATATGGCACGTAAGGCGGCCGGTGAGATGGGACTTTATCCGTATTATCTCTACAGACAGAAGAATATTGCAGGAAATTTTGAAAATGTAGGTTACGCAAAGGTTGACAAAGCGGGAATTTACAATATACTGATTATGGAGGAAAAGCAGTCCATCGTTGCTGCCGGTGCAGGCGCATCGACTAAGGTGGTGCTTCCGTATGAGATTCCGGCGCCCGGAAGTAAAAACGGGCGGATGACGAATCTGATAAGAATAGAAAATGTCAGAGATGTGGGAGAATATATTTCCCGTATCGATGAGATGATAGAGCGAAAAGGAGAATGGTTATGGCATTAAAGAAAAAACCGGTTACCGGCATGAAAGACATGCTCCCGAAAGAAATGGAAATCAGAGATTATGTGATCCAGATGATCAAGGATACCTATAAGACATTTGGATTTACTTCCATAGAGACACCGTGTGTAGAACACATTGAGAACCTGTGCAGCAAACAGGGTGGCGACAATGAAAAACTGATCTTCAAGATTCTGAAGAGAGGGGAAAAACTGAAAATTGCTGAGGCAAAAGAAGAGATCGATCTGGTAGACGGAGGACTTCGTTATGACCTGACAGTTCCACTTGCAAGATACTATGCAAATCATGCAAATGAACTGCCGTCACCGTTTAAGGCACTTCAGATTGGCAATGTATGGAGAGCAGACCGTCCACAGAGAGGACGTTTCCGTCAGTTCATGCAGTGCGATATCGATATTTTAGGTGAGCCGGGTAATCTTGCAGAGATCGAACTGATCCTTGCAACTACGACCATGCTTGGAAAGATGGATTTCCACAATTTTACGGTATGTATCAATGACCGTAATATCTTAAAGGCGATGGCTGCATTCAGTGGATTTAAGGAAGAAGATTTCGACGAAGTATTTATCATCCTTGATAAGATGGATAAGATCGGCAAAGAAGGCGTAGGCGAAGAACTGGTTGAGATGGGTTATACAAAAGAAAATGTAGATACTTATCTTGGACTCTTTGATGAGATCAACCCGGATGTTGATGGAATCCGTTTCTGCAAAGAAAAGCTGGCAGGATTCCTTGATGAGAAGACAGCTGACAGCATGGAAATGATCATTTCCAGCGTAGAAAGTGCAAAAGAGGCAGATTTCAAAGTAAAATTTGATCCGACGCTGGTACGTGGACAATCTTACTATACAGGAACCATTTTTGAAGTAACGATGGATGAATTTGGCGGCTCTGTTGCAGGTGGCGGACGTTACGATAAGATGATCGGTAAATTCACAGGGCAGGACACACCGGCATGTGGATTCTCAATCGGATTTGAGCGTATTGTCATGCTGCTTCTGGAAAATGGATATGAGATTCCTTCCAAGCGCCAGAAAAAAGCATATCTTCTTGAAAAGAATATGCACAAGGAAGGCATCCTCAAGGTACTTGAGATGGCAAAAGCTGACCGCGCAGCCGGGAAACAGGTTCTGGTGGTCAATATGAAGAAAAACAAGAAATTCCAGAAGGATCAGCTGATCGCAGAAGGATATGAAGATATCACAGACTGCTACAAAGATTCCGTTATGGATTTATAAGGAAAGAGAAACGCAGGAGGATAAATTAGAATGGCAGAGTCAATGACAGGACTGAAAAGAACACATCGGTGTGCAGAGCTTTCAGAGGCAAACATCGGTGAAAAAGTAACCATTATGGGATGGGTACAGAAGAACAGAAATAAAGGTGGACTGGTTTTTGTAGATGTACGTGACCGTTCCGGACTGATCCAGGTTGTTTTTGAAGAGGGAAGTACAGATAAAGCGCTTCTTGAGAAGGCAGCAAAGCTTAGAAGTGAGTTTGTTGTAGCAATCGTGGGAACTGTTGAAAAACGTTCCGGTGCAGTTAATGAAAATCTTGCAACAGGTGCGATTGAGATCAAACCGGAAGAACTCAGAATTTTATCTGAATCTGAGACACCTCCGTTCCCAATCGAAGAGAATTCCAAGACAAAAGAGGAAGTACGTCTGAAATACCGTTTCCTCGATCTTAGAAGACCGGACATCCAGAGAAACCTGATGATGAGAAGCCGTGTGGCTACCCTCGCACGTCAGTTCATGGCAAAAGAAGGATTCCTTGAGATCGAGACACCGTTCCTGATCAAGAGTACACCGGAAGGTGCAAGAGATTACCTGGTACCGAGCCGTATTCATCCGGGAAGCTTCTATGCACTTCCGCAGTCACCGCAGATCTTCAAACAGCTGCTGATGTGCTCCGGATATGACCGCTATTTCCAGATTGTAAAATGTTTCCGTGATGAAGACCTTCGTGCAGACCGTCAGCCGGAATTTACACAGATGGATATGGAACTTTCTTTTGTAGATGTTGATGATGTCATTGATATCAATGAGAGACTGCTTGCACATCTGTTCAAAGATGTACTGGATATCGATGTACAGCTCCCGATCCAGAGAATGACCTGGCAGGAAGCAATGGACAGATTCGGTTCTGATAAACCGGATATCCGTTTCGGCATGGAGCTGGTTAATGTGACAGAGACTGTCAAAGACAGCGAATTTGTTGTATTTAAGAATGCGATTGAAGCAGGCGGAACTGTTCGTGGTATCAACGCAAAAGGCCAGGGTGGCATGGCCAGAAAGAAGATCGACAAGCTGGTTGATTTTGCAAAAGGTTATGGAGCAAAGGGACTTGCTTATATTGCAATCCATGAAGACGGAACTGTCAAATCTTCTTTCTCAAAATTTATGACGGAAGAAGAGACAGCAGCGCTGATTAAAGCGATGGCTGGAGAGAATGGAGACCTTCTTCTCTTTGCGGCAGATAAGAATAAAGTTGTATGGGATGTTCTTGGTGCACTCAGACTGGAACTGGCACGCCAGATGGAACTCCTTGATAAGAATGAATATAAATTCCTGTGGATCACAGAATTCCCGCTTCTTGAGTGGAGTGATGAACAGAACCGTTTCACAGCAATGCATCATCCGTTTACCATGCCGATGGAAGAAGACCTTCAGTACATCGACAGTGATCCGGGAAGAATCCGTGCAAAAGCATATGACATCGTTCTGAATGGTAACGAGATCGGAGGCGGAAGTGTCCGTATCTTCAACCAGGAGATCCAGAGTAAAATGTTTGAAGTACTTGGATTCACACCGGAACAGGCACAGGAGCAGTTCGGATTCCTTCTGAATGCATTTAAATACGGTGTGCCGCCACACGCAGGACTTGCTTACGGTCTTGACCGTCTGGTTATGCTGATGGCAAAACAGGACAGCATCCGCGACGTGATCGCGTTCCCGAAGGTAAAAGATGCATCTGACCTGATGACAGAAGCACCGGAGAGAGTCGATCCGAAGCAGCTGGAAGAGCTTGGACTGGAGCTGGAAGAGCATACAGCGGACGCTGAATAAATTTTATAATTCAATTTTTAAAAATGAACATTTTTTCACATAAAACAGAATTGGCTGTCAAAGTGAAGAAATGTTCATTTCTTTTTTTATAGCGAAATTCTATAATAATGATAGTTGAAATAAAAGGAGGATGGGATATATGGCACATAAAATTTTAGAAGAAGCGCAGGAAATGAATGATCTACTTATAAAATGGAGAAGAGATCTTCATCAAATTCCTGAGACGGATCTGGAGCTTCCAAAGACTGTGGAATATATCAGTAAACGTCTGGATGAGATGAATGTAGAATACAAGGTATTTTCTGAGGTTTCAGTGATTATCGCTCAGATCGGAAAAGGGGATAAATGTTTTCTCCTGAGAAGTGATATGGACGCGCTTCCGGTAGAAGAGGAGACGGGACTTGAATTTGCATCAAAGAATGGCTGTATGCATGGATGCGGACAAGATCTGCACGCTACGATCCTTCTTGGAGCGGCAAAAATTTTAAAGGCGCATGAAGAAGAACTGCCGGGCGTGGTCAAATTATTGTTCCAGCCAGGTGAGGAGACCTTCCGCGGAGCGAAAGCAGCAGTGGAAGCAGGAGTCCTGGAGAATCCGCATGTAGATGCTGCCTTTGCAGCGCATGTATTTGCGGCAATTCCATATGGAACGATTGGATATGGTGTGGAAGCCATGGCATCTGTATATGGCTTTAAAATCACCATTACAGGACGTGGCGGACATGGTTCTGCACCGGAGGGCTGTATTGACCCGATCAATGCTGGTGTAGAAGTTTATCATGCTCTTCAGGCACTGAATGCCAGGGAATGTCCACCATCAGCAGAGGCAGCACTTACGATTGGACAGTTTACAGCTGGTAATGCAGCAAATGTAATTCCGGAGCGCTGCGTGCTTCAGGGAACACTAAGGACATTTAATGAAGAAGTAAGGACGATGCTGATCCGGAGGATCAATGAAATTGTTCCGGCTGTTGCAGCAGCTTATCGTACTACTTGTGAAATTGAAGAACTCAGCAATGTTCCGAGTGTAACTTGCAATGAAGAACTGAATGCAGAGTATATTAAAAGTATTGAGTCTCTTGAAAATCCAGGAACAACGATTAACGGTGGATTTCATGTCATGGGATCCGAAGACTTTGCCGTGATTTCGGCAAAAATACCGGCAAGTTATTTTGTAGTCGGAGCCGGAGTGGAGGATCAGAGTAAATGGAAAGGACAGCATAATCCAAAGATTCTGTTTAATGAAAAAGCATTACCGCTTGGCGCAGCCATGTATGCGAAGATTGCAATGGACTGGCTGGCAAAATAGAAGAGTAGATCTATAAGGTTAGAATAAATAAAAAGAAGGGATCAGGCTTTTACAAAAAGTGAAAGCGGATCCCTTTTCGTGTATCTGGCACAACTCTGACAAATGGGGGCTTTTGATTTAATTAAAAGTTTAATCAGAAATTTACATGAATGAAAAAAGAGACTTATGAAAATCATAAGTCTCACAAAGAGCGACAGACGGGACTCGAACCCGCGACCTCCACCTTGGCAAGGTGGCGTACTACCAACTGTACTACTATCGCATCTATTAAATTGTGTTCATCAGAACAATATCTACTATACCGTACAAAGAAGGAATTGTCAACGAAAAAATGAAGAAATTCTGTTCTACTTTTTGCGGAGATTCAATAAGTTTTCTGTTAATCAGACAAAAAATGATTTTAACAGAATAATAGGCGAAGACAGGTAGAAAAGTCCGACATATAAAATTGAAAATATACTTGACCAATTGATAGATATATTGTATAGTATTTATTGTTCTGATGAACAACAAATAATGAATGCGATAGTAGTACAGTTGGTAGTACGCCACCTTGCCAAGGTGGAGGTCGCGGGTTCGAGTCCCGTCTGTCGCTCTTGAATTAAGAACTACATGTTGCATGTGGCTCTTTTTTTTGTGCATACAATGAGCCAAATACAGATTTTCACACCCGTGCAGATTTGGGCTGGCACAAGAATCTGCATGGGTGTGACAATCTGTATTTGGCGAATGTACATCATCGAGCTGCTAAGCGAGATGGTGTACGTTCGCCGTGGGTTCGTGTTCACACGAAACCCTGGCTCATTACTAACGTAAAAAAGACTGGCATCGAGCCAGTCTTTCATCATAACTATTCTTTTTTTTATTTCAGGAAGAACCAGTATCCTGCAAATGCAGCAGCTGCGATGATCAGGAAGATAAGGATTACAACAAGCACAACAGGAAAATGTCTCTCATCATCGTCATCTTCTTCGTCTAACATATTCTGATAGTTCTCACGCATCTCCTGTTCACGTTTTTCACGGACATGCTTTGGTGGGATATTAGAATAGGTCTGTTCTTTTTCTCCCTCTGGAGTGGAAAGATCAGGTGCAGTAATTTTAAGTTCATCCTCTTCATCAGAAATGATACGTGTGCTGGAATTGTCAATTGCATGTACCGGTTTGGCTTCTTCCGGACGTTTCTTTTTCGGACGTGGACGAACTTTTTCCCGGCTTTCTTCCTGACCTTCTGCATATTTGAGAAGTGGACGGTCTGAAGTAGCAGGGCGTTTCTTTGGATGCGGTCTGGATGGCTGTTCTTCGGAAGAACCTTCTGTCTTCGGACGAGGTTTTCTTACCGGTCTTTCGCCTTCGGCAGCCGGGTTCGGACGTTTTTTCTTCGGATGAGCCGGTACTTCTGGATTAGCAGAAGAAGCGGTCCGCTTTTCGGCGTTCTCCGGAGATACCGGACGTTTTTTCTTTTTCTTTGGCTGGGCAGGACGTTCGGCAGAAGTTTTTTCGCCTTCGGCAGCCGGGCGCTTTTTGTGTGGCTTTTCTGCAGCCTTACCGGCTTCAACTGTTTTTTCAGCCAATGCTTCTTTTGCAAGCTTTTTTTTCTTTTCACGCTGTTTATCTAAATTCCACTGCTTTTTACAGTCGCGGCAGATTGCGAATTCATTGTAGATTGCTTCACCGGCTTCATTTTCGCCTATTTTTTTGTTCTTGATCTCAAGATCCTTTTTACAAATCGGGCACTGCATGATTTATCTCTCCTCTTTGGTTTTTTAATATGTATCTACTCCCTTATTAAATGATGTAAATGTTAAAAATTATGTTTAACATTCACATCCTTAAATACATAGAATCATACATTTATAATGTTATCACGTCCCCAAAAGATGTCAAGAAAGTTCTTTGAATATTTACAAAAAAGTGCTAGAATAAAATGGATTTACTATAGATTAGGAGGACGCGAAGATATGACAGATACAAAGACAATCAAAGTAGGATTACTTGGACTTGGAACAGTCGGAACAGGTGTTTATAAATTGATTGGACGCCGCAGTGAAGAGATGCAGCAGAAGACCGGCGCCGCTCTTGAAATAAAGAAAATCCTGGTACACAACATGAAAAAAGTAAGACAGGGTGTAGATCAGAATCTGCTGACAGATCAGTGGAAAGAGATTATAGAAGATGATGAAATCCAAATCGTGATCGAGGTGATGGGCGGAATTGAGCCAGCGAAAACGATGATCATAGAAGCACTGAAAGCAGGGAAAAATGTAGTAAGTGCAAATAAGGATCTGATCGCAGAATATGGAAAGGAACTCTATGACGCTGCGAAAGAAGGTAGCGCTGATTTCCTGTTTGAAGCAGCGGTAGCAGGAGGAATCCCGATCATCCGTCCGCTTAAGCAGTGCCTGGAAGGCAACCAGATCGATGAGATCATGGGAATTGTCAACGGTACGACTAACTATATCCTGACAAAGATGTTTGAAGATGGAATGGATTTCACAGAAGCACTCGCAAAGGCGACAGAGCTTGGCTATGCAGAAGCGGATCCGACGGCGGATGTGGAAGGTCTGGACGCAGGACGTAAGATGGCAATCATGGCTACGTCAGCATTCCATTCGCAGGTGAAATTTTCGGATGTCTATACGGAGGGAATCACAAAGATCACAGCAGCAGATGTAAATTACGCAAAAGAGATGGGAAATGTGATCAAACTGATCGGTATTGCGAGAAATACATCTAATGGAATTGAAGCAGGTGTTTATCCGATGATGATCGATAAGAAACATCCGCTTGCTACCGTAAGAGATTCCTTTAATGCTGTTTTTGTACACGGAGATGCAGTTGGGGATACCATGTTCTATGGAAGAGGAGCAGGAGAACTGCCGACCGCAAGTGCAGTTGTCGGAGATGTGATGGATGTTACAAGAAATATTGTATGGAACTGTACCGGAAGAATCGGATGGAGCGCATACAAAGAGCTTCAGATCAAGGAATTTGCGGACGTCAAGAATCGTTTCTTTATCCGTATGCAGGTGAGTAATGAACCGGGAGTACTGGCAGCAATCGCGAAAGTATTCGGAGATCATAAGGTAAGTATCGAACGTGTGATCCAGGAACAGGCAAAAGCGGCAAAGGCGGAACTTGTCATCGGAACATCCGCAGTCAAGGAATACCATCTTCAGGATGCACTGGAGGAATTAAAAGAAATGCCGATCGTAAGTGAGATCAGCAGCATTATCAGAGAATATTAAAAGGCACAGCATTGGAAAAAGGAGTAATCAGGCATGAGTTATGCAGACAAAGTTTTTATAGAGATGTGCAGGGACATCATTGATAATGGAACCAGCACAGAAGGAGAAAAGGTACGTCCGAGATGGGAAGATGGGACTCCGGCGTATACTGTAAAAAAATTTGGTGTGGTGAACCGGTATGATCTGCGAAAAGAATTCCCGGCACTGACACTCAGAAGAACCGGGATCAAAAGCTGTACGGACGAGCTTTTGTGGATCTGGCAGAAAAAATCCAATAATATCCACGATCTGAACAGTCACATCTGGGACAGCTGGGCAGATGAAGATGGATCGATCGGGAAGGCATACGGCTATCAGATGGGCGTAAAGCATGTCTACAAAGAAGGAATGATGGATCAGGTAGACCGTGTACTCTATGATCTGAAGAATAATCCTTACAGCCGCCGGATCATGACGAATATCTATGTACATCAAGATCTTCATGAGATGAATCTGTATCCGTGTGCATACAGCATGACGTTCAATGTGACAAAAGAAAAAGGCAGCGACAAGCTGACACTGAACGGAATCCTGAACCAGCGTTCCCAGGATGTGTTGGCGGCAAATAACTGGAATGTATGCCAGTATGCTGTGCTGCTTCATATGCTCGCGCAGGTATGCGATATGCAGGTGGGCGAATTTGTACATGTGATCGCAGATGCACATATTTACGACAGGCATATTTCGCTGATCGAGGAACTGATTTCAAGAGAGACGCACCCGGCACCGAAATTCTGGCTGAATCCGGAAGTGAAAGATTTCTATCAGTTTACACCGGATGACGTAAGATTAGACGATTATGTGACAGGACCGCAGATCAAAAATATTCCGATCGCGGTTTAGAAAAGGAGACAGATACGATGAACATTATTGTAAATGCAGATAAAAACTGGGCAATAGGAAAGAATAACAGTCTGCTTGTACGAATCCCGGCAGATATGAAATACTTCCGTCAGATGACAGAAGGCAATATTGTCGTGATGGGAAGAAAGACACTGGAAAGCTTTCCGCAGGGGCGTCCGCTTGCCAACCGGGTTAATATCGTGATTTCCCACAATCCGGATTATCAGGTGAAGGATGCGATCGTGGTACACAGTGTGGAAGAGGCACTGCAGGAATGTAAAAAGCACAAAGGAGAAGTCTTTGTGATCGGCGGAGAAAGTATTTACCGTGCAATGCTTCCGTATTGTAATATAGCGTATGTTACACGGACAGATCATGTATATGAGGCAGATACCTGGTTCCCGGATCTGGAAAAGGATCCGGATTGGCAAAAAACAGCTGAGACGGATGAACAGACATATTTCGATCTTGAGTATGTATTTGCAAAATATGAAAGAATAAAATAGATCAATAAAATTTGCGAAATGTATCATTGACAAATCAATAGACCACTCATTATAATAAATGTAATCGATGAGACAATAGAAGAAATGCTATGACAAGGAGGAGTATATAATCTTCGGAAGCAAAGAGAGAAGGCGGACGGTGTAAGCCTTCATGAAGGGATTGTAGAAGTAGCCTTTGAGCAGCGGACCGAACGGGAATTTCTCAAGTAGACTTCGACGTAGACCCTACGTTACAGGGGAATAGTATCGAACATTTCTATGGTTCTGTACTTGCGTGAGAGCAGAGAAGCAGCTTCTCTGAAGACAGGTGGTAACACGGATTTTATATTCGCCCTGAACGGTCAGCCGTTTAGGGCGTTTGTTATTCTATATGACTATGATAAAAATTTGGCGATCATCTGTATAGAAAATTCATGGAGGTAGATTTATGAAAAAAATATCAGGGAACAAATTACTTGTAAAAGCATTAAAAGAGGAGGGGGTAGATATCCTTTTTGGATATCCGGGAGCCTGTACAATTGATATCAGTGATGAAATTTACAAACAGGATTACACAAAAGTTGTACTTCCGCGTCATGAACAGGCACTTGTCCATGCTGCAGACGCTTACGCCAGATCAACAGGAAAAGTCGGGGTATGTCTGGTAACGAGCGGACCGGGTGCAACCAATCTGGTGACAGGAATTGCAACGGCAAATTATGACAGTGTACCGCTGGTATGTTTTACCGGACAGGTTGCAAGACATCTGATCGGAAATGATGCATTCCAGGAAGTTGATATTGTAGGTATTACAAGAAGTATCACAAAATACGGTGTGACAGTAAGAAAGAGAGAAGATTTGGGAAGAATCATCAAAGAGGCATTCTATATTGCGCGCAGCGGACGTCCGGGTCCGGTTCTTGTGGATCTCCCGAAAGATGTAATGGCAGAGCTTGGAAGCCCGAATTATCCGGAGACAGTCAATATCCGCGGATATAAGCCGAGTACCGGTGTTCACATCGGACAGCTTAAGAGAGCAGTCAAGATGCTTGGAAAAGCAAAGAAACCGTTGTTCCTTGCCGGTGGTGGGGTAAATATTGCAGGAGCGAATAAGGCGTTTACCGAACTTGTAGAACGTACCCAGATCCCGGTTGTGACAACGATCATGGGACGTGGTGCGATTCCGACAACGCATCAGCTTTTTATCGGTAATCTGGGGATGCACGGTGCATATGCATCCAATATGGCAGTGGAAGAATGCGATCTGCTGTTCTCGATCGGGACCAGATTTAACGATCGTATCACCGGAAAACTGCATGCATTTGCACCGAAGGCTACGATCGTACATATCGACATTGATACTTCCTCCATCTCACGTAACATTCAGGTAGATATTCCGATCGTTGCGGATGCAAAAGAAGCAATTGAAAAATTATTGGAATATGTAGAACCAATGGAGAAAAAAGAAAGCTGGATGGAACAGATCGAAGGCTGGAAAGAGGAGCATCCGCTTAGGATGAAACCAAAGGGAGACCAGATGCAGGCTCAGGATATTCTGGAGACGATCAATGAAGTGTTTAAAGAGGATGACAAGATTGTTGTGACAGATGTAGGACAGCATCAGATGTTCACATCCCAGTATCTGGAAGTGAATGAAAAGACCAGACTTTATATGTCCGGCGGACTTGGAACCATGGGATATGGATTCCCGGGAGCAGTCGGAGCGCAGATTGGCAATCCGGACAGTACGGTGATTGCAATTTCCGGTGATGGCGGTATGCAGATGAATATTCAGGAATTTGCAACAGCAGTGCTGGAAGAACTTCCTTTGATCCTCTGTGTATTTAATAATACCTATCTTGGAATGGTTCGCCAGTGGCAGAAACTTTTCTATGGAAAACGCTATTCTATGACGGATCTTCGTGCAGGCGCAGCGACAAGACGTGGAGAAGAGCATCCACCGAAATATACGCCGGACTTTGTAAAACTTGCAGAAAGCTATGGGGCAAAGGGAATCCGTGTAACCGAAAAATCCGAGATGAAAGCAGCATTTGAACAGGCAAAAGCAAACCGTGCACTGAAGGTGCCGACTCTGATCGAATTCATGCTGGATCCGGAAGTGCAGGTTTATCCGATGGTACGTCCGGGCGGAACCCTGGAAGATCTTTTGATGGATTAATGGAGAGGAGAGGTGAAGATGGATAATACAATGAAAAAAAGATGGATTTCCTTATATGTGGAAAATCAGGTTGGTGTACTTTCAAAGATTTCCGGACTCTTTTCCGGTAAATCCTATAATCTGGAGAGTCTGACGGTAGGTAGAACAGAAGATCCGACTATCTCCAGAATGACGATTGAGACGAACAGTGATGAAGAGACTTATGAGCAGATCAAAAAACAGCTGAACCGTATGGTTGAAGTCATCAGAGTCATTGATTTTACAGAAGTATCTGTTGTTATGCAGGAGCTGATGTTTATCAAGGTAAAAAACTGTACACCGGAAGATAAGACAGAGCTTTTCCAGATCGCGCAGACCTATCAGGCAAAGGTACGTGATTATGGAAAAGACAGTGTGCTTCTTGAATTTGTACACACGGCACATAAAAATACAGCGATCATCCAGTTTCTACGTTCTGAATTCAATTCAATTGAAGTTGTAAGAGGCGGAAGTGTGGGGATTGAAGCGATCACAATGCCAAAAAGATAAAAAAATCAAAAAAAACAGAGCGCACTCTTGAATTTGAAAAACAGAAGTAATATAATAGCGATATGTAATCCGTAGGATTTAAAATACGGGAAGCAAAAATTATAATTTAGATATATGTTACTGTAAGAAGCAACAAGGGAATGGAGGAATTACAATGGAAAAGAAACAGATTGACTGGTCAAGCATAGGATTTGGTTATATCCCGACCGAAAAGAGATATGTTTCAAATTACAAAGATGGAAAGTGGGATGATGGATGCCTGACAGAAGATGCCAACATTGTATTGAATGAGTGTGCAGGTGTTCTGCAGTATTCCCAGTCAGTATTTGAAGGTATGAAGGCATACACAACAGAAGACGGACGCATCGTTGTATTCCGCCCGGATATGAACGCAAAGAGATTTGCTGATTCCGCAAGAAGACTTGAGATGCCGGTATTTCCGGAAGAACGTTTTGTAGATGCAATCGTACAGGTAGTAAAAGCCAATGCGGCTTATGTACCACCTTACGGATCAGGAGCGTCCCTTTATATCCGTCCATATATGTTCGGAAGCAATCCGGTTATCGGAGTTAAACCTGCTGACGAATATCAGTTCCGTGCATTTGTAACACCAGTAGGACCATATTTCAAGGGCGGCGCAAAGCCGATCACAATTAAAGTCTCAGACTTTGACCGTGCAGCACCGCATGGAACAGGACATATCAAGGCTGGTCTTAACTATGCAATGAGCTTACATGCAATTGTAACAGCACATGAAGAAGGCTATGCAGAGAATATGTATCTGGATGCAGCAACAAGAACAAAAGTAGAAGAGACAGGTGGAGCAAACTTCATCTTCGTCACAAAAGATGGTAAAGTAGTTACTCCGAAGTCAAACAGTATCCTTCCATCTATTACAAGACGTTCTATTCTTTATGTGGCAGAACATTATCTTGGACTTGAGACAGAAGAAAGAGAAGTATATCTTGATGAAGTAAAAGACTTTGCAGAATGCGGACTTTGCGGAACAGCAGCAGTTATTTCACCGGTTGGAAAGATTGTAGATCATGGTAAAGAAATCTGCTTCCCAAGCGGAATGGATGAGATGGGACCTGTTATCAAGAAATTATATGAAACACTTACCGGAATTCAGATGGGACACATCGAAGCACCGGAAGGATGGATCCAGGTGGTTGAATAATGGATAAATTCGTTACAAAGCGAAATGATCTGCTCGCTGAGCAGGTGATAAAGAATTTGAAGTCCCGTCAGATGGAGGGACATTATGTACAGACCAAAGAAGAGGCACTTGCCCTTGCACTGGAGCTGATTCCGGAAGGAAGCAGCATCAGTTGGGGAGGGTCTATGAGCATTAAGGCAATTGGTCTTCCTGAAGCACTTCATAAAGGAAATTATAAAGTGCTGGACAGAGATCTGTGTGCGACACCGGAGGAAAAAGCAGAGATGATGCATCAGGCACTTAACTGCGATTATTTTCTGGCAAGCTGTAATGCAATCTCGGAAGATGGGATACTGGTTAATATAGATGGAAATGCAAACCGTGTGGCAGCTATTTCTTACGGACCGGAAAATGTTCTGATGATCGTTGGCATGAACAAAATTGTAAGAAGTGCAGAGGATGCATATGCCCGTGCAAAGTATGTGGCAGCTCCGATTAACGGACAGCGTTTTGAAGGGCTTCCGTGTGCGAAGACAGGTGTCTGTTCCAACTGTAAATCTCCGAAAAGTATCTGCTGTCAGACACTGATTACAAGATTCAGCCATGTTCCAAACAGAATAAAAGTGATTCTGGTGAATGAAGAACTGGGATTCTAAAAAAACGAAGAGAATCAGGGGATTTCCCCTGGTTCTTTTTTATTTCATAGGAAATTCCG